>CAMCZO010000009.1 GCA_945887955.1 Chitinophaga pinensis | reverse complement strand
TAAATAGCCCTTCAAACTTTACTTTAGGTTGCGGAACAAAAAGTATAATTACTATAAATATACAAGGTGCTGTAACAAATCCAGTTCCTGGAGGGGCAGTAAGTTATACTTTTTTACCTCCAGGTTCATCAACCTTGTTCACAACAAATGCAGTACCTACAATTACTAATGTAACAGTTCCTGGCACCTGGACAATTGTGGTACAAGATAATTCAACAAATTGTAGAACAAAAGTGCCAGTATCGGTAGTTCAAAATACATTTGTGCCTAATGTTGAAGCGATAGTTCCAAATCAAACCTTAACCTGTGCTTCGCCTACAGTAAAATTAGAGGGTGCCAGTTTAACGCCAAATGTTAGTTACAATTGGTCTTTTCCTACAGCTCCAGGAAATTTACAAGGTATTCCAATTACAATAATTACGACAAGTAACACCACCAATACATTGGTAGCCAATTATACACTAACGGTAATGGATAATAATAATACGTGTAAGAGCTCCACTATTATTCCGATGTATCAAAATATATTTCCACCAAAAGTAGGTATATCTTTAAGTTCAACAGTGATTGCTTGTAACACGGCCAGTGTAGTTCTTACCAATACCAGTTCCAATCAATCGCCATCTAATTTCCCTAATACACAAATTATTCAAGCGTATTTATGGGAAGGTCCACCACCACAAAATCCTGAACAATTAATATCTAACTATGTAGCAATTATACCAGGAACCTATACATTAACAGCAAAAAACTTAAATAATGGATGTATTGCAACAGGAACTACCATCATTGCAGATAATCGTATTTATCCGGTTGTTAATAATCCATCGGCACCGCCACCTTTTATTTTAGATTGTGGAGAAAAAACAGATACAATCAATGCAATATATACCAATCCTACTTCAGATTGGAAGTATCAATGGTTTGTAACGCAAGGAACTGCGACTACAGGCGTATTAACTAATTCTACTTTGATTGTTAATTCTCCGGGTATTTATCGAGTTTTTGTTACTAATAACTCTAATGGCTGTTCAAGTATTGGCGAAGTAAGTATTGTGAATGGAGTTTTAACGGGCCTTTTAGATGCAAATTATGATAGTGGATTTGCCCCATTAAATGTTACCTTATATAATAATTCTAAAAGTGTTAATTCTTTAAGTATAACCTCTGTTTGGAATTTTGGTAATGGAACAACTAATATTACAAACTCTTCGATTTTGTCTCAATCAGTTACCTATAATCAGCCAGGGACATATACTGTTTCATTGTTTGTGAGTAAAGGTAATTGTCAAGATATTGCAAAGAAAATAATTAAAGTTGATATCCCATCTAAATTAGAAGTACCAAATGTTTTTACTCCAAATGGGGATGGTAGTAATGATATTTTCTTTTTATCTGCTGCTAATTTAACAGAGATTACTGCCTTAATATTCGACAGATGGGGTAATAAAGTTTATGAGTTAACAAGTAATACCGGAAATATTGCTTGGGATGGAAAAAACCAAACTGGAAAAGATGTTGCTGAAGGAACGTATTTTTACGTTATTACTGCAAAAGGTAAAGATGATGAAGCATACAGTACAAAAGGAAATTTGAGCTTGTATCGATAATTTAAAAAAACTAATTTGAATTTACAATAGTTTTTTCTTGTCTATAAGATAGAATGTATTTTGTTAATTTTAATTTTTCTTCTACACTTAATTTTGATTTTTCTGACATCTCATCAATAATTAGAATCCATTTTTTTTCATTATAGTTAACTATTGTTTTTGATTGGTGACATTCTATACATTTTGTAGAAAAAATATTTTGACCTTGTTTTAATTCTAAAGGCAAAGTATTAGCCCATTTAATATTAGCAATTTCAAGTTGTTTTATACTAGGACTATATTCAACAGAATTTAATTTAGTGCTTTTGCAATAAACTAATGTTGTTAAAGAAATGAGTATAAACAAATATTTAAAGTTATTATTCAAAAAATTACTTACTCAAATATAAATTACGTGAACTGTAGATGTCTTGAAAATATTCATCTTGCAGGCTATCAATAAAATAGATTGATTCACCAGTACTTTTCATTTCAGGACCAAGTTCTTTTTGAATTTCAGGAAACTTTTCATAGCTAAATACTGGTACTTTAATAGCATATCCTTTTTTCTTAGGTTCGAATTTAAAATCTTTTATTTTCTTTTCGCCTAACATTACTTTGGTTGCATAATTAACATAAGGCTCTTGGTATGCTTTTGCAATAAAAGGAACAGTTCGGCTTGCCCTTGGATTCGCTTCGATGATATAAACTATTTCGTTTTTTATTGCGAATTGAATATTTAATAAGCCTACGGTATTTAATGCCAGGGCAATTGTTTTAGTGTACTCTTCTATTTGTTTAATTACATGATCGCTTAAATCGAATGGAGGTAATACAGCATAACTATCTCCACTGTGAATACCAGCTGGTTCAATGTGTTCCATAATTCCAATGATATACACATCTTTTCCATCGCAAATACTATCGCTTTCTGCCTCTATGGCACCATCTAAAAAGTGATCTAATAATACTTTGTTATCAGGCAAATCGTTAAGAAGTTTAACAACATGTTGTTCTAAATCTTGTTCGTTGATAACAATTTTCATACTTTGACCACCTAATACATAGCTTGGACGAACTAAAAGGGGAAAGCCTAAAGTTTTTGATAAAACAATGGCTTGTTCTGCATCTTCAATCACACCAAATTCAGGATAAGGAATTTTATTTTCTTTTAATAAAGTTGAAAAACTTCCTCTATCCTCAGCTAAATCAAGTGATTTAAAATCGGTACCAATAATTTTTATGCCATGTCGATGAAGTTTTTCAGCTAATTTTAAAGCTGTTTGTCCACCTAATTGAACAATTACACCGATAGGATTTTCGTGTAAAATAATGTCGTAAATGTGTTCCCAAAATACTGGTTCAAAATATAATTTATCAGCTGTACTAAAATCTGTACTTACGGTTTCGGGATTACAATTAATCATAATAGTTTCGTAGCCACATTCTTTTGCAGCTAAAACGCCATGAACACAGCTATAATCAAACTCAATTCCTTGACCAATGCGGTTAGGTCCGCTTCCTAAAATAACCACTTTCTTTTTTTCGCTTCTTACACTTTCATTTTCGTCTTCGAAAGTAGAGTAGTAGTAGGGTGTTTTAGCTTCAAACTCTGCTGCGCAGGTATCTACTAATTTGTAAACACGTTTAATGCCTAAATTATTCCTTTTGGCGTAAATTTCACTTTCTAAACATTTTACCAAATGTGCAATTTGTCTATCGGCATAGCCTTTTTGTTTAGCTTCGTATAATAAATCTTTGGGAAGAGAATTGGCATTGTATTTAGAAATTTCGTTTTCTAGAGCAATCATTTCTTCAATTTGTTGAAGAAACCAGAGATCTATTTTAGTTAATTTTTGAATAGTTTTGATTGATATTCCCAATTTAAAAGCATCGTAAATCATAAATAAACGATTCCAGCTAGGGCGTTCTAAAGCCCTGAGGAGTTCGGCTTGATCGGTAATTTCTTTCCCATCGGCTCCTAAACCGTTTCGTTTAATTTCTAAACTTTGACAAGCTTTTTGCAAAGCTTCTTGAAAACTTCTTCCAATTGCCATGACTTCGCCAACAGATTTCATTTGGAAACCAAGTTCACGATTACAACCTTTAAATTTATCAAAATTCCAACGTGGAATTTTAACTATTACATAATCGAGTGTGGGTTCAAAAAAAGCAGAAGTAGATTTAGTTATTTGATTAATTAATTCGTCTAATTGATAACCGATTGCTAATTTACTTGCAATGCGAGCAATAGGATAACCAGTAGCTTTACTAGCTAAAGCTGAAGACCTTGAAACACGAGGATTAATTTCGATAGCGATTATATCTTCGGCATCATCATTGCTTACTGCAAACTGAACATTACAACCCCCAGAAAAATTACCAATGCTACGCATCATTTTAATAGCCATGGTTCTCATCTTTTGATAGGTAGAATCGCTCAAAGTCATTGCAGGAGCTACCGTTATGCTATCACCGGTGTGAACACCCATGGGATCAAAATTTTCGATAGAACAAATGATGGCTACATTATCATTATTGTCGCGTAAAAGTTCTAATTCAAACTCTTTCCATCCTAAAACAGCTTTATCAATTAAAACTTCGTGAATAGGAGATGTTTGTAAGCCTCTATTTAATAAATGATCGAAGTTTTCTTTTTCGTATACTACAGAACCACCGCTACCGCCCAATGTGAAGGATGGACGGATTACTAATGGAAATCCAAAATCTTGAGCAATACTTTTACCTTCTAAAAATGATTTAGCAATTTTGCTTGGTGCCATTTTTACACCAATTTCGTTCATTCGAATCCGAAATAAATCTCGATCTTCTGTTACTTTAATTGCATTAATATCTACCCCAATCATCCGAACGTCATATTTTTTCCAAATACCCATGTCCTCGCATTTTAGGGCAAGATTTAATGCTGTTTGTCCGCCCATAGTAGGAAGTACAGCATCAATTTGTCGTTCTTCTAAAATTTTGACAATCGATTTTACATCGAGTGGGAGAAGATAAATATGATCGGCTGTAACATTATCCGTCATAATTGTAGCCGGATTGGAATTGATTAAGGATACTTCGATACCTTCTTCTTTTAAACTTTTAGCAGCTTGAGATCCCGAATAATCGAATTCGCAGGCTTGTCCAATAATAATTGGCCCTGAGCCTATAATTAAAACAGATTTTATGGATGAGTCTTTTGGCATAAAATTTAAATTTGTATAAATTTAAAAATAAATATTTTTGTTTTTAAAACAATGCAAAGTTAATAGCTTAAAAGAATTGTTGAAATAAAGATATTGACTAAATATCAATAAGATGTATACAAAAACAATAAAGAAGTATATTAAATATGAATTTGAACAAAGTATATTCAAAAAAAAAGCTCGAAACATTTCGAGCTTTAGAGGGATAAATATTTTTAAGAGGGTGATTCGGTGTTTGTTTCTTTTTTTCCTTTAGCTTCAGTTACTACAATGTTTCTTTCATAATGTTCAGTGCCATTTAGCGTATTAATTGCATTCATAGCATCAGAATCATTTTTCATTTCTACAAAACCATAGCCTTTACTTCTTTTGGTTTCTTTATCTTTAATTATTCTAACACTTATTACTTCTCCATATTGAGAAAATAGTTCAGTTAAAGAATCTTCTCTAACTTTAAAGCTTATGTTGCTTATGAAGATATTCATAGGTTAATAGATTTAATATTATAAAAATACAAAATTAATTTCTAAAAACCTAACAAAATACAAAATTTGTTAATATTTAATAAGATAGTTTTAAAAAATAATGGCTTCAACGCTAATTTCAATATTTGCATCTTTTGGTAAACGAGCTGCTTGAATTGTAGCTCGAGCAGGAAATTCATCTTTGAAATAAGAGGCATAAACTTCGTTAACATGAACAAAATTATTCATATCATTTAAAAATATAGTGCTTTTAGCTACATTTTCGTAGGAACAACCGCCAGCTTTTAATATTTCTCCAATATAATCCATTACTATTTTTGTTTCTTCTTTAATAGTTGTTTTGATTAATTGTTTACTATTTAAATCCATAGCAATAGTTCCGCTAATAAACATAATATTACCAGCAATAATGGCTTGATTATAAGGGCCGATGGGTGAAGGGGCGTTTGTTGTATTTACTATTTTTTTCATTTTTATTCTAGATTTAGGGATATAATATGAATTAAAATTACTAAGTTTATTTATACCATTACATTAGTTTTGATTTCTTTTTTTTACCATTGTTAATATCGTTGCAATAGCTACTGTTTCTCCTGTTTCGTCATAAACATCAACTAAAAATTTAACAATTCCTTTCGCAACATCCTCAGGATTCTTTTTTTCTTGTTCAATTTTTTCTTTACAGGTAAAACGAACGGCAATGCTTGATCCGGGATAAACTGGTTTTGTAAAACGACATTCATCAATTCCGTAATTTAATAAAACTGGTCCTTTTGGGGCATCAACAAATAAACCTGCTGCTCTACTTAAAATAAAATATCCGTGAGCAACTCTGCCGGTAAAAATAGTTCCATCAAGCGCGTTTTCATCCATATGAGCATAAAACTTATCACCACTTAATTCTGCGAATTTTTCAATATCATCTAGAGTAACCGTGTGTTTTTCTGTGATTAAAGTTTCGCTAATTTCTAAATCTTCAAAATATTGTTTAAAAGGATGAATGTCTTTTAAAATAGGTTTAGCACCTTGCTGATATTGATTTAAAATTGCAGTTATTGTAGAAGGGGAGCCTTGAATTGCGGTACGTTGTAGATAATGAAAAACGCCTCGTTTGCCACCCATTTCTTCTCCACCACCGGCTCTTCCTGGGCCACCGTGAACCAAAAGTGGCATTGGAGAACCGTGGCCAGTACTTTCTTTAGCGCATTCGGCATTTAAAATTAAAATGCGACCATGCATACAGGCTGCGCCAATAGTATATTTTCGAGCAATTGTATTATCCGCTGTAATAATTGAACTTACTAAAGAACCTTTTCCCATTTTAGATAATTCGATAGCATCATCAATGGTATTGTAGGGCATTATGGTGCTAACGGGTCCAAACGCTTCGATATTATGACAATCGGTATTAATAAAAGGGCTATCATTATAAAAAATAATTGGTGGCATAAACGCTCCTTTACTTTTATTGGCGCCTTTAACTTCAAAGTTTTCGAAATTACCGATGATAATTTTTTGAGTTTTAGAAAGAATTTCAACCTTTTCTTTAACTTCAATTAATTGAGAAAAACCAGCTAAAGAACCCATACGTACCCCTTCAACATTTGGGTCGCCAATTATGTTTAAAGATAAACGTTTGCCAAGAGCAATTTGAACATCCTCGACCATATTTTTAGGAACAATAATGCGTCGAACGGCAGTACATTTTTGACCAGCTTTAGTTGTGATTTCTCTTGCAATTTCTTTAATAAAAATATCAAATTCAGGCATTGATGTGGTTACATCTGTTCCTAAAACGCAGCAATTTAAAGAATCGGCTTCCATATTAAAAGGGACAGATTCTTGCAATAAACGAGGATGAGATTTTAACATTTTACCGGTACTAGCACTTCCAGTAAACGTTATAACATCTTGACTTTGAACACAATCTAAGATACCATTCGCGCTTCCGCAGATTAATTGAAGAGCACCTTCGGGTAAAATTTTAGAAGCTATTATTTCTTTAACAACGGCTTCTGTTAAAAAAGAAGTTAATGTTGCCGGTTTAACAATTGCTGGAACTCCAGCTAACCAATTAACAGCTACTTTCTCTAACATTCCCCAAACAGGAAAATTAAACGCATTGATATGAATGGCAACGCCTTCTTTTGGTACACAAATATGATGGCCAATAAACGTATTATTTTTTGATAAACGGGCGACATCTCCATCATAACAATAGCTTTCGTTAGGGAATTGACGGCGCAATGAAGCATAAGTAAATAAATTACCAATTCCACCTTCGATATCAACCCAGCTATCCATTCTTGTGGCACCAGTTGCCCATGAAAGATTATAAAAAATTTCTTTTTTACTTTGAAGATGAAGCGCTAAAGCTTTTAACATTAAACCGCGCTCTTGAAATGTTAGTTTACGTAATTTTGGTCCTCCGATATTACGAGCAAAATCACACATTTTAGCAAAATCAATTCCTTTACTACTTGCTGAGGCAACAAAATCACCATTAATAGCATTAACTAATTCTTGACCTTTTTCTTCACCAGGAATCCATTTTCCGTATGCAAAATTATTTAATTGATTAGTCATATTTTTAATATAATGATGCTAAAATTAAGAAAGGAATAATTAATAAACCAAATTAAGTTTAAACAATTAAAAATAAATTTCATTAAAGGATATCATTAAATATAACGGGGTTTAAAATAAATTTAGAAATTAGTTTTTCTATTTTTGAATTTAATTCGTTTGAAAAGACTAAGTGTTGACATTTTGGTAGACTCAAGGCTAAACGATCAACTTGGCCTTGCCATGAATTTTTTATCATCATTTGGGCATCATCAATAACAAATAATTTAATTTTATTAAGATTTAGGTTACGTTCAAAATAAATTTCAAGTATACGTTGAGCAGTTCCAATAACTAAATCGGTACCAAAATAAATTTCTCCGCTCTGTTCATTAATTTTTCCTTCTTCGAAAACGCAAACAGATCTTAAGTCGGTATTTTTAGCAAGTAGATCGAATTGATCTTTAAAAGCAATGGCTTTTTCTTTATTAGCAACAAGGATTAATGCTCTTGGGGCATCTTCGAAAGCTTTTTCTAATTTTTGAATAGTGGCTATAGATATTAGAGTAGTTTTACCAGATAGAGTAGGGCCAACACCAATCAAATCCTGGCCTCCATTGATTTTAGGTAAACATTTTGATTGAAATTCGTTTTCTGATTCATAACCATAATCAACTAATGCAGAAAGTAATTTTTTATTTAATTTTTTATTAAACATAAATAATTATAAAATAAATTTGTATCCAACTCCTCTAATTGAGATGAAATGTTTAGGATTTTTTGGATTAGGTTCGAATATTTTACGAAAGTTAAGAATATAATTATCAATAGTTCTAGAAGAAGGATTTTCATTAACATTCCATAGTTTTTCGATAATCTGATCGCGAGAAACAACATAATTAATTTTTTTAGTTAGCAAGTCTAAAAGCCCTATTTCACGCCTAGATAGAGTTAAATAATTTCCATTAATATCTTTAACCTCATACGTTTTAAAATTAATTTCGCAGCTACCAAAACTAAAAATAGTTGAATTTTCTTTTTGAGTTCTTTTAATTAAATTGCTTATTCTGAGCAATAGTTCTTCTAAATCAAATGGTTTAGTAATATAATCATCGGCACCGAGTTTAAGGCCTTCAATTTTATCAGAAATTTGATTTTTAGCAGTTAAAAAAATGATTGGTAGAGAAGGTTTTTTGGATTTAAATTGTTTACATAAATCAAATCCATTTATTTCGGGTATCATCACATCTAAAAGAACTAAATCTATTGTATCAATGTGAATGTTAAATTGATTTAATGCCTCGCGGCCATTGATGGCAAGTAATACAGAATAATTATCGAGTTCTAAATTTAATGATATGGTTTTAGCAAGATTAATCTCGTCCTCTACTAATAATATTTTATGATTTAGCATCTAAATTAAATAATAAAATTAAATAATTAAAAGGAATGATAATTTAGAGATTAAAAAAGTAATAAACATTTAATGTTTTATATTTTTAATAATAAATCTGTTTAAGTATCGTTTAATTAATGAAATTTGAAAATGACAAATACATCCATACCAATTGAAATATATACCGATGGAAGTAGTCATACTCAAAAATTAATTGGAGCTTGGGCAGCAATAATATATTATAATAAAACTAAAATTATTATTAAACAAGTTGAAACTAATACTAGCCATAATAGAATGGAGATGCAGGCAGTAATTCAAGCCATCAAATTCGTAGACACTAATTATTCATCAAATATTCCAATTATTATTAATTCTGATAGTCAATATGTAGTTAATTTAGTTGATCGAAAAGAAAAATTAAAAAAGAATGAGTTTTTTACAAGAAAAGGAAATCCCGTTAAGAATTTAGATTTAGTTACCACATTAATTGATCAAATAGAAACACACGAAATTACATTTAATAAAATTAAAGCACACGTAAAAGATGGAGATATTAAAAATAGGGAAGTGGACCTGCTTGTAAGAAAATTAATGAGAGAACATAATGAATGCTAAACAATCAAAAGATCCTTTAAATGGTATTACTTTAGAGACTATTGTTAAACAATTAGTTTTTACTTATGGATTTGAACATTTGGGATCGAAAATAAATATTCGTTGTTTTAATGAAAGTCCAAGTATTAAATCAAGTTTAACATTTTTAAGAAAAACGCCTTGGGCTCGAAAAAAAATTGAAGAGCTTTATATTAGGGCCTTAGATAATAAAACATTTATTTAAAGAATAATTTTTTTTGTAATACTAGGATTAAACAAAACATTGCTTTTTTTAAATTATTAAATGAATACCATAAAAAATAAAAAAATATTAATCGATATTTCTGGAAACACTATTCAAGTAATTGCAACACAATTTTTTGGATTATTAATATTTTATTTTACATCTAAATATTTAAGTAAAGAAGAATTTGGAGAATATAATTGGTCAATTGCATTAGGATTTACAATTATTTCAATTGCATCATTAGGATTAGATTTGGTTTATGTTAAAAGAATAGCATCTGGTTATGATAGAGTTCAAACAATTGGAATACATTTCTTTCATTCTATAGTTGTTAGTTTATTATTTTTGGCAATAGTTTTTTTATCATTAAAATTATTTCCTGAGTTTAAAAGTAACCATCCTTTTTTCTTAATTGTATTTTTAAATATTTGTCTTATAAATATAGCGAATTCATTTAAATTAGGACTCAATGGATTAGACTCATATTTGAAACTAGCAATAATTGCAGTATTAACCAATCTTTTAAAATTTATTTTCTTAATTTTTTTGTACATCACTAATCATTTTTATATATATGAAATTATTTATTTTTTTATAATTAGTTCAGTAGTAGAGATGATTCTTGGATATTTATTTTTATCAAAATTAATTAATATTAAAATTAAACCGCTTTACCGCTTAAAAGAGTATAAGAGTTTTATTCTTGAATCATTACCTCAATTAGGTGTTGTTATTTTTGATTCGGCATTAAGTAGAATTGACGTTATTTTATTAGGAATTTTAACTACATCAATTATTACTGCTGAATATAGTTTTGTTTATAAAGTATATGAACTATCTAAATTGCCAATTTTAATAATTGGACCAATATTGCTTACACGATTTTCAAAAATATTTAACGGAAAGAATGAAATATTAGAAAGTAAAAAAAATGCGATTGATTTTTTATTTAAAATTGAATTAGCAATAGTCATGATAATTCCAATTATTTTAATATCAATATGGACTCCAGTTGTAGATTATTTTACGAATAATAAATATGGTGAAATAAACGAAGTTAGTTATTGGATTTTATCAGCTTGCGTTCCACTTGTTTGTATAGTTAATTTTTTATGGACACTAGGATTTGTTCAAGGGCAGTTAAAAAAAATTATGTATATTACTTTAGTTGTTTCTATAATTAATATTTTTTTAAATTTATTATTAATTCATTTATATGGTGGAATAGGGTCTGCAATTTCTTTTTTAATTTCTACATTATTACAAGTTTTACTTTATTACAAATTAATAAATCAAACACAAATTCAGCTTAATTTAAAAAGTTGTTTAATCACTTTTTCTATTGCTATTTTTTCTGTTATCATTTCAAAACAAATAACGAGTTCATTCATAGTTTTAGGTATATTATCAATATCTATTTATTTATTATTATTACTTTTTACTAAACAAATTAATATTTTGCGATTAAAACAATTAATTAAAAATTAATGTTGAATAATTTTTTTGAAAAGATTAAAATAAATTTTAAAAGTTTTAATAAGTCTACGGACTTATTATTGCTAGTTTTTTTGATTTTAATTATTAATGTTAGTTTAACTATAAAATTAATTGGAGTTGTATTTATTTATTTCATGAGGCCTGATTTTAAATTTGGTTTTAAGAATAAACGAATGCCTTTCTTCTATTTGACAATGATTTGCCTGATGCTAATTCAATTTATTTTAAATTATACTTCTAATCTAAATTATATTATTCTTTTTTCATTATCACTAAGTTATTGGATGTTCTCTATATTAATCTTACACCAGGTTATTCTTTCTATAGAAACCCAAGGTATAATTAAGGTTAAAAATGCTTTAGCATGGTTTTTTATTTTTAATGCTATAGTTACTGGATATAATATATTATGTATTATTATAGAAATACATTCATTAAATCCATACATATATGACGGGCATAATTATAAATATTTTGCATCAACAGGAGATCATTTAAGAGGCATTTCATTTGATATTAGCACGACTAATAATATTATAAATTCATTAGGAATATTTTATTTTTTTTATCAAAAACAATTTCGTTTGTCTTTATTATGTTTTATTATCACTTTAGTAACAACAAGTAATCTTGGGAATTTAATTTTGTTAACTAGTTTTTTATTTATTTTCTTATTTGACAAATCAAAATATCATAAAAGTATTGTTATTTGTTTTATAAGTTTTATGATTATTTTTATCGTAAAAGTGTCACCTTCTAATTTAAACTATTTAAATAATAAAATACAAAGTTTACTTCATTCAGAAAAGAAACTTTTAAAACCACATTACGACGATAGAATTGAAAAAAATGATTTAATATTAGGTTATTTAAAACACAATTCATTATTAAAGAAAGAAATAATATTACCTAAAAATATACTTTACAATACTGTTATCGAAAAGGAATTAAGTAATAAATTAAATTCAAGAAAATTAGATAGTATTGAATTAAAAAATGATGAAGTAAATAGGGGGAAATTTATTTTACTTTTTAATACCTTTTATGGAGATACTAATATATCCATTAATCAAAATTACTATGAAAAATATCCAGGTAAATATCTTTCTTTTTTAGAAACCTTCAAAAAAATTAAGGATTGTCCTAAGCATTTAATAATTGGTTATGGTGCTGGTAATTTTTCTTCTAAATTAGCGTATAAGGCAACTAATATAGGAATATCTGGAAAATACATTAATAAACTCGCATATATCTCTCCTGATTTTAAAGAAAATCATCTTAAACTTACTTTAAGATACTATTTAAAATCTATTTCTGAGCATTCTATGCTTAATTTTCCTAATTCAGTATTAAACCAATTAATAGGAGAATATGGCTTAATAGGTTTTTTATTATTTATAATTTTTTATTTATATTATTTTCTTAAACGTTACAAAGAATTAAGCTATGGCTTGATGTTATTACCCATTTTTTTATTTTTCTTATTTACTGATTACTGGTTTGAAGCTTTTAATATTGTTATTATTTTTGAAATAATGATGTTTGTTGATATTTACAAAAATAAATCGCAATTAGATTAAATATATGATGAATAATACTGTTTTAATTAGTGTTTTAATGCCAGTATATAATTGTGAAAAATATTTACGAGAAGCTATTGACAGTATTTTAAATCAAACTTTTAAGGATTTTGAATTCATTATTATTAATGATGGATCAAATGATAATTCTGAAAGTATTATTTTAGAATACAATGACAATAGAATTAAATTATACAATAAAGAAAATGGAGGAGTTTCATCTGCACTAAATTATGGTTTACAATTGTGTAATGCTAAATATGTTGCCAGATTTGATGCAGATGACATTTGTTATTTAAACAGACTTCAAGATCAATATGAATTCATGGAGGCTAATCCTGACTATGTTTTAATAGGTTCTGATGCAGATTATGTTGATGAAAATGGCAATTTTATATTTACACTTCAATGCTCAGGGCATTCAAGTGATGAAATTAATTCTAATATTTTAAAAAAAAATCCTTTTATACATAGTGTAGTTTTTTTTAAAAAAGATTTAATAGTTTCTTTAGGTGGATATGATTTAAAAGCACACACCTTTGAAGATCATTTTTTATGGCTAAAAGTTATTAAAAAGGGTTTAGTTTGTAATTTTAAATCTTCTTACATTAAAGTTAGAATAAATCCAGAATCAGTAACTACAGATGAGAGATTCAGAGGAAAACGATTTTTACAAATTAGACAAAATATTCTTGAGAATAATGATATTATAGATAACAAAGATGATATAGAATTAAAAGAAATTATACGTAGTCAAAATTCTAATATTTCCAAAAAACTAGGTTATTATTTATTTATATCTAAAAAGTATTTATGGAATAATTATGAGCCAAAATTAGCTCGCGAAAATTTGAGAAAGGCTATTAAATTAAATCCTTTTTATTTTCTATCTTATTTTTTGTTTTTTATATCTTTTTTTTCCAAAAATACGATAGTAAAACTTTATAAATCTGTTAAGTAAATTGAATACTACACCAAAAAAAATACTTTTTATCATGCAATTTCCGCCACCAATTCATGGTGTTTCGGTTATGAATGATATTATAAGAAATAGTACTTTAATTAATAGTAAGTTTCAGTGTGATTATATAAACTTAGCTACGGCTAAAAATATTGATGATTTACAAAAAAACAGTTTTTTTAAATATATTTTAACTTTAAAAATTATTTCGAAATCTTTTTATAAAATGCTTACCAATAGATATGAATATGTATACATAACTATTTTTCCGTTTGGCTTTTCTTTTATAAAAGATTCGATACTTGTTTTATTAGTGCGTTTTTTTGGTCAACAACCTTTGTTACATCTTCATACTTACGGATTTAGGGAAAATTCTATTTACTCAAAATTTAAAAAGAAGTACTATACTTTTGTTTTTAAGAATGTAAATGTAATTTGTTTATCACCTTTATTAATTGAGGATATTAGTCATATTTATAAAGGACAAGTTTTTATATTACCCAATGGAATACCACAAGTAAATTTTAAAAACACATATAATAACGAACAAAATCCGATTACGTTATTGTATTTGTCTAATTTAATTAAAGGCAAAGGTATATTACTGATAATAGATGCTTTAGAAAGACTAAATAGAAAGGGAATTAACTTTATTTTTAGAATTGTTGGTTCAGAAGGTGATATTAAATATTCGCATATAACCGAATTAATTAAATTAAAGGGTTTAGAAGATAAGGTAATTATTTTAGGACCAAAATTTGGTAATGATAAATATGAAGAATTTAAAAATGCGGGTATTTTTTTATTACCTAGTAATTATGATACATTTGGTTTAGTTTTGCTAGAAGCTATGCAATATGGAGTTCCATGCATTTCCTCAAATATTGGAGGAATACCTGATTTAATTGGTGATGGTCGAGGTGTTTTAATGGGAAATATTTCTGTAGATGATTTAGAATCGTCTATAAATAAGTTACTAACAGATAAACTGTTAAGACAAAATATAAGTCATAAAAGTTTTGATTATTATATTTCTAATTTTACAGTAAATATTTTTGAATCTAGGCTTTCTAATATTCTTTCTGGAAATCCAGATTTAATAGTTTAAAATTTAACAATACAGTTAACATTGAAAATAGCAATAATAGGTACAAGAGGAATTCCTAATAATTATGGGGGATTTGAACAATTAGCTGAATATCTATCATTAGGTTTTTTAAAAAAAGGACATGAAGTTTTTGTTTACAATTCGAGTAGACATAAATTTCAAGAAAAAAAATGGAATGGAATAAATTTAATACATCAATTTGACCCTGAATTTATTTTAGGAACTATTGGACAATTTTTTTATGATTTTAATTGTATTTTAAATTCTCGTAAACATAATTTTGATGCAATAATAAATTTAGGTTATACAAGTAGCTCAATTTTTTTGTGGTTATTTTCAAAAAAATCTAATATTATTACTAATATGGATGGCTTGGAATGGAAACGTAGTAAATACTCTAAATATGTTCAGCGTTTTTTAATGTTTTCCGAACGATTAGCTGTTAAAAAAAGCACAATGCTTGTTGCTGATTCTATTGCTATTCAAACTTATTTATTTAATAAATATAATATTAAATCCCATTTTATTGCTTATGGTGCTTGTTTATTTGAAAAAGAAAACCCTTTAATTTTAAATTCATTTAATTTAAATCCTTTTTCATACAGCATGCTTATTGCAAGAATGGAGCCTGAAAATAATATTGAAATGATATTAGAGGGGGTTGTATCATCTAAATCTGATAATTTATTCTTGGTGGTAGGAAATTATTCAAATAAATTTGGCGCGTATTTATATTCTAAATTTAATTTTGATAAACGTATAATTTTTACAGGACCAATTTATGATTTTGAAACTATTAATAATTTAAGATTTTTTTCTAATTTATATTTTCATGGACATTCTGTAGGTGGAACAAATCCTTCATTATTAGAAGCTATGGGATGTAAAGCACTTATTTGTGCTCATAATAATGAATTTAATATGAGTGTATTAGGATCTAATTGTTATTATTTTGACTCTAATAAAGAAGTTATTAAAATTCTTGATGAAACAAATAAATCATCTGAAATAAATCAATTATTTATAAATAATAATTATTTGAATATAAAAGATAATTATTCATGGGAAAAAATAATTAATCAATACGAAAATTTAATTATTAAATAATGAATTTAATTAGTTTAAACTTCAAAAATAATTTTAAAAATATTGAACAAATTGAAAAACTAAGACTTTTTTTGGTTTTATTATATGTGTTTTTTTTGCCCTATAATTTATTTTACACCACAATTATTTTTATTACATTATTTGTTTTAACATTAATTGATTTAAGTAAGGAAAAAATAAAGACCATCCCGAAACAAGTTTGGATTTTTCAATTAATTTATTTTATAGCAGTTTTATTTTATAATTTATCAATTGATAGAACAGAAGCTAATTATATACTTGAACGTCAATTAGTAATATTATTATTCCCTTTAATTTTACCTTTATCAATTAAAATCAATCAAGTAAATATAAATTTAATATTAATAACATTAACATTAACATGTGTTTTATCAATACTTTACCTGTTTTTTTATTTATTTTATTTAATTTTATTTGAATTAAAATTGCCTTTAATTAAAACTATAAGTTCAGGTTATTTTTTTAATCATGGGTTTTCTAAGCCAATTAGTATCCATGCCAGTTACTTCTCTTTATACATTTCGTTATCAATTTTATATTCTGTTCAGATATTAAATACTTTAAAGGTTTTCTTTAATAAAATTTTGATGTTATCAATAATCATAATATTATATTTAGGTTTGTTTTTTTTAGCTTCAAGAAATTCTATTATTTGTGTTTTTATAATTTTATTATTTATTTTTCCTTTTTTTAGAATTTACAATAAAAAAAAGTATTTATTAATATCAATTCTTTTTTTTGTTTTAAGTTTTATAATTATTTTTAATATAACTTATTTTAAAAATCGTTTTTCTGGAGAATTGATTTCTGATATTAAACCTTTAAATAATAAGGAATATGTTAATTATTCTTATACTGAACCTCGCATCGAAAGGTGGAGATGCGCTTTTGATTTAATTAAAAAATCTCCATTAATTGGATATGGAACTGGTGATGAAGTTACAATGCTTAAAACTGAGTATTCTAAAAAAGGTTTATTTATTTCATATCTTGAAAATTTTAATGCACATAATCAATACATTTCTTATTTAATTAAATGTGGCATTATAGGTTTTGTTTTATTTTTATTTTCATTTTTTTATTTTCTATATCTTGCAATAAAAGACAAAAATTTTATTTATCTGTCATTTTTAATTATTTTATTAATAGGTTTTTATACCGAAAACATTCTTGATTCAAACAAAGGCATTGTTTTTTTTGCATTTTTTAATACATTATTTGGCTATATGAGTATTTATAATTTAAATAATAAGCGTGTTTAGTTATTATTTTATAAATTAATATGTTTTTTTATATAATTTCTTATTAATAATTTAAATTACATAAAGCATAATCAAATTGATTTTGATAAATGGGATAAAACTATTTTATCTTCTCAATTTCCTCTTGTGTTTGCCCAATCTTTTTATTTGAATGCCACTTCTCCTAATTGGGATGCTTTAATTTTAAATGATTATGAAACTGTTTTTCCTTTACCAATAAAATCAAAATTTGGTTTTACATATCTTTCCCAACCCCCATTCACATCTCAGTTAGGTGCTTTTGGTAAATTAAATTTAGATATTGAATTTCTTTTTTATAATTATATTATTTCTCATTATAAACTAATTGATTTAGAATTAAATATTTCAAATAAAATTACTTCAAAATTTATTTCTCCAAAAATCACTTTTGTCTTTGACTATAAGAATACTTATATAATTAATCAAAATACCAAACGAAATATTTCAAAATCAACAACTTTAGGTTTTAATGTTCAAATGGTAAATTATAATGAATGTTTAAACCTTTCTCAAAAATTATTAAATCCATTTTTAATTAATGAAATTAAATTGTTGCCCTCGACCGTATCTCTTTTTGATCAATTATTAAAAAACGCTATTTCTAACCAAACGCTTTATACATTTAAGGTAATTGATGATAAACAAAACATTAAAGCTTTAGCTCATTTTATTTGTAATGGTAAACATGTTTTATATCTTAAAGGAACAAATTTTGATAAACCAGATAATTCTGGCAGTATGCATTTGCTGATTTTTCATGCAATTAAGTTCTTTGAAAATAAGTCTGATTTCTTCGATTTTGGAGGTGGTTCAAAGCAAGGCTTAGCAAATTTTTATAAGGGTTTAGGAGGCGAACTAATGAATTATAGTTTTTTACAAATTAATACGCTTCCGGGGTTTATTAATTTTTTTAAATCTTCTTAAATTTTATTTAAAATGATTTGTTAATGCCTATAAGCCATCTAAATTGAAAATAATCTTTTTCTGCAAATGCTAATCTGTTTAAAATAAACGGACAATCAAATCTAATTGTAAGGGGTTTTATTCCATATAAATTTCCCCATCTCAAAATGCTAAAAGTTGTTCCTATTCCTGCATCAGCTATTAATGAACTCATTGTTAATACATTTCCTTCAGAGTTTGTATTAATTGTTCCTGCATCTGCAAATACATATGGATTAAACCTGATGCTGTTTTTTAGGAATTTAGGATTAATTTTTTTAAAGAATTTTCCAAACTCAATTTCAGTATTAATTGATAATCCTGTTATACCTTTATAATTAAATTTTATTGTTCCATCACTATTTTTTTCAGCTAATAAATACCCAGAGTATCCTCTCAATCCCAAACCGCCACCAGCTGTAAAATGATTTGTTAAATAAGAATAGTTTCCCCATTTAGTTGGAATAAAACCCATTGATCGGGTATATTTATTATTCATTAAATCTTCATTATTTGCACCTGAAACAAATAACATTGATTCAGAAGGCAATTTACTTCCAAAACCTATTTGTGAAAACATCCGGGTATTAATAACCAAATTACCTAGTTCTTGTTTATTTATATGAGTTAATGTTGCAGCTGAAAAATCATAGCTTTTAGTAAATGCTGAAGCTCTCAAATTAAATAAAAGAATGCCAGCTCCTTTATTATAACGATAGCTGTGTTCTATACCAATATGAATTGCACTATTAAGTTTTCTATATCCCCATTCTTTATTATTTATTAAATACACCGTGTCTTGAGGCATATCTCTTAACATCGCTTTAATGTGACTATATATTTTGGTTCGGTCGTTATTACTTTTCTTTTCAAAACCCAATGTAAACCCATCGAGCCCATCTAAAGATTTTAATTGTAAATAAACATTTGATTTTTTTATGTATTTATGAAGCGAATTTTTATAATCTAAATTAAATGATAAGGTGTTAAATTGACTTATAGCAATATCTGATCCTAAATCTGATTGTCCTATTCCAGAACTTACCCAAATACCTAATTCAAATATATGTTTAGACATTAAATAGTCGCCGCTTAACATAATACCTGTTTTTAATCCATCAAAACCGTTGTACCAAAAACTTGGACGAATTCTCATGTCATATTTTTTCCAATTAGGTGCATTGTATACTTTAGAATCAAAACGTAATTTAAATTTCCCCTGTTTCACATTATTGGTCATATCCACATCTGCTAATCTAAAAGAGGGGTCAATAATTACATTTTTTATTGGCGCACCAATATTTACTGTTGCAGTGTAAGTCGTTTTTAGTTTTGGCCCCCAGCCAATCCACCGAGGCAAAGTTGTTGCTATACTTTTTTTTTCAAACCAGGTATTTGGAATATAAAAATGGTGTGCCGAATCGTTTTTATCAACTACCGAAAAATCAATTGGCATTTGCATGCCTCCTTTTCGTTTAAAATTTAGTTCATAAACTCCATTTTTTAAGTGTTTAATTTTTCCAATTTTATAATCAATTGTTTTTGTAGTTTCCAGCCATTGATCAAAAAACCAATTTAAATCAACCCCAGTAAATTGAATAATCGAATTTCTAAAATCTTCAGGGTAGGGGTGTGCAAATTTCCATTGATTAAAATAATGCTGCATGGCTTTATCAAATAAAAAACGACCTAACACATATTCCATATTTTTTAACATTGCTGCCATTTTAGTGTATGATTGACCGTAACCACCACCGTGACGAATTGCGCCGTTAAAATCATCGGCATGAGTGTTTAATGCAACTTCTTCGTTTTTAGTAACCACATTATTATAAAATGAGCTATATATTTCCTCATCAATTATTCGATTATGTTGTGTAAATCGATTAAAATAATTATTTTTCAATTCAGGCATATTATGTATGGGACCATCTATAAATTGATAAGTATCTGCAGTATAAAATTGTGTAAATCCTTCATCCATAAATGCTCTGTATGTTTCGTTTGTGCCAAGCATGCCTTGAAACCAATTATGAGTCATTTCATGAATTAATAACGATCGGTAATCTGGATCAACACCTCCACATAAGGTAAGCATTGGATATTCCATGCCATCTTGCGCATCGGCTACAATCATTTTGGGATGATGGTAAGGCCCAATATTGTATGAATTTGTTTCTAATACTTTTCCAATAAAATTAGAGGTATTTTGCCAGGCCGCTGCATGAGGTTCTTGAACTAATGCAATGCATCTCACGCCATTCCAATTTGTTTCTCCTATTCGGTAGTTAGGATCAGTTGTTAAGGCAAAATCATGAACATTAATAGCTGAAAATTTCCAAGTTTTTTTGGTGCCGTCTTTTTTTATAATAGTTGATGGTGGAGAATTATATTGTTTTTGAGCAAAATTACGAATGTCTAATTTTTTTCTTAGTGTATCGGGTAACACTTCCTTTTCATTAATTAAAACACCTGTTGCATCTGCAATATAATCGTTTGGTAAAGTCATTTCAACGTGATAAGAACCAAAGTCACCATAAAATTCGTGATCCATGTGTTGATCTGTTGTCCATCCAAATTTTTGGTCAATTACTGATATTCTCGGATACCAATGCACAATATCAAAATGTTTTTTACCGAATGAATTAAATAATTTCATTCTATTTCTGATGGCTTCTTGATCAAAATAGGTTTTGAAATTAAGATCAACGGTTATTGATTCGCCTGAATTTAATGGTTTATTTAAATAAACTTTTAAAATGGTATTGTCTAATTCTGTTTTTAAATCCTGGCCATTTATTTTAATCGACTCAACTACTGTCCCCAAATTCTTCGATCGGTATTTTCCGTATTTTAAATTATAACCATTGTTTTTATAAAGATTGGATGTATACGAATCTTTTGTTTGCGCATTGTTATATAAATTAAAATATACAAACGATATGGTGTAGGGAGAATTATTCCAATAAATTAGTTCTTCGGTTCCACTCACAACATCAGCACTATCGTTTAATTCGGCTTTTATCAAGTAATGAACATCTTGCTGCCAATATCCTTCAATTGGTTTTCTGTTTTTCCAATAAAGTGGGTTTGTAACAGACCGGTAATCAACAAATTCATTTTGCGATTGACCAATAAATTGAAACAACATAAAAAAAAGTCCAAAACATTTTAACGAATGTTTTTTATAAATAAAAAAAACCATTTTATGTAATTTATTAGTTTTAATAAAAATAAAATTAATTTAGTTGCGACATTATTTGTTTAACTTCATTTTCAGTTAAATCGCGCCATTCACCAATCTTTAATTTATCTAAAGAAATATTCATTACTCTAATGCGTTGAAGTTTTAATACTTGATAATCAAATGCATTGCACATCCGCCTAATTTGCCGATTTAATCCTTGCGTGAGTATAATTCTAAAAATTCGTTTAGTGTTTGGTTCAATAAATGCTTTACAAGGTTTTGTAATTTCTCCATGTATTTTAATTCCATCCGTAATGTCATTAATAAATTGCTGCCTCACCGGAAAGTTTAAAGTAACTATGTATTCTTTTTCGTGACCATGAGCTGCATTAGCAATTTTATCAATTAATTCACCTTGATTGGTTAATAAAATTAATCCTTCAGAATCCTTATCTAATCTGCCAATAGGATATATTTTTTGTGGATGATTAATTGTGTCTATTATATTCCCCGAAATTTTTTCGGTTGTACAAATAATTCCTTTTGGTTTATTGTAAACAATAAATGTTGGTAAAAACGGTTTTATTTTTAATAATTCACCATCAATTAAAACAACATCATCCTCTTTAATTTTAGTACTAAAAGTGGCTATTTTTCCATTTACAACAACTCTTTTTTCATCAATCAAATCACAAGCTTTTCGTCTTGAACTATATCCCGAATAGGCAATATATTTATCTATCTTCATTTTGTAAATATATTTAATATGTTGGCTATTAAATAATAAATTATATTTTTTGTTTTAATTACTTAATACCTTACATTTGTGATATCAATTTAATATCAAAAAAAATAAAATATGATAAAAGAAAGCACTCTTAAGCCAATTTCTGGTTTTAGTATTTTGGCAATAACACTAAGTTTAATCGCCTTAAGTTCTTATTTATTTGTCATTAATTGGCAATTTTTACCTATTACTTTAATATTAGTTTCTTTATTTATTATAAAGGGCTTTATCATTATAAATCCAAACGAAGCCATTGTTTTGGTTTTATTTGGTAATTATTCTGGAACAATAAAAGATAGTGGTTTTCATTGGATCAATCCTTTTTATTTAAGAACATTGATTTCGCTAAAGGCAAGAAATTTAAACGGACAGTCGCTAAAAGTAAACGATAAAATTGGAAATCCGGTTGAAATTGCTGCTGTTATTGTTTGGCAAGTTGAAGATACTGCAAAAGCAATTTTTGAAGTAGACGATTATAATAAGTATGTTAATATTCAGAGCGAGGCAGCGGTTAGACATTTAGCAGGCATTTGTCCTTATGATAATTTTGAAGAAGAAAACGCTGATATAACTTTAAGAGGTGGGGCCGAAAAAGTAAATATTTTATTAGAAAATGAATTAAATGAGCGACTAGCTCCTGCTGGAATAAAAGTTATTGAAGCTCGAATAAGCCATCTAGCATATGCTCAAGAAATTGCTGGGGCCATGTTGCGTCGCCAACAAGCTACTGCTGTTGTTGCCGCAAGAAGATTAATTGTTGAGGGTGCTGTTGGAATGGTTGAAATGGCTTTAGCTAAATTATCTGAACGCGAAATTGTTCATTTAGATGAAGAACGTAAAGCTGCAATGGTTAGCAATTTATTAGTGGTGTTGTGTGGCGATAAAGAAGTTAATCCTGTTGTTAATACCGGTACTTTGCATCATTAATTTATGATTAAAAAAAAACCATTTGTATTAAGGGTAAATCCTGAAATACTTTCTATTCTTCAAAAATGGGCCGATGATGAATTTAGAAGTATAAATGGACAAATAGAATACTTACTTCAGAAAGCAATTACTGAAAATAAAAAAAATAAATCTAATTTTAAAAATAAATTAAATTAAGTTTGTTAATTGTAATAAACGTAATAATTTTTTATTTTAAATCATGCCTTTTACTTCTCTTGGATTATCACCTTCTTTATTAATTGCATTATCTGATCAAAAGTATCAAGCCCCGTTTCCAATTCAAATTCAAGCTATACCAGCTATTTTAAATAGAAAAGATGTTTTGGGGATTGCACCTACTGGATCTGGAAAAACCGCAGGATATGTCTTACCTATTTTAATGAATCTTCAAGGTAATACGTCTACTAAAAATAGACATGTAAATGTTTTAGTTTTAGTTCCTACACGCGAATTATCAGTTCAGGTTGGCGAAGTTTTTAATATTTTTTCAAAATATTTGCCTCAAAAAATAAAAACGATGGCTGTATATGGAGGCGTTTCTATCAATCCTCAACTAATGGGGATGCAAGGTGTAAACGTTTTAGTAGCAACGCCTGGTAGGTTGTTAGAACTTATAGATTCTAATGCTGTTCATTTATCTCAAATAGATACTTTGGTTCTTGATGAAGCAGATAAGATGCTTAATTTAGGTTTTGCCGAAGAAATGAATAAGATTTTTGCTTTACTTCCTATAAAGCGTCAAAACCTTTTGTTTTCGGCTACCTTAAGTGATGATGTAAATAACATCAATCAAGTATTATTACGAAAACCTTTAGTTATAAAAATTGAAGAAGAAATTCTTAACATCAATCTAATTTCTCAAATAGGTTATTTTGTTTCTGAAGAAAATAAAGGACCACTTTTGCGCTACCTCATTAGGCAAAAAAATATTAAACAGGTATTGGTTTTTGCTTCCTCGGTTTATAAAGCAGATAATATTTCTGATAAATTGCGTAAAAACGGAATTGATGCCATGGCTATCCACAGCAAAAAAAGTCAAGGTGCGCGAACTGAGGCCTTGAGTAAATTTAAATCAGGTAAGTTGCGTGTTTTAGTTGCTACCGATTTAATGGCAAGAGGTATTGACATAAAAAATTTACCTCATGTAATTAATTACGAATTACCAAGGTCACCAAAAGATTATATTCACAGAATTGGAAGAACAGGTCGAGCCGAGTCTCCAGGCGAAGCAATTTCTTTTATTAGCCCCGACGACCAACACCATTTTAAAATAATTCAAAAAAAAATGGGTAAATGGGTAACCATGATTGATAGCGAAGGTATTGATTTGTTCTAAAAAAAGGGAAGAACACAGATTCTAATATAAGATAATCTTTCATACGTAGAACTAAACCGCCAATTTCTTTTAGGAGCTATGATAGGCTGCTTTTCTTCTGTCGACTGCGTTAAGGGTTAATTTCAATTATCACATTGTTATTAACCGCCCTATAAATTTCATCTATTTCGTCATTTGTAAGGGCGATGCACCCTTTTGTCCAATCATACCATCTATGAAACCTTTTGAAACGGCCCATGATAATCTTTACATGAAAAATCTCAGGGCTATATCCATTTCCCAGACCATGGATTAGCACACCGCAACAATCCCCCCATTCTCCAACTGCAATTGCTTTTTGATATATAGTTTGGCTCCTTTTTTTGCCTTTAAAACAACCCTCAGGAGTTAACCAATCGCCTGGCTTTGTTTTTTTATTTAATCCATTTCTGCCAAGCGAAACTTTGTAGGTAGCAATTAACTCTTCTTTGTAATAAAGTAAAAGTTCGTGATTAGATTTATTAATTATGATTTTGTCAGCTTTTTGATCATCTTTTAGTTTGCTTTCAGGATAAAAGTAATAAACGATCAAACCTAAAAAAACAATTAATATTGATAGCCAAAATATTGTACTTTTTCTCATAGCAACTTGTTTTTTTTGTTTTAGTTTTCCATTTCTACTTTTTTGTATTAAAAATTAATTCCCCTCAACAATTTTAATTTGCAAATGTATTTTTAGTTTTATTTATTGAATTTGCGAATTGCCATTTAAACTTTTTCTACAATGGCGATTTCTTCCTCCGTTAAATCATATAGTTTGTAAACTAGTTGGTCTATTTCTTTATCCGTTGCATCAATTGTATTTTTTAACTCCAATGTTTTTTTTGCTTCTGAATTAAAATACTCTTCCCATTCTGCTTCTTCTGCTAAACTCAATTTAATTTTCTTTTTAGCTAATTCTTTAATAAAATCAGAATACGAAAGTAAATACCACTCTTCTAATTTTTTTGGTAAATCTTGCAGCTCAAATTTACGTTGTAGCGTTCTTTGAAACTTTTGTGATTGTTCTTTAAAATATTCCGTAAATGAAATCATCTTTTCGGATTCTGTTATAAAATCCTGCTGTACTGAAATATTTATCTCAGGTATCGGAAAATCTTTTACGTAATTATTAATCCACCTTGTTGTGCCAACTCCGCTTGTATTTGCAATTTGTTTTAAATAGAATTTAATTACTTTAGAATTTAAAATTGAAAGTAAAAACTTTATGTTTAGCTCTTTCGGTGGAATTAAAAAATAGGCACTGTTAAGAAGATATATTTCATCAGTACAAAGTGAAAATCTACCAATATCAGTTAGTTCAATCCAAACTATTTTTTCCTCTTTAAAGTCTTCAAAAAACGAACAAGCTCTTAAATTTGTCCAGTGTTGACCTTTTGCTCCTCTTTTTTTAAAGCCTTCGCCAAAACTATCCAAATAATCATAGATAATTGGATATTCATTTTCTACATTAATGCCGTTTTTTGTTAATAAAACATATAAATTGGGAAAAGTATAATTGTATCTATCAATGTCTCGACCTCTTAATAAAGGTTTTATTATTTCATGATTTTTTGCATCTAAATTTATAAAATCTTTTTTCTTTTCTTCATCGATTATAAATGCGTTATTATCGCCAGTTGCAATGCCTAATCTGATTTTTGTATTATAATCCTCTAATGTTTTATTATTTCCTTTTATTTTATTTCTTGTTTTTAATACAGCTGGTTTGATTAAGTTCCAAGATAACACATCAAAATCAGTTTGTGCATATTCGTAAGAATTTCTATTAATAAAATCATTAAAGTCAATTACATTAAACTCGCTATTTACTATTAATGCTTTGTTTGTATTCGCTTTGTTTTTTGAAAAAGTTAGAATAACAGTATTAACTGTTGCATCAGAAAAAATTTGGGTGTTTTCTATATTAATTATTTGTTGAATATTAGTTTCTGAAATAATCAATTTTCTCAAAGGTTTACCATATTCAGCTTTTAAAAATGAATTTGAAGTTATTAAAGAACTAATGCCATCATTATTAAGTATGTTCAATGATAATTCATAAAAGAAAATATATAAATCCCCAAAAGGGCTATAAGAAATGTATTTGTTTTTCAAAAAATCTTTATTTTCTATCCTATCATGGCTTACATATGGAGGATTTCCTATAATGACATCAAAACCTCCGTTTTCAAACACTTCTTTAAATTCATTTTTCCAATTAAATGCTTTATCTCCTGCAACAGCAACATCATCAATTAAAGAGTTGCCGCACTTAATATTGCTATTTAAATCGTTTAATTTACGGTTTGGTTGAGCTGTGCGTAACCATAAAGAAAGCTTTGCTATTTCAACACTTTCTTCGTTTATATCTACACCAAAAATATTGTGCTCTAAAATACTTTGCTCAACATCACTCATTACTATAGCATCACCAAATAATTTTGCTTGTAACTCGTCAATGTATTGGTGTTCGTTTATTAAAAAATCTAAAGCCTGGTTTAAAAATGCTCCCGAGCCACAAGCAGGGTCGCAGATGGTTATTTGCAGTAACCAATTACGGTAGTCGCTTAATTTAGCAGCTAAGTTTTGTATGGTTGCTTTGTTTCGTTTTTTATCAGTAATGTATTCTTCTTCTATAATTTTAAACTCAAATTTTTTATCAGTACACAATTTACCAACCGTATTATCTACAATATATTTGGTTATGTATTTAGGTGTGTAAAAAACACCGTCTTTTTTTCGTTTAGTTTTTGTTTTATCAATTTCTTGCCCTTCAATTTGTGCCTTTATTTCATCTAACTCATTTAATGAGTTTTCGAAAATATGCCCTAATATGTTTACATCAACTTCGCTGGCAAAATCGTAATTACTTAATTTTTCGGTATGTTTAAACAATAATTCATCATCAATTTTTAAAGTATTTAATTCATCATCTTCTTTAAACAAGCCACCATTGTATGCGTAAATTTGAAATTCTTCTTTTTTATTAGATGCCGTTTGACTAAAGGCCGGTAAGGAAACTTTTGCGCCTACATTTAAATCGCTAAAATATATTTTGTAACGGTCGTATAGCGAAACTTCAATACGCATTTCTCTTAACTGTTGCCACTCTTTATTAATTCTGAAAATTAAATTGGTGGGTAATAAGCCCCGGTCTTCGGCAAAAAATATAAATAAAAAACGGTCTAATAATTTTTGTGATTTCTGAAACAGCTCCAACGGATCGTTACCAGGATTTAAAGCCACTAAATTGTGATGCAACTCTCTTTTAAATAAAGAGTAATTGTTATACAGTTTTTTGGTAATAACATCTTCTTGGCTTACCGATTCGTCTTTTATGTTTTTTGGAACATTGTTTTCGATGTTCTTAAATGCCAAACACAAATAGAGTAATTGAAATTCTTCTTCCGTTAATTTAAATAAATTAAACTCAATATGCTCTATGGCATTATCAATATAAAAACGAAGCTTTTCGAAATTAGATGTAATAACATAAAGGCATTGATGTTGATTATTTTTATAATTAAAGGCCTGGCTTTCTACCTTTCCTAAATCAGTTGTAGCTGTGCCTTTTAATTCGATTACAGCTGTTACCGTGTTATTAATAATAATTGCACCATCTGCCTTTTTGCTATCCTTAATATTCTTGTATTCGGTAGTTAAATTAAAATTGGGTTCAGGATTTAAAGTATAGCCTAAAACCTTAACAAATAATTCTCTTAAAAAACCTTCTTGAAACTGCTCTTCTTTTGAATTGTGAATATTTTCTTGAATAGTTGCATTATGAAAATAGGAAGTAAATAAATTCCATTTTGATTTAAGAACTTCTGGGTTTTCGGAACTTATATGTTTTTTAACTATCGATTTTTGAAATATGGACATATAAATTGAAATACTTAATTAGAAATTTAAATATAACATTTAAAAATTAAAATAAATTGTACACTATACTGAATAAAAATAAAAGCCTACTCGAGAGGATCAGAAAATGTTCAGGCAGTTCCGCAATTTTTTAAACGTATTTATTTTAATTATCTGGTATAAAAGTATTGTATTTAATTAAAATTACTATTTATTTTTTTTGTTCGTCAAATATCAAAATGAATTTTTGATTGTTAAATAGTCTCAGATAAATTTTAGCTAATTCAACAAAATTTTTCTTTTCTAAAAGTTTCTCATCATCCTTGTTTCTTTTTTGTTTATGAAATACTACTATTAAAATAAAGTTGCCTAAAGTCTTTACAAAAATTTAAAAATGCGGTATTAAATAATCGAAAAATTGGCCCAAGAATAGGGAAGACTTACAGTAACATAACGTTAAATCGCAAATAAAATAACAAATTGATTCAATTTAGATTTAATTGGTCAAATACATTTGTTAAAATCATAAACAAACTTAATTATGAAAAAAAATCTTTTATTTATTTTTATTTTAGGATTTCTTAACGGGTTTTCTCAAAATACTACTTTAATTAGCAATGGTTCAAACTGGAAATATTTAGATAATGGTTCTAACCAGGGAACTGCTTGGTATGGAACCAGTTTTGTTGATGCTTCCTGGGCAAGTGGTAATGCGGAGTTAGGTTACGGTGATGCTGATGAAGCTACAGTTGTTAGTTATGGCCCGAATCCTTCAAATAAATATATAACTACCTATTTTAGAAAGGTAATAAACATCCCAAATAATGCTGGTTTTTTATATTACACCATTAATTTCAGACGTGATGATGGATCGGTAATATATATAAATGGTTCAGAAGTTAATCGTAACAATATGCCTTTAGGTAATATTTCTTTCAACACTTTTGCAAGTACAAATTGTTCAGATGATGGCTCAACGATACAAACTTTTACCCTGGCTGCAGGCACATTTACTAATGGGAATAACACCGTTGCTGTAGAAATTCATCAGTGTAACCTTTCAAGTTCAGATCTTTCCTTAGAGTTTCAATTATTAGGTGTAACATCTATACCATCTGCAACTATAATAAAAGGCCCTTATTTACAAATTGGCACACAAAATTCTATGATAGTGCGTTGGGAAACAGACTTTGCTACCAATACTAAATTAGCTTACGGCACTTCATCTACTGCCTTAACCTCTACTATTGGTAACGCTAATTCCTTAATAACTCATAGTATTCAAGTTTCAGGTTTAAGCCCTCTTACAAAATATTATTATAGTATTGGCACTTTAACTACCGTTATTCAAAGCGGTGCCGATAACTACTTTGTTACTTCTCCCGTACCTGGTACCGCAGGTAATTATAGATTTTGGGTAACAGGAGATTGTGGAAATGGATCGTCTAATCAAACAAATTGCAAAAATCAATATTTAGCTTACACAGGAACAACTACTACAGATGGATGGTTGTTACTAGGAGATAATGCTTATAATAGTGGTTTAAACTCAGAATATAACTCCAAATTTTTTGCCCCTTATCAAAACGATATTATGAAAAAAACTGTATTATGGCCAGCTCCAGGAAATCACGATTATTATGCAACCTCATCGTCCAATTTATCTGCTCCTTATTACAGCATATTTTCTACACCTGCTTCTGCGCAAGCTGGTGGTATAGTATCTGGTACCCCTGCTTATTATTCTTACGACTATGGAAATATACATTTTATTTCGTTAGACTCTTACGGTAATCAAGATGGAAATAAAATGTACGATACTTTAGGCGCACAAGCTGTTTGGTTAAAAGCCGATTTAGCAGCAAATAACAAAAAATGGACTATTGCATACTGGCACCATCCTCCATATACAATGGGATCACATAATTCAGATTCTGAATCTGACTTAGTAGCAGTTCGCACTCGTTTTATAAGAATTTTAGAGCGTAATAAAGTAGATATGATTATGTGTGGTCACAGTCACGATTATGAAAGGTCAAAATTAATGAAAGGTCATTACGGAAATGAGGCATCTTTTAACTCAGGCACTCATAACTTAAGCAATCAATCCGGATTATACGATGGTAGTGCAAATTCATGTCCTTATTTAAAAGATTCAATAAATGTAAAAAACGGAACTGTTTATGTTTTATCAGGTTCTGCCGGCCAATTAGGCGGTACTCAAGGTTCGTTTCCACACAATGCTATGCATTACTCGAATGCAACATATGGTGGCTCGTTAATTTTAGATATTCAAAATAACCGTTTAGATGCCAAATGGCTTTGTGCAGATGGTGTAATACGGGATAAGTTTACAATTTACAAAGACGTTAATACAGTTAAAATATATACCGTAACACCTACATCAACAACAAATATTAGCGCTTCGTGGCCAGGTACTTATGTTTGGAGTAATTCAGTAACAACTAATTCTATTTCAGTTACCACTTCGGTAAATGCTACATTTTGGGTGAAAGACCCAAACAGCTGCGTGGCGGATACTTTTAAATTTGTTTTAAGTGGAGGGGCCGCTCCAAATGCTGATTTTGGATATAGCACAGCACCTTATTGCGCAGGTGTTGCTGTAAATTTTAACGATATTTCAACATATTCACCTACCTCATGGTCTTGGTCGGTTTCACCTTCAGCAGGAGTTACTATTACTTCGCCAACCTCACAAAATCCTTTATTTGCATTTAATAATGCAGGAACTTATAGTGTTACTTTAGTAACATCTAATGCTTTTGGATATAGTCCTTCAACAAAGACTATTGTTATTAATCCGAACCCAATAATCACGGTAAACTCAGGAGCAATTTGTGCTGGACAAAACTTTACTATTAATCCAAACGGAGCAAATACTTATACCATACAAGGCGGTAACGCAGTGGTTAGTCCAGGAGCTAACACTTCTTATACAGTATCAGGAACAAGTTCATCAGGATGCGTATCACAAGCGGTTGCAACAAGTAACATAACCGTTAATCCATTACCAATTTTGAGTATTTCATCTACGGCAACAGCCATATGTGTAGGAGAAGGCGTAACCTTAACCGCTAATGGCGCAAATACATATACCTGGTCGGGAGGCCTAAATACAACTAGTATTTCTGTATCTCCAAGTGTAAGCACAACTTATTCAGCCAGTGGAACAAGCACCGATGGTTGTGTTGGAAGCAATACCTTACAATTAAATGTAACGGAGTGTACAAACATCCAAACAATAGCTTCGAAAGCGAATATCAAAGTTTATCCTAATCCAAATAACGGAGAGTTTACTGTTGAACTGACTAACATAAACAATACTTACATAACTATTACAAATGTATTAGGGCAAATCATAAAAACACAAAAAGCAAAATTGATGAATCAAATTGACCTGAATTTATTTGATAAAGGAATTTATTTTATTAATGTAATGGAAAATAATCAATCTGTTTACAGAGGCAGTATGATTAAAGAATAGTGGTTTAATTTAATCAAATCATCATCAATAAAAAATCCCCGGTAATTTATCGGGGATTTTTTTGTTATTAATTATTTAATTGCTTTGTTACTTATTTATAATTTGAAAGTATAATAATCCCATTATTCAATTAATTATGTCTTTAATTTATTTTAATGTCATTTAAAAATTAGATAAACTTTGAGCCTATTCATGGGGACACGAAAATGTTAAAACCATTACGCAATTTTGCAAACATAAATATCTAGAAAAATTATTTTCCATTTACAATTAGATTATTGAGTGCACTCAAATTTTGCAAATCCATTAGAAAAGAGTTCGAAAAAATTTCGATGGACTCCTGCTAAATGACATCGTTTGAAAGATATTAGAATTAAAACAAAAAAATAGTATATCTTTAAATATTACATTACTATTAAATAATTAATTTATATCTAAATGAATTTAAAGAGTAAAATAATTATTTTCATTTTTTTTATAGCATATAATATTTGTTTCGGTACTGCTTTTTTAAAAAAGATTAATCCAAAAATTGATAGTTTAAAAAATATAAATCCTGTTGGCTTTTCTTTTACAGAAAATAAAGGGCAAATAATAAAATAGACAAAATCAGTTTTGAATTATTTAAGTTATCTTTAGGTAAACTCAAATTATTTATAAAATAAAAAAACCATGAAAAAACACATAACAAAACTTAGCGCTATTATTTTTTTAATTTTATTGAGCACAAGTATTTTTGCCAATAAAACTCCTAATTACCCCAAAGGCTTTAGCCCTAAAACTAACAGCGCTATTAGCTTTACCGAAAACAAAGGGCAAATACATGATCAAAATTATAAATCACGCCCCGATGTTTTATTTGGTGGTAGCGATGGTAATCTTGTTTTTCATTTAAAAAACAATGGCATTTCTTATCAGTTAAAGAGAGTAGACACTTGGAAAAAAGAAAGTGATTTAATTAAAAATCATCCTGATGTTAAAATACAAAAGGACGACGAAAAATTAGTTCCCGACCAAAGTACCATTTATCGTTTAGATATAAATTGGTTAAATGCGAATACAGATGCTGAGGTAACAAAACAAAACCCACTTGATGGCTATAATAATTATTATTTAGAAAATTGCCCAAATGGGGTTTTAAACGTTAAAAGCTACCAACAAATAACCTATCAAAACATTTATGATGGCATTGATTTAAAATGGTATGAAAAAGATGGACATTTAGAATATGATTATTTAGTAAGTGCTGGGGCTGATTACAAACAAATACAATTAGAAATAAAAGGAGCCGATAAATTAAAACTAAACAACAAAGGCGAATTAATTTATAAAACGCCCTTAGGCGATATAATAGAGCAAGCCCCATTAGTAAAACAAAACGGCAACACCTTAAAATCTAAATGGATAATAAAAAACAATGTTTTAAGTTTTGAGATTGAAAATATTAATAAAAACCAAGCATTTATTATCGATCCAGTAGTTCGTTTATGGGGCACTTATTATGGTGGTAGTAATTCTGATGTTGGATTGTCATGCTCCACAGATGCCTCTGGCAATGTTTATATGGCTGGGTATACAGGATCTAATTCAGGTATAGCCACAGCGGGTGCGCACCAAACTATTTGTGCAGGAGTAAGTTACGATGCTTTTTTAGTAAAATTTAATTCTGCAGGCATTCGCCAATGGGGCACTTATTATGGCGGTAATGGAGATGATAATGGAAATTTCTGCGCTACAGATGCATCCGGCAATGTTTATATGGCGGGATATACAAACTCAGGCACAAACATTGCCACTGCAGGCAGCCATCAATCTGCTTATGGAGGAGGAGCAAATTTTGACGGTGATGCTTTTTTAGTAAAATTTAATTCAGCAGGTTTTCGACAATGGGGCACTTATTATGGAGGCACTGATGACGAATTCGGAAATTCTTGCACCACAGATGCCTCTGGCAATGTTTATTTGGCTGGTTCGACAGATACACCCTCAGGCACAAGCATTGCCACTTCGGGTAGCCATCAATCTACTTTTGGCGGAGGATATTACGATGCTTTTTTAGTAAAATTTAGTTCAGCAGGCATTCGCCAATGGGGCACTTATTATGGAGGTGATGGAGGTGCTGGTGCATGGTCATGCGCCACAGATGCCTCTGGCAATGTTTACATGGCGGGGGCAACAGATACAACTTCAGGCACAAGCATAGCTACTATGGGCAGCCATCAATCTGCTTATGGAGGAAATGGGGATGCCTTTTTAGTGAAATTTAATAGTTCAGGTGTTCGGCAATGGGGGACTTATTATGGAGGTGTTGGATGGGATGCTTTTCCCTCTTTAGCTACAGATACCACTGGTAATGTTTACATGGCGGGACAGACGAGTTCGTCTTTAAGCATAGCTACTATGGGCAGCCATCAATCTGCTTTTGGAGGAAATCAGGATGCCTTTTTAGTGAAATTTAATAGTTCAGGTGTTCGGCAATGGGGCACTTATTATGGAGGTGATAATGCAACCTCATGCGCCACAGATGCCTCTGGCAATGTTTATATGGTTGGGGGCACAACTTCGAGTTTAAGCATTGCCACTTTGGGCAGTCATCAATCTGCTTATGGAGGAAATGGGGATGCCTTTTTAGTAAAATTTAATTCTGCGGGCATTCGCCAATGGGGGACTTATTATGGAGGTGTTGGAGGTGATGTTGCAACCTCATGCGCCACAGATGCCTCTGGCAATGTTTACATGGCGGGGGTTACAGATACAACTTCAGGCACAAGTATAGCTACTATGGGCAGCCATCAATCTACTTCTGGTGGTTGGTTTGAGGCTTTTTTAGTAAAATTTAATGAATGTTTGTCTCCAAGCATTTCAGTAAACTCGGGCGCAATTTGTGCAGGTCAATCATTTACAATCAATCCTACAGGAGCAAACACATATACCATACAGGGAGGCAATGCAGTAGTAAGCCCATCAGTTAACACTACTTATACAGTAATAGGAACAAATACCTTATCAGGATGCATATCACAAACTTTTGCAACAAGTAGCTTAATCGTTAATCCCAATCCAACAATTACAGTAAACTCAGGAGCAATCTGTGCAGGCCAATCATTTACAATCAATCCAAACGGAGCAAATACGTATACCATACAAGGAGGTAATGCGGTGGTAAGCCCATCAATTAATACGACTTATACAGTAATAGGTACAAGTACCGCAGGATGTATATCACAAGCCTTTGTAACCAGTAGCTTAACAGTTAATCCTAACCCAATCATTACGGTAAACAACGGAACTATTTGTGCTGGACAAAACTTTACCATCAATCCAAACGGAGCCAATACCTATACCATACAGGGAGGTAATGCAGTGGTAAGTCCAACAAGCAATTCAAACTATACAGTTGTTGGTTCAAGTACAGCAGGTTGCTTATCACAAGCGGTTGCAACAAGTAGCTTAATAGTGAATGCTAGCCCAACCGTGACAGTTAACTCTGGAGCAATATGTATTGGAGAATCTTTTACTATTAGTCCAAATGGGGCGAACACTTATACCATTCAAGGTGCTAGTGCAGTGGTAAGTCCATCAATTAATACGACTTATACAGTAATAGGAACAAGCACTGCAGGTTGTGTATCACAAGCCTTTGCAACAAGTAGTTTAACAGTTAATCAATGTGTTGGTATTACTAATCAAACTATAGGTATAGGCGGCGTATCTATTTATCCTAACCCAAATAACGGTGAGTTTACTATTGAGTTAGCAAGTGTAAACAATACTTACATAACAATTACAAATGTATTAGGGCAAATAATTAAAACACAAAAAGCAGAATTGATCAATCAAATTAACCTAAATTTATTTGATAAAGGAATTTATTTTGTCAATATAATGGAAAATAATCAATCTGTTTATAGAGGCAGTATAATTAAAGAATAATTTTGTTTTTAAGATTTATTAAATCCCTCTTTGCTAAATGCGAAGGGGGATTTTAATTTATTGTAACATTTAAACTGTAACTATTTTTAATTTCAACACTTAAATTTTCTACGTATCTATGTAGTTGAATAAATAAATATAAAATGAAAATAATTTGTATTGGCCGAAATTATGCCGAACATGCTAAAGAAATGAAAGCTGAATTACCAAGCGAACCGGTTTTTTTTATGAAACCTGAAACAGCTTTGTTAAAAGAAACAGATTTTTATTTACCTGATTTTACGAATGATTTACATCACGAAATTGAATTAGTTTTAAAAATTTGTAAAGCTGGTAAACATATTGAAGAACAATTTGCACATAAATATTACGACCAAATTGGATTAGGCATTGATTTTACTGCTCGCGACATACAAACTGAGTGTAAACTAAAAGGGTTGCCTTGGGAAAAAGCAAAATCTTTTGATAATAGTGCTCCAATTGGCAAATTTGAAAATAAAACAAAATTTATATTAAATAACATAAATTTTTCTTTAACTATTAATGGTGAGCAAAAACAATTAGGTAATTCAAGTGATTTAATTTTTTCTTTTGATCAAATTATTTCTTTCGTTTCAAAATTTGTTTCATTAAAAGTAGGGGATTTAATTTATACGGGAACACCATCAGGAGTTGGTCCAGTTAAAATAGGCGATAAATTAGAGGGGTTTATAAATGGTGTTTCTTATTTAACATTATCTATAAAGTAATTTAATTTTAATTACATTAAAAATGTAAGTCAGTTACTTTTATTGTTAGTAAAGCAATATCATCAGGAAATTCATTTTCTTCTTTAAATTCTTTAGCAAATTCAATTAAATTTTTATTGAAATCGTCGGGGCTAAGTTCTTTATTTTTGAAAATTAAGTCTTGAAGTGTTAAACTAGAAATATTTTCATTTTTATTATTATTTGCATCTGTTAAGCCATCAGTATAACATAATAAACTAAATTCAGAGGTGTAATTTAATATCTCTAATTCAATGTCTAATAAATTTTCTCTTACTCCTAAAATTGTACAACCTTTTGTTAACTCAAAAAATTTTGATTCGTAAAATAGAATAGGGGAGTTGTGGCCAGCATTTATATATGTAAGTTGTTGACTTTTGATGTTTAATTTTGCTAAAAATAAAGAAACAAACTTTTCGTTTTTAGTATTATTTATTACACGTTTATTTAATTCAATTATAATGTCTTTTAAATTATGTGTGTAATTGATTAAGCTATGAAATGTGGCTTGAATGTTACTCATGAGTAATGCCGCGGCAACACCTTTTCCACTTACATCTGCAATACAAAAAATAAACTCGTGATTATTTAATTTTATAAAATCATAATAATCGCCACCAACTTCTTGATGAGGCAAATATAAAGCTGCAACTTGAATAGCTTCGGTATTAGGTAAGTTTTTTGGAAAAAGCATTTTCTGCATATCCTGTGCTAAATCAAGTTCTTTTTTAATTTTAGCTTGATTAATATTCTCTTTGTATAATTTTTTATTTTCTATTGCAACTATAATAATATTGGTAAGTGTTTGAATATATGGAAGATGTTTTATTGCAGCACTTAATTCTAATTTCGATTCATTTACATCACTTAATAAAACAAATGCCAATGGTTTTTTTTTATGAAAAACAGGAATTACAATTTCAAAGCTTTTACTTAATTCGCCTTGACTAAAGCCAATGGTTTTTATTTCTTCAATTAATAATAATTCACTTTCAAATTCGATTGGATTATGATCAGCTGATATACCATATTTTAAAATACATTTCCATTCCTCATCAAAACTAAATAATACGAGTTTGCCAATACCTAATCTGTTTTCTAAAATCTCTTTGTATAAATCTAAAAGTTGTGAAGTAGAAAAGTTATTATTAATAGCTTTTGTAACCTCAAGTAAAGCTTTTAACTTTAAATCTTGAACTTTTTTTTGCTTAATTGATTTGTCTGAAATGCTCAAAATTATAGAATGTAAACCGATTCTTTTGATTTAACTGAAAAATCTACTTCAATATGTTCTTGCAACGTTGTACTTAATGTTAGCCCTACGAAATCTGCTTTTACTGGGAACCGTGAATGACTTCGGTCAACTAAAATGACTGTATTTATTTTTTTAACTGGTGAATCTAAAAATAATTTTACGGCATACATTAATGTTTTACCGCTATTTAATACATCGTCTACTAAAATAATTGTTTTATTTATAAATTTTTTTTCTGAAAAATCGATTTTAGGATTACCCTCCCAAGGTTTATCTTTATTAAGTATTATTTTCCCAAGGTTTATTTTAAATTCTGATATTTTTATTAGTTTTTCTTTCAATAATTTAGCCACTTTATAACCATTTCCATCAATACCAACAATTAATAATTCTTTTTCAAAAAAGTTATTTTCGTATACTTGGTAAGCTAATCGATTTATTTTTTGCTGAATTTGTTTTGTATCAAGTATTTTAACTTTATCGCTCATAATATTATTTATAATTTTTAACTAAACGCTTAAGTTCATCTTTTACTTTTTTGTTTGGTTCGCTTAATGGTAATCTTACATAAGAGTCACACTTTTTTAATAAACTAAGAGCAAATTTAATCCCTCCTGGATTACCATCTAAAAATAACTGATCTGTAATATCCATTATTTTATAATGAATGTTTTTAGCTTTTATAAAATCTCCTTTTAAACAAAAGCGAACCATTTGACTATATTCTTTTGGAAATGCTTGTGCAACAACAGAGATAACACCTATTCCTCCAGCGGCAATAATAGGCAAGGTAAGATTATCATCACCACTAATCACCATAAAATCATCAGGCTTGTGTTTAATTACCTTCATGATTTGTTCTATATTTCCACTAGCTTCTTTTGTGGCAACAATATTTTTAAAATCTTTAGCAATTCTAACTTGTGTTTCCCAAGTCACATTACTTCCTGTTCTTCCTGGTACATTATATAAAATAATATCTTTTTTAGTAGCTTTTGAAATGGCTTTATAATGAAGGTAATAACCTTCTTGATTTGGTTTATTATAATAGGGAGCCACAGATAATATAGCTTCAAAAGGGCTTAGATTTGTTTTTTTAATTTGATCGATTACTTCAGATGTATTGTTTCCTCCAATCCCTAATACCAATGGCAATTTATTATTATTTACTTTGATTACAGTGGATATAACTAGTTGTTTTTCTTCTACAGATAAAGTTACGCTTTCGCCTGTTGTTCCTAACACCACAATGTAATCAACTTGACCTTCATGTAAATGTTTTACTATTTTAGTTAAGGCATTAACATCAACTTTTCCGTTTTTGTTAAATGGAGTAACTATGGCAACTCCAGTTCCTATTAATTTTTTATTTCTCATTAATAAATATTATTACAAAGTTGATAATTTGCTTTAATTTTTTTCATAACCTACTTCTGCATAGGGTTTTTTCCAGAACTTTGACCTCTTACATTATTTGATTTAGATTTAAATACATCAAATTTACTCGGTTCTAATTTTATATTCCATACATTATTTTTTTCATTAATATCGGCTGTTTCACGATAGGGATCAATCAAAATAGATGTAACTTTATTAGTTTTTAAAAAAGTTTTGGTTACCTCTTTTTCATTTTTTCGCCAGATATAAGCATTAATGCGTTCTATGTCGCTTGATCCATCAGCATAATTAAATTGAATAATTAATGGTGTAACTAGGCCCCCTTTATTTTTGAATTTTATTTCATAAATATATTGGTTGTTATATTTAGCAAAACTAGAATCGGATTGTTCTTCTAAATTTTCATAACGATTTTTTACTTCTTTTGTTATTTCATTACTTGGTTTATAATAATAATAAAAATCTCTTAGTGTGGTATCTATGTCAACTAATGATCGAAGGCCACTCTCTCTATTTCTTTTAGTTGTGATATATTCACTTTCTTTAGGTTTAGGGAAATTAGATATACTATCAATTTTAATGGGAACTTTAATTCCTTTATTAATAATAAATGCTTTTACAGTATCAATCGAAACATCAACAGGTTCAATGTCGAAAAACCATCCTCTCCAAAACCAATCTAAATCAACTGCACTTGCATCTTCCATGCTTCTAAAAAAGTCTGCAGGTTCGGGGTGTTTAAAAGCCCATCGGGTACAATAATTTTTGAAAGCAAAATCAAATAATTCTCTTCCCATTACTGTTTCTCGCAATATATTTAATGCAGTGGCAGGTTTACCATAAGCATTTGCCCCAAAATTGTAAATGTTTTCGCTATTGGTCATAATAGGTTCAAGTTGATTTTTTGGTAATCGCATATAATCGGTCATTTTATATGCAGGACCTCTTTGAGATGGATATCTTTCGTCAAATTCGCGTTCAGTAAGATATTGTACAAATGTATTTAATCCTTCATCCATCCAACTCCATTGGCGCTCATCACTATTAATAATCATAGGAAAAAAATTATGTCCCACTTCATGAATAATTACTAAAATCATCCCGTTTTTAGTTCCTTCTGTATATGTCCCGTCTTTTTCGGTTCGTCCAAAATTAAAACAAATCATGGGATACTCCATACCATTAGATGCTTCTATACTTTGTGCAACAGGGTAGGGGTATGGAATGGTGTATTTTGAGTAAGTTTTTATTGTATGTGCAACTACTTTTGTTGAATATTTTCGGTACAAAGCATAGGCTTCTTTAGCATAAAAACTCATACACATGACTCGTTTGCCTTCACAAATAACTGGCATTGCATCCCAAATAAATTTTCGTGAACTTCCCCATGCAAAATCACGAACGCTATCGGCTTTAAAAATCCACGTTTTAGTACCTGATGCTTTTGTTTTTTCAGCAGTTTTTGCATCTTCTAATAATGCTATTTCTAATGGTTCTTTAGCAGTTTGCGATGCTTGCCAACGTCCAAATTGAGCAGCATTTAATACTTGTTTGTAATTTTGACATTCACCAGTTGAGCAAATAATGTGATCTGAAGGAACTGTCATTTTTACTTTAAAATTCCCAAAAGCCAATGCAAATTCGCCGCGACCAGTAAATTGTTTATTTTGCCACCCTTGAAAATCACTATAAACACACATTCTTGGATACCACTGAGTCATTGTAAATAAGTGATTTCCATCTTCAGGAAAATATTCATAGCCTCCACGGCCACCAAACTCGCTTCGGTTAATCATTTTGTAATGCCATTTAATCACAAATTTTAATTTTGTTTTTGAAGCTAAAGGTTTTGGAAGATCAATTCTCATCATAGTTTGATTAATAATATAATTTAATTTTTTTCCAAACTCATCCGTAACACCGTCAATTTTATCTCCCAATTCTTGTAAATGATTTTTGGTAAGAGAGGCAATACCTTTTTCGGTTAATGGGTCATTTAGTTTATTTTCATCAAAGTAATTGCTTTCGCTAGTGGGATTGTGTTCGTTTTCATCTAGCTGAAGCCATAAATAATTTAATGTTTCGGGAGCGTTATTGTGATAAGTAACTGTTTCTGTTCCAATGATGGTTAAATTTTTTTCGTCTAAAGTCACATCAATATCATAATCGGCTCTTTGTTGCCAATATTTAGCTCCAGGTGCACCTGAGGCAGTTCTGTATTCATTTGGTGAAGGTAAAATACCTCCAAGTTGTTCAAACTTATTGCCATGATTTGATAGAGGATTGTTTTGGATGTTTTGAGAATTTGTATTAAAAATTATAAAATTTAAAATAAAAAGAATTAATAGTTGAGTTTGAAAGCGCATAATAAATTAAATTAATAAAGTATAAATTTACGATTAAAATAGTAAGTCTAAAAGTAATTAAATTACTAATAAAAAAACAACAAACATATTTTTTATATTTGTGTAATGATGTTTATTTTTAAAAGTTTAGTTATTAAAAGGACTCTATATTTACTTTTATTTTTTATTGTCTTTTCTTTTGCTCATCCATATTATTTAGGTGTTTGCGAGCTAAAATATAATATAAAAAGTGAAACAGTTCAAGCTTCGGTTAAATTATTTGTAAACGATTTAGAAGCAACCCTGAAGAAAAAGAACCATTCAACGATAGATTTAATAAATATTAAAGATTCTACTAAAACTGCTCAACTATTATTTGATTATTTGAACAATCATTTAAAACTAAAATTAAATGGAACTGCTAAAACCTTTCAATACATCGGTTTTGAAATTGATAAAGATGTAATTTGGATTTATCTTGAATCTAATAAATGTGATAAACCTGTGCGAATCGAAATTGAAAACACCATACTTTATGATTTCAGTAAGCATCAAACAAACATTGTTAAAATTGATGTTAATGAAAAATCTCAAAATAGTAAACTTACTTATCCTGATAAAAATTTAGTATTTGTTTTTTAATTTTTATCACAATTTATCACTTTGAGAACGCATTAAAAAATCAACTAGTACTAATGCGGCCATGCTTTCAACAATAGGAACCGCTCTTGGTAATACACAGGGATCGTGACGACCTTTTGCCTTTAAAAGTTCTTCCTCTCCAAGATTATTAATGCTTTGTTGATCTTTCATAATTGTGGCTACTGGTTTAAAGGCAACATTAAAATAAATAGGCATTCCATTACTAATGCCACCTTGAATACCACCACTGTTGTTGTTAGTAGTTATAATTTGATTAGATGTTTTATCGATAGCAAAAATATCATTTAATTCTGACCCTTTATATTTAACGCTATCAAAACCACTACCCAATTCAAATCCTTTTACTGCATTAATACTAAGCATTGCATGAGCTAAAACGGCATTTAATTTATCAAATACAGGTTCGCCTAAACCAAGAGGAACATTATTAACAACACATTGTATAATCCCTCCAACACTGTCGCCTTCTGTTTTTATTTTTTCAATGTATTCAATCATTTTTTTTGCAATAATTTCGTCGGGACAGCGAATAACGTTTGTTTCTGTTTTTGATAAATCCAGTTTGTCGTAATTTACAGGTACTTGAATATCTCCAACTTGTTTAACAAAAGCATGTATAACTATATTTTTTTCTTTTAAAATTAATTTTGCTATCGCTCCAGCAACTATTCTGCAGGCTGTTTCGCGAGCACTGCTTCTGCCGCCACCACGATAATCTCTTAGACCATATTTTTTTTCATAAGTATAATCTGCATGCGAGGGACGATATGAATTTTTTAAATTTTCATAATCGTTCGATTGATGATCTTTATTTTTAATAATAAATCCTATTGGCGTTCCGGTAGTTAATCCCTTAAAAATGCCAGATAAAAATTCAACAGTATCACTTTCGTTTCGAGAAGTTGTAATATCAGATTGTCCTGGTTTTCGGCGATTTAATTCTTGTTGAATATAATCTAAATCAATTTTTAATCCAGCCGGACAGCCGTCAATCGTTCCGCCAATTGCTGTTCCATGGCTTTCGCCGAAGCTGCTTAATTTAAATAATTTACCAAATGAATTTCCTGCCATGATGCAGTAAAGTTATGATATTTAGCATTAAGAATAACTATTATTTAATTATATATAATAAACATTATGTTAAATAACAATATTAAAAAATAATATAAATTAAAGCATATTCTTTTGAATTATTTTATAATAGATTTATTACTATTCTCTATTTTAGAATAAGCTGGGCAGTTTTTATGCGTTTTACAAGAAGTAAAAACTACAATAAAAATAATCACTAGAGGTATAATTTTTTTCATAAAAATAAATATATCATCAAATTTAATAAAAATAATTGACTACAAAAAAAATCTGCATTAATTTTATATATTTACTCTAACATGCATTTTGAAAATTTATCTACAGATTGGCAAGATTTTTTTAAACCTGAATTTGAAAAACCTTATTTTTTTAAACTTAATGAGCATATAAATAATGCTTATCAAAAAACCACAGTTTATCCTCCTAAACATTTAATTTTTAATGCATTTAATTTATGTTCTATTAATCACATTAAAGTAATTCTAATTGGTCAAGATCCTTACCATAATTATGGACAAGCTCAAGGCTTAAGCTTCTCCGTTAATGAAGGTATAAAGTTACCCCCTAGCTTGAGAAACATTTTTAAAGAGTTAAAAAACGATATACCTAATTTTAATATTCCCATGTCCGGTAATTTAGAATATTGGGCGCAACAAGGTGTTTTATTATTAAATTCTATATTAACTGTTCAACACAATTTGCCTGGCAGTCACAAAAATTTTGGCTGGCAACCCTTTACCGATAGCGTCATTCAAGGCTTAAGTCAACAAAAATCAAATTTAGTATTTTTGTTATGGGGCAACTTTGCCATTTCTAAATCTAAATTAATAGATCAATCTAAGCATTTGGTTTTAACATCAGCTCATCCATCCCCATTGGCACGAGGAGCATTTTTTGGTTCTCAACACTTTAGTAAAACAAATAATTACTTGATTACTAACGGAATACACCCAATCAATTGGCATTTATAATTATTATTTAAACTAAATCAAATTAATATTCCCTATTTAATTACTTCAATCCAACCTTTTTCAATTTTTTTGCCATCACCCTGCAAATCTATCAGATAAAAGTAAGTGCTCGAAATTAGTTTGTCAATTTGATCTCCAATAGGCCAAGCCTTATCATCATTATTATAACCGTTTATTTCTGCTAGTTGTTTACCCCAACGACTAAAAATCATGACTTTGTTATTTGGATATCCGGCAATATTTTCAATTTTCCAAGTGTCATTTATTTTATCACCGTTAGGCGTTATTCCATTATATATTTTTATGCCACATGGCCCATCTATATCTTTTACCTCAATTAAATCAAATACAATAGAATCTGTTCTAATTAATAATGGACTAATTGTGTAGGTTAACTTTATAGTTAAGCCGTATTTTCCTGCAGCTAAATTTTCTATGCTTGCACAATCGTTAGTAGGACATAAATTGGCTGGTTTCCAGTTATAACTTACTTCTTTATTTTGATATGTTATATTTTCATCCAACTTAATATTTCCAAGGATGGGTCCTCTATCCGAACATGTTAACGAAGTTGAAATTGGGCTAACCGAAAAAACACCAGGGCATTCTAAAACGGATTGAGAATACGTTTTTAAATTAATACACCCATTTTCATTCGTTCCCTGAACCGAATAAACATATACTGCCGCTGGTTTAGCAGGTAATACTAAACTTG
>CAMCZO010000008.1 GCA_945887955.1 Chitinophaga pinensis | reverse complement strand
AAAAGCCATGTATTCCGCCAAAAAATGCAGATTCGTTACTAAAACGTTTTGTAACATTTCGAAATAAATTTGTTCATCAATCCATTCGCTTAGTTCCAGAACATTTAAATGAACTGAAGAAAGGCCTAAGCACCTTAGATGAAATGGCTAAGCTTTTTGATTTATTTGCAAGCAGCGAAATTGTTTGGATAGATGAAAAATATTTTTGGAAAAAAGAAATTTCTCCTCCGTTAGAGTTACATCCATTTGTGCAAAAGGGAGAACAAGAAGGTTTGCCATATTTATTTCAAGGAATGGATGATAATAAATTAAAGGCCAAATTTATAAATACAATTTATGGTGATGAGACGAAACCTGAAATTAATAGTTCCCTAGATGAAAAATTTCTGCCTATACAAAATGCATTAAGGGGTGGGGCGGGTGATATTTTTAATCACGATGATCGATTACAGTATTACTTAGATTGTTTTGTGGGCCGTGAACGCGAGGTCAAGTCGGTATTAGATTGGATAAATAGTGATTCAAAAAACAATATTATGCCGATTTATTCTCAAGCAGGTATGGGCAAAGGGGCACTAATAGCGGGAATAATTGATAAGTTATCTGACCCTAAAAATCCAATACCAGTAATGTTTCATTACTGCGGTTCAGGCATGGCTAATAGTTTGCACGCAGTATTGTATCATTTTATCTTGCTTGGAAAGAAAGGAGGAAGTAAACCTAAATCAATTGATCCTTACATCTTCTCAACGGATGATGAAAAAATTCTCAAAAAATTAGATAGACTACCATCTCGCTACCACGATTCCATAAAGTTATTTCAAGACTTATTGGATAACTGTTTTAATCCACCGAAGCGATTTAAGGGCAAGCCATTGGTCATCATCATCGATGGCCTTGACGAAGCTGCAGTGGCAAATAGTCAACTAAAAATTTCCGACTGGTTTTATACCAAAAATAACAAAGACGAAATTGAAGACTGGAAATCGCCTGAGTATGTGAAATGGATATTCTCTTACCGATCGCTTCCCGAAAAAAACAAAGAAGGATTTAAACTGAATGGTCAATTTGCATTGGAGCAAAATGAACTGGTTCAACCCTTGCAAGGCCTAACGGAAGATTCTGTTCGCGAAGCCCTAAAGAAAATTGAAGTGTCAGAAGAGTTTGTTCAAACGGTAATTCAACGAGGGGAGTTAGCATGAAAATGATAGACCCCACCTACCTCCGTAACATTTATGATGGTTTGCTATCAGGCATAATTCATAAAGATAATGCCTCTACCCTACCGATTGGGTTAATTGGTATTTACGAAGATGCACTTCCCACCTCAAGCAATGTGAACAAGCGCAAGAAGTTTTTTGAGTTTTTTGCGGTATGGGCCTTATTGAAAAAGGAAGTGAGTGCTGCGTTTGTAGTTCCGCTATTGGAAGGTTGGACAGAAGAACAAGTGCTATACTATATCGCCGAATATAGTAAATGGTTTAATTCTCCGGTGAGTGGGAAGTATGTGTTATATCATGAGCGCTTTCGAAGCTTTCTGCTGCAAAAAATTGCGCATGGTCATTTTACAGCATGCAATGAGGCTATCATTCAAAACTGTCAGAATGCATTGCAAACCAAATCTGACGACGAATGGGAGCGCTATGCCTTAGAACACCTTAGCTTGCATCTGCTCATTATAGCTATAGAAACTAAAGATGGCGCTGCATTAAAAACATTGGCATACAACACAGCTCACTGGAACCGACAAGTAGAAATAAGCAAAGGCTTTGATTGGAGCAAGCGCATGCTGAACTACGTGATGCTTTGGGCCTCTATATATGACGAAGAGGAAGTCATCGAATGCGCCCTCAACCAGGTTGATCTCCACCATATGGAGCAAAACGATTCGCCTCGCATTGTAGAACTAGTAAAGCAAAACGACATAGAAACCGCCTTGCAGCGCATAGGAGTATTTGGAGGCAATGACAAAGAAGGGCTGCAACGAAAATTCAATTTATACATGCTTTGCTTGATGGAGCTTACCTTATTAGAAAGTAAGGACAAACCCTTCCGAAAAACAGCAATTGAAAAAATACTGAAACACCTTGACAAGCAATTACCGGTGAATCACTCCATTTTAACTTGGAATGAATTCTTCCCGAGCTACGCGGTTTTTTTAATGGCATGCGAATGGGCAGAAATGGGACTCGATTATTTAATTGTTTATAAACGAACCGATGATTGGGAGAACTATTGGATTAAAGAAAAGGGGCTATATACGGATTTACAGTTTGAGATTTTATTGGAATCCGCCCGAGTCATTAGTGTTGATTATGGGAAGATTATCACGCTCAAGGGCATCTCCACCGAACTGGCTAAACAGGGGAAGACAGAAGAAGCGACATCTCCGTTGTTGGAAGCCCTTGAATGCGCCAGAGGCATTAGTGATGATTATGATAATTTATGGTTTGTAAAAATTAATAAGAGTAACGCACTGAAGGACATCTTCGCAGAACTGGCTAAACAGGGGAAGATCGAAGAAGCCCTTGAATGCGCCCGAGGCATTAGTGATGTTAATGAGCAGCGTTACGCGCTGAAGGACATATCCGCCGAACTGGCTAAACAGGGGAAGATCGAAGAAGCCCTTGAATGCGCCCGAGGCATTAGTGCGCCCGATGATTATGATAAGAGTAACGCGCTGAAGGACATCTCCACCGAACTGGCTAAACAGAGGAAGATTGAAGAAGCCCTTGAATGCGCCCGTGGCATTAGTGATGATAAAGCTAAGAGTAGCGCGCTGAGGGTCATCTCCGCCGAACTGGCTAAACAGGGGAAGATCGAAGAAGCTGCATCTGTGATGCAGGAAGCCCTGGAATGCGCCCGTGGCATTGGTAGCAATTTACTGAAGAGTGAGGCGCTGAAGGACATCTTCTCAGAACTGGCTAAACAGGGGAAGATCGAAGAAGCCCTTGAATTAGCCCGAGAGATTAGTGATGATTTTAATAAGAGCAACGCGCTGAAGGACATCTCCGCAGAACTAGCTAAACAGGGGAAGATCGAAGAAGCCCTTGAATGCGCCCGTGGCATTAGTGATGTTAATGAGCAGAGTAACGCTCTGAAGGACATCTCCGCCGAACTGGCTAAACAGGGGAAGATCGAAGAAGCCCTTGAATGCGCCAGAGGCATTAGTGATGTTAATGAGCAGAGTAACGCGCTGAAGGACATCTCCTCAGAACTGGCTAAACAGGGGAAGATCGAAGAAGCCCTTGAATGCGCCCGAAGCATTAGTCGTTATGTAGGTAATAAGATTGAACCGCTGAAGGACATCTCCGCCGAACTGGCTAAACAGGGGAAGATCGGAGAAGCCCTTGAATGCGCCCGTGGCATTAGTGATGTTAATGAGCAGAGTAACGCGCTGAAGGTCATCTACGACAAACTGGCTAAACAGGGGAAGATCGAAGAAGCTCTTGAATGCGCCCGTGGCATTATTGATGATTTTTGGAAGAGCTACGCCTCCGCCGAACTAGCTATACAGGGGAAGACCGAAGAGGCCCTTGAATTAGCCCGAGAGATTAGTGATGATTTTAATAAGAGCAACGCGCTGAGGGTCATCTCCGCCGAACTGGCTAAACAGGGGAAGATCGAAGAAGCTGCATCTGTGATGCAGGAAGCCCTAGAATGCGCCCGTGGCATTGGTAGCAATTTATCGAAGAGTAAGGCGCTGAACGACATCTCCGCCGAACTAACTAAACAGGGGAAGACAGAAAAAGCGTCATCTACGTTGTTGGAAGCCCTTGAATGCGCCAGAGGCATTAGTGATGATTATGAGAAGAGAAACGCGCTGAAGGACATCTCCGCCAAACTGGCTAAACAGGGGAAGATCGAAGAAGCTCTTGAATGCGCCCTTGGCATTAGTTATAATTATGAGAAGAGAAACGCGCTGAAGGACATCTTCGCAGAACTTGCTAAACAGGGGAAGATCGAAGAAGCCCTTGAATGCGCCCGTGGCATTAGTGATGATAAAGCTAAGAGTAGCGCGCTGAGGGTCATCTCCGCCGAACTGGCTAAACAGGGGAAAATCGAAGAAGCTGCATCTGTGATGCAGGAAGCCCTAGAATGCGCCCGTCGCATTGGTAGCAATTTACTGAAGAGTGAGGCGCTGAAGGACATCTCCGCCGAACTAACTAAACAGGGGAAGACAGAAGAAGCCCTTGAATGCGCCCGTGGCATTAGTAATGATCAAGTAAAGAGTGAGGCGCTGGAGGACATCTCCACCGGACTGGCTAAACAGGGGAAGATCGAAGAAGCCCTTGAATGTGCACGTGGCATTAGTGATGATAAAGCTAAGAGTAGCGCGCTGAGGGTCATCTCCGCCGAACTGGCTAAACAGGGGAAGATCGAAGAAGCCCTTGAATGTGCCCGTGGCATTAGTTATGATTACGATAAGAGTAACGCGCTGAGTGTCATCTCCGCCGAACTGGCTAAACAGGGGAAGATCGAAGAAGCCCTTGAATTAGCCAGAGGCATTAGTGATGATTATGATAAGAGCAACGCGCTGAATGACATCTCCACCGAACTGGCTAAACAGGGGAAGATCGAAGAAGCCCTTGAATGTGCCCGTGGCATTAGTTATGATAAAGCTAAGAGTAGCGCGCTGAAGGACATCTCCTCCAAACTGGCTAAACAGGGGAAGATCGAAGAAGCCTTTGAATGCGCCCGTGGCATTAGTGATGATTATGATAAGAGTAACGCGCTAAAGGACATCTTCGCAGAACTGGAGATCGAAGAAGCCCTTGAATTCGCCAGAGGCATTAGTGATGATTATAATAAGAGAAACGCGCTGAAGGACATCTCCTCCAAACTGGCTAAACAGGGGAAGATCGAAGAAGCCCTTGAATGCGCACGTGGCATTAGTGATGATTATGTAAAGAGTGAGGCGCTGAATGAAATCTCCACCGAACTGGCTAAACAGGGGAATTGGTCAAAGGCAGAACAAACCGGGCTGGAAATCCCTCAGATTGCAAACCGCTATACTTGTTGGCAAACTATTGCCCGAGATGCTTGCAAAAATCAGGGTTGGCAAAAAGCGCTGAGCCAGGCCCACCAATTCCGGAATCCTGAATCCTGCAGATATTACCTGAAGCATCTGGCTCAAATAGTGAATTTAGCAGATTGCCACTCTAATCTCCTTTTGAACGCCCTACCAAATTATCAGGAAGATGTGGAGTCAATAGAGACAATCCTATACAAGCATGCCCTGCACGAATTATTCTTCGAAGAAGCTTCAAGAGTGAAAATAAACCGCTTCAACCGCACCCTCAACATCCAGTGGGCCATCGACATAAAAAACTCGATCAGTCACAACTAAGCATAATTTCATTTCGGTCAATTAATTTTTTTGATAGTTTTAAATTACTTCACATGGAGTAGAAGATACAACAACTCCATTTACTTTTATTTTGGTTTTTTTTGCTTTGCAATCTATTTTAAACTTCACTATGTTCGTATTGCTTGTTAACTTTGTTGATGAAGTAAAAAGAACGTTGCTGCTTGCAGACTTGCAGGTAAACTTAGCATCCTTAATACAAGAGGAAGTTGTCATAGCTGCAACGATTAGAAATAATACTAGTTTTTTCATTTGTAATTTTTTAAAAAAATGAAATTATTTTGGCATAGAATATCTTTTTAGATAAATTTTATTTATTATTAGCAACTTTTAATAGTGATGCCTTTGAGCGAATTAAAGCCGAATTTAAAGGGTACGTTAAGCAGGCGCTAAAAGAGTTTATGCAGGAAAAACAGATGGCAGAATCAAAAGTGTAATTAAAATAAATAGTATGGTTAATTTAAGATACGTTATTGAAACCATATTACAAAATTGAATTACTAATGAATGTATGATTTTCCCAAAATAATACAGAGGCTTTACGTTCGTCTTCATCAAGCAATTGTGTTGGATATGGAGGGGCGTAAATACCTGGAAAAGCTGTAATGACTTCATGCAACGGATTACAAATAACAACCAATTGATTTGTAAAATCAAAAAAGTTTTGCTCTAACACATTAACATGAAATCCATTTCGAATTACCTTTTTAATTTTCGATTTATCGCTTTGTTGAATGTTTTTTAAAGGAATGATAGTATTCGTTCCTATTCCTCCAGTAAAAGGAATTTTGTATATAAACGCATTATTGCCATTAGTTTGATTAATAAGATCAAAAGGAATATAGTGTTTTATTTTTTGTATCAAATCAAAGGGATTGTTACAAAAGTTTACATAAAATTTTGAACCTATCGTATGAATCGCTTGATTGATGTCCTCGACACTAAATCCTAAGTTTTGAAAATGAAGTAGCCCTGTATTATCGATTTCTTCAAAATGCTTTAATAGATAAAAAGCTCTTTCATCAGTTAATATGAGTTCTTTTTGTTTTTCCATTTAATTTTGATGAATTTGTATTTTTGAGGAAATAAATAAATAAGAACAGGAATTGAGATTATAATTAGTATAATACCTATGATGAAATAATATAAAATTGGATTAAATTCAAAATATAATCTTGAACTCTCAGCAAATTTAAAAATAGGCTTAACGGCTCCTATTGAAGTAAAAACACCAACGATACCTAGTAAAGTATTTGAACGTTTCTGTTGTTTTTCTTTAATAGATTCGCTAATTCTCATAATTCTTTTTTTAAATAATTTCAATTCATTTTCTATATCTAAACTCTCTTTATGATTTTTTAAAATAAGATTTGGTAAAAAATTGAAAGAGATGTGGCTCAAATTGTATGTATTTAAAAAACTTTCAAATTTATCTCTTAATTTAATTTCATCGTTACCCGAATCTTCTTGCAGTTCAGAATTATATCGAAACAAATTAAATTTAATATAAAAATTGTACAAAACGATTCTGAAATAAGATTGCGACCATGTTTTTATTTTATCAGAATCGGGCTTACTATTAATTATTATTATTCCTTTACCTATAACAGTAAAGGTATCAAATAAAGGTAGGATGGTGTAATTATCAAAAACAGAAATTTTATTTATAAGTACTGATTTATAATACTCTTGACTTGGACTAAAATATTCTGTTCCGCCAGCTGAACCAATTTTAGCACCACAACCAATATCATAAAGCAACTCCTCTCTGGTATTTATATCAATACTCTCTGCTAAATCTAATACAGTAAATAACTTAAATTTTGAACCTGAATAATCATCTACTTTTGCATTTAATTTTTCAGTTGAAGTAATTTTTATGCTTGCTAAACAATTCTCTTCAATCCAATTTACCCAATTAGCTTCTACTCCATTATTGATAACCTTACTATTAAACTTATTTATAGCAAAAGTTAAATCTGAATAATAACACAATTCATTTTGTTTGATTGAAACTTCAATTGAAAAAAAATGTAAACCTTCCTTAAATGTAAATAATTCAATTTTTAAAATAAATACATCCAAATAATCTTTTTTCTTAGTTTCTTTATTTTCTCTTAGAAAAAAAATTAGTTCTTTGTTTATTGTTTTATGATATATTTTGCTTGCATTTTCTCCTTTTTCAAGAATAAACATATTTCGAAATTCAGGATACCATAAATTTTTATGAGTATTATCTGCACCATCTTTTATTGGCTCATTTTTGAACTCATTTTTTTCTAATAATTTTTGAAGTTCGTTTTTTTTATTTTCTGATTCAAAAACTCCAATTATTTTAATAATTGACGAAGCGATGACCAAATTTGATTTATCCATTCTCATTGTATAAATTATTTAACTAAACTAGTGTTTATGTTTTAATTTTTTTGATTTAATTTTTAAGTTAGTGATTATACATTTCTATATTATACTAATCTTGCGATAGTTGTTGTTTTTGCCATTTTAATTTTGAGTTTTAACTAATTTAAATATAATAAATTTAATTAAAATAATTCATCATTTTCAATAAACCTTATTCATTCAAAATTTTAACTTTGCCTAATGCTGAGGCTTTTAATAATTACTGCCAACAACTAAGTAATTTAGTTTAAACTTGAGCCAATTTAAATTGAAAATATATTTTATGTATTTATTTTAAAGTTATCTATAACACTTAATTATTACTCTCTTAAACTCAAACAATAATTAACCTCGATTTTAAATGATGAAAAATAATTGGCAACGATTACAAATAATCTTTCCCGATTAACAACGATTATCATCGATGTTAATCTGTTGCTTTTGAATGGTATCACTATAAATGCGGCATGTTTAGTTCCATTCGATTATTACGTATTTCTTTAATCTTTTTGTACAAATGTGCCAATTTATACATTTGTGCTACACTATTCTTAAAACACTTGTATTTACTGGGTATCTAAAAATCCAACACGTCAGATAAGGCGCCATCTTCATCTTTATGAATAAAGTTAGATTGATAACCAATTGTTGTATAATAAATAAATGGTTGATGTTTATCGAACATAAAAACAACAGCGCCTTTTACTCCTGGCCAATAATTTATTAAAAATTTTTATTCTTAGCGTGGTAAGATGCAGTAATACTGAAACTCTTAGCACCTTTTTTTATCACAGTTGTTACGGTTGCAACATAAGCTAGCGAGAATGAAATAATCCAGTTGTGGTTTGGCGAGTCTATCCAAGCCTGAACTACTTTATTTGCTAAGAATTGTAGGTCAGATTCGGTGGGATACCCGGCGCTTTGGATTTCTCCAGTACTTTCATGTCTGTAAATACACTCTGCATTATATCCAACAAACAACTTATCACCGCTTGAATGCTCAATTAATTGACGATTAGAGTTTGCCTCAGTTAACTCATAACTGATTTTACGCATTGGACCATTCTCAAATTTCTCGGTTTGAGGTTTTCCAAGAGATGCTCGATAAGTGTTAATTCCAGCAAAGATTAAGGAATCAATGTGTGAACTTTTAATGATTAGTTCTTGAGCATTAGCTTGAAAGATTAAGCTGATTGCGAAGATTGTTGCTAAATTTTTCATAACGTTGGTTTTTAGGATTAATTATAATATGCTACAAAATAGTGCTAGCGTTTAAACTGAATTAAAAAAAGTATCGGTCATTTTTATATAATATCGTTAAAGCTTCATTGTTTTCAAACAGATATTTATTACCTTAATTTAAAATCAGCAAACATTAATTTTAATTTCATTTTAAACTTGTTTCAGAATCTCACCAATTGCAGATATACTAATTATGAGATTCTGAATTAAGTTTGTAATCACTATTTAGCGTGTTTAAAATAGCCTGATTATAAGGATTAAATTCCAATTTGTTTTTTTATTTCCTCTACTGAATTTATTTTTCCTAATGGTTTAAATTGTAAGGAAATGTCTGAGTTAGCACTGTTTTGTTTATTGTATTTTATCAAATCAGCTGCTCTGACCTCTGCTAAAACATCACCTTCGAGTACTGTATATAAACTGGCGCTATTATCATCACATAATGTTAATTTAATATTATTACCAAAAAAATAATTAATTAAAACTTTATCGCGTTTACTTACATAAAATATTTTTTCGGGTTTAAATCCACTTTTAGAAGCCGGAATAATAAAACTAGCATTTACCACAAACATTTCTGTATTTTTATAAATTTTATCGCAGTTATATATTCCAAAAGCATTAACCATTAAAGTTCGAGACAAATCATTCATTTTAGCAAGAGTTTCTTCTTGTTTTTTAATTTCCATAATGGCCTCATTAAAATTTTTTGTCCAATATTCGGGTTCGTAATTAAACATGCTTTTAATACTCATTACAGCTTTTATTCGTGTTTTAAACAAGTTTGTTTTATTCTTACCATCACTAATGGTTAATTCATAAATATTATTACTTACAAGTTTTAAATCACCATATTTGTTTTCTGTCCAATTAGGAAATTTTATATGATTGATATTTTCCCAAATAACCATACCTGCAGGCAGTTCATAGCGGTTAATCTTTACAGGGTAGTAGCACGAAATGTTTTTTGATGTTATTCCATATTTCAAGATTCTTTTTGGTAAAGGCTTATTTTTATTTACAAAATAGGGTGCAATTTTATTATAATCATTATTAAAATAAGCGTCCAATAGGCCAGAGCTGTTAAGCACAAAATAATCTTTACCCATAAATGCAGTTGCTTCTTTTAATTTTTTAATCTGTTTATTAAGCTTTATTTTGTCGGTATTAGTGGTTTTTGATTCTTCGCCAATTTTAAGCCACTCGCCGGTTTTATCATTCAAATAAAAATTAGAAAAACCATTGTCGTTATTAGTTGAAACAAGTTCTACTTTTATAGGATTGTTGTTATCAATGCTAACTATTTTACCTGAAGCCACCTTAGCATTCAGTTCAAACATACCTGCAGAAATAAACGGCTGGCTTATTGCTGCGCTTTTGTCGTTAAATGTCATAGGTATGCCCGATGCCATAATGTCTGAGGGCGACATAAACTCGCGGTATTTTAACTCACAAGTTTCTGTAATTGGCTTTCCGGCTCTATCAACAAGGCTATTAGCAGTAATTATAATTTTGGTTCCATTTGCCGAAGTAATAGTTGTAGTTGAAATTGGATTAATGGTAAACGATTCAAATGCTACATCAACTTTACTAAACGGTGGATTAACGGCTTTTATTTTTTTTGCGACAACTCCATTAGTTATAGTCTCTTTTTTTTGATTGCATGCCATAAGTAAACATACAGCAATTACAGCGATTCCTTTTAAAAGAAATTTAGAGGTTGTAGTTTTCATAGGATTGTATTTTAGGGGGTTTAGTAAATTACTTTGTCATAAGCTTTATTATTTATTTAGTTTAGTGTAATAGTAGGTTGCAACATCTCCATATACGTATTGTGTGCCTTTATATTTTGGTCCGTAAGGAAAATAAGGTTGGGTTGCTTTAATTCGGATAGCATTAGGTTTATTATAAAATCCTGTATTATAAGCTGTGGCATAAAATAACAATTTATCTGTTGTACTTTCAAAATCTAATTCTTTAAATCGTATATCGCAAATAGTTATAAAGGCATTTAAATAAATTATTTGCCAATTAATATTTTGTAAGTGTTGTAATCTCGTTTTTCTTTTTTCAAGTTCGCTTATATGTGATTTAAAAATAATTTCAGAAAAAATTTCAGACAGGCTATCATTTTTATCTATTTCATGTTCTAAAGATTCAATGAAGGATGGTTTCATTTGAAAACGACCTATAGAGAAATCTGCAACACTGCTTCCGTAATTTGTATAAGCTATTTCAAGAGCTGAAGTTTCAATAAAATCTTGTAATACAGAGTAACGCATTATTTCAGGAAACACAATAGCAGTTGTAAAAACAGGATTATGTTTGTATTTTAAGGCAATAGATTTGAATTTTGAATAATTTGTAGTTACAAAATTTAAAGCAGCACTATAATCTTCCGGAAATAGTTTATCATAATATTTTATTACACCTCCTGAAAAGCTGATCAAAAAAAATGCGGATATTACAAGTATAATTTTCATTACTACTAGTAATAAGATTAAAAAATATTAAAAGTTACAAAGGAAAAAAAATATTTTTTTATGTAAAGGCTTAATTACATCGTAAATTGCAATAATGCAGGAATGCAGAATTTGGATTCTAAGATTGATGCTGCTGTTGGACTCCTATCGAATCTTGAAAACGCTTACCAACAAAAAAATACGGCCACAAAGCAGCATATAGTGAGTTCGATATTTCCCTCGAAGTTGATTTTCGATAATAAAAAAGTTCGAACTCTAAAAATGAATTGAGTGGTATCGCTAAAATGAAGTAATGACAAGCCTTTAAAGGAAAGTAAAAAAAGCACACCGAATTTGGTGTGCCTTCCCTTGGAGTGGATCCGGAGAGATTCGAACTCTCGTCCAAATAAGGAAAAAATAAGCTTTCTTCACGTTTAGTATTAACTTAATTTTCGATCAAAGCCAGGCGTTAATTCAAACCAAACTTTAACTTAGTTGTTTATATTATTTTAGTTAACAACATCACTAAAATAAACTACACATTTATGATGCTTTACCCAAAGCGCAGAGCAGTTTAGCTCCTTGGAAAGCAAAGGTTACTTAATTCTAAATTAAGCAGCCATAGCGTAAGAGTTATCTTCGCCAAATAAAAGTTTTGAAAGTTCAGTTTAAAGAGCTCGTCTTACAACGCTCTACGTGCTTACCTATTTGATGCGCTTACTGTCAAAACCGGTCGGACCCAATAATTAAAGAACAGAATACAAAGGTACAACAAAATTTTAGCTTTAGTCAAGCTTAAGTATTTCTTTAACTTTTAATAAATCTACATCTATTTGTTGTATATAATCAGTTAAACTGTATTTTGTTTTATAATCTGGCAATAGGCCATGTGCGGTAATGTTGGGACAAACATCGTTTATTACTCTAAATGCAGGCATTCTAACTCTAACATTGGTATTTGGTAATTTATAATAGGGCATTACACCTGCATTACATCCTTCGATAGTTCCTCCAGTTTCTTCTCCAATAAATTCGGCGCGGTTATTATTTTTTAAATAAGCTGCTACTAAAATCGATGCCGAAAAAGATCCGCCATTAATTAATACTAATATTTTTTTATTAAAATGATTTTTTTTCCTTGGTTTAATGGTAAAGGTATAGTTATCGGTTTCAAACTTAGTTTCTTTTTTACTCAAAATTCCAAAAACAAAGCGTGTAAGTTTAAATAAAATGTTGCCTCGAGTATATTTTTTGTAAGGATATTTTTTTATGTTTGTTCGTAGCGTTTGATTTTCTGAAGTATCAATTAGGTAGCTTAATAATCTATAAGCGTTTTCAATACTCCCACCTCCATTATTTCTTAAATCAATAACTAAATTGTCGGTTTGGTATTTTTGTAATTTTTTAAAAATTTTTCGGTAAGCTTTTGCGCTTTGAACAGGAGAAAAAGCCGATATTTTTAATAACATGGTTTTATTTTGTAAATCTAAAAACCGATATTTTATTTGCGCGCGCTTATATTTTGTAAATAAACTATCCTCTTTTTTTTGAAGTGGGAGAAGAGGAAGAGACTTCGTTTTAAAAGCGCTATATTTTAAGTTTTTTATTTTTGTACCAGCTAAATAATCTATGTTAAATGTGTCTGGTCTGCCAAATAAGCCAACTAAAAAATTATTAAACGATAGTTGAATAAAGTGATTTTTTGAAGTTTGATTATATCCATCGCTACTAATAAATCGTTTGCTATAGTTTATGATAGAGTCAACAGCAATCCCATTTATTCGAATAATTTCGGTTCCGATTTTTAATAAGCTCGTATCTTTTTTTTTATTTAAATCACCAATTACATATAATTTATTTTGAATAGGAAGAAATAATAAAGTAGAAAAGTTTAATTTATTTTTGTTTATTTCTCGGTAATACTTTTTTGAATTAATTACTTCTGTATGCCCGCAGTGCAGGTTTTCCATCAATAATTTTAGTTTTATTCTAAATTCTTTTTCTGTTAAACTATCGTTTAATTTTGAAATAAAAACATCAAAAAAATTAGTGTAATAGTTTTTGGATTGATAAATGCCAATGGCAGGATGCATGGCTATTGTTACATCTTTTAATATTTTAGTATCTTCTTTTAATTGCGCTGCCGTATATTTTTTAGAAATCGCACTTTGATTAGTTTGTGCAGAGCAAGGGTTTATAAATAAATAAACAAAAAAAATAAAAGACCAAATGATGATTAAAAATCGCATAAATGTTATCTTTGTAAAAATACAAAAATAGATGCAATCATTTAAAATAGGTGTATTACGCGAAGAAAAAAATCCGCCTGATAAACGTGTGCCACTTACACCATTAATTTGTGCTGAATTGATGCGGAAATATAAAAGCCTCGAAATTGTTGTTCAGCAAAGTAAAACAAGGTGTTATTCTGATGAAGAGTATACTTCTTTTGGAATATCATTTCAAGAAGATTTATCTGATTGTGATGTTTTAATGGGAGTAAAACAAGTGCCACCCGAAAAATTAATTGAAGGTAAAAAATATTTTTTCTTTTCGCATACGATTAAAAAACAGCCACACAATAAAATTTTAATGCAGGCATTAATTGCTAAACGTATTCAAATGATAGATTACGAAACACTAACCGATAAAACGCATAATCGAATTATTGGTTTTGGACGATATGCAGGAATTGTAGGGGCATACAATGGTATTTTAGGTTATGGCATTAAGTATGATTTATTTCGTTTAAAGCCAGCCAATTTATGTAGAGATAAAGCAGAAATGGAAGAAGAGCTGAAGCGTGTAAAATTACCAAATATTAAAATTGCGCTAACAGGAGGTGGAAGAGTTGCCAATGGAGTGATAGAAACCTTAAGCGCTCTCAGAATCCGAAAGGTAACACCCGAAGAGTTTTTAATGGCTTCTTACAGAGAACCAGTTTATTGTCAGTTAAACCCTCGCGATTATGTTGAAAGACCAAATGACCATAATTTCGATTTAAATGATTTTTATGCTCACCCAGAGCATTTTGTTTCTAAATTCCCAATTTTTACAAAATCAGCCGACATATTTATTTCTGCTCATTTTTGGGATCCTCGCTCTCCACAAATGTTTAGTCAGCAGGATATGCAAGAAAAAGATTTTCATTTATCTGTAATTGCCGATGTAACTTGTGATGTGAATGGTTCCGTTCCTTCTACCATAAGAGCAAGCACCATTTCCCAACCATTTTATGGCTATAATATTATGACAGGAAAAGAAGATTTACCTTTTAATAAAGATACTGTTTGTATTATGGCTGTAGATAATTTACCCTGCGAACTACCAAGAGATGCTAGTGATGATTTTGGAAAAGATTTATCAGAACGTGTGCTGCCATATATTTTTGGTGAGGATAAAGATAGCATCATTAATCGCGCAAGTATTTGTATGGATGGAAAGTTGTGCGAAAATTTTAATTACTTAAGCGATTATGCTTATTAATTATTTAATTGCCTTTGTCCCAAAGTTTTATTATTTCGTCCCAGCCAGCGTTTAATTTTGTTTCATCTCCATGACACGAATAAAAAATAATATTAAGGCAAGCAAATTGTCGGGGATATTTTTTTAAGCTTTCTAAATTCAGTAAAGTTTCTTCTAAAGAACTTTCTTGCTCTTTAATCATTCGACTAGCAATTTTTACGATTAATTCTTTTAAAGGATGTTCAAATCGTTTTTCGATTTCTTTTAATAGATCTAATAGGGCTAAAAATGGTAATAATGCCCGGTCTTCATCAGGTATTCTACAAATCTCTTCTATTACTGCAAATGAAGCGTTTGGAGAAATTAAAACTGCTTCATCCATTAATTTTATGCATTCTTTTCTATCTCCGTATGGAAAATTACCGTCAATTCTATCAATAAATTCTAATTCTTTTAAAATATTCATAAGACAATGTTTGAGGAATATATTTATTTAATTTAAAACTTTAATTCTTTTTGTGGGTCCCAAAATATTTTTTTAAAATCTATTACTTTATCATTTTTAATTACAATTTTTTCTTTCATTAATAATTCCTCCATTTGAAAAGGAGTTTCGAAATGCTTTTTTCCGCTAAGTAATCCGATTCTATTTACAACTCGGTGAGCAGGAACTTTTGGTTTTATTTTATGTGATGCATTCATGGCATAACCAACAACTCTTGAAGAAGATTTAGAGCCTAAATAATTAGCAATTGCCCCGTAGCTCGTTACTCTTCCTTTAGGCACTAATTTAACCACCTCATAAACCATTTTAAAAAAGTCTTTTTCCATATCTTTAAAATATAAATTTACATTATCTTTGTGAACTATGGAAAAACGTGTTAGAGTTAGATTTGCACCCAGTCCAACTGGAGGTTTGCATATGGGTGGAATTCGTACGGCTTTGTTTAATTATTTATTTGCGAAAAAGCATGGAGGCGATTTTATTTTAAGAATTGAAGATACCGACCAAACGCGTTTTGTTGAAGGTGCCGAGGAATATATAATTGAATCATTAAAATGGTGTGGCATTGAACCTAATGAAGGCGTTGGTTTTGGCGATGGCAAGCATGCTCCTTATCGCCAAAGTGAACGTAAAAATTTAGGCATTTATAAAACCTATGCCAATAAATTAATTGCTTCTGGTTTTGCTTATTATGCTTTTGATACAACTGAAGAGTTAGAAGAAATGCGCAAAAGATTAGAGGCCGCAAAAGTAGTGGCGCCTCAATATAATGCAGTTTCTCGTCTAAATATGCGTAACTCATTAACTTTATCTGAAGATGATGTAAAAAAATTATTAGATCAAGGAGAAAAATATGTTGTTAGATTAAAAGTACCACGTAATGAAGAAATTCGATTTAACGATATTATTCGTGGCTGGGTAACTGTTAATTCTGCTCAAGTGGATGATAAAGTATTATTAAAAAGTGACGGCATGCCTACCTATCATTTAGCACATATTGTTGATGATATTGAAATGGAAATTACTCATGCGGTTAGAGGCGAAGAATGGTTGCCAAGTGCGCCGGCACACATCTTAATTTATAGATATCTCGGGCTGGAAGCTCAAATGCCTAAATTAGCGCACTTACCTTTAATTTTAAATCCAGATGGCAATGGTAAAATTTCTAAGCGTGAAGCTCGCTTTCCTGTTTTCCCATTAAGTTGGCATGATCCTCGAGAAGCCACGCCATATATTGGCTATAAAGAATCGGGATATTACCCAGAAGCTTTTATAAATATTTTAGCTCTTTTGGGATGGAATCCAGGTAATAACGAAGAGCTGTTTTCTGTTGATCAGTTAGCGCAATTATTTTCGTTTGAACGTGTTCATAAATCTGGTGCAAAATTTGATCCAGAAAAAGCAAAATGGTTTAATCAGCAGTATTTAAGAGCGAAGTCAGACCATGAATTATCACAAGTATTCAAGCCAATTTTAAAAGAAAAAGGACACGAAAAAGACGATACTTTTATGATTGATTTTTGTAAACTCGTAAAAGAAAAAGTTCAGTTTGTTCACGAATTTTGGGATCATGGTAAATATATTTTTGAAGCACCAACTTCTTACGATCAAAAAATAATGACAAAAAAATGGAACAATACATCTGGAACTCTTTTTAATTCTGTATTAATTACTTTTAATTCAATAGATACTTGGTCTTCTCAAAACATTCACGATGCATTCGAAGAATTATTAAAAACTGCTGGTAAAATTGATATGCAATTGTTACGTGTTTTAATTACTGGAGTAGCTGGAGGCCCTCAGCTATTTGATATGTTAGCACTTATTGGTAAAGATGAAGTGATCAAAAGATTAGAACTAGCTCTGCAAAAAAACAATTAAATTGCCCCCATTTGTCCTGCAAAAATAACAGCTAAGCAGAGTAGAATTAGCGTTAAAATAGTATTGACTATTTTTTTTTGTTTTATCTCATATAGAAAGTCACCAATAAAAAAACTTAGTGGCAGGGCATAAGTTAAAATAATACTGCTACCAGTTGCACCTTTTGAGAAGAATCCAAATGTGTTAAATAATAGAACAGATACAAATAGGAGCTTTGTTCTTTGTTTTTTTACAGTGTTGCCAAAATTTATTAAAAAAGATTTAATTACTGAAATTAGCAATAAGACAAATAATAAAAACAAAATTGGAAAATAATACTCGCTAATTATCGGTTTGCTTAGATTTTTAAAATAAAACGCAATAGCTTCAAATAAATACCAACTATTATATCCACTTAAATAAGCTACTCCTTCATATATAAATAAAGGTGCAAAAATTCCAACTATAGCAATTACCCATTCTCTCCAGTTAAAGGATCGTAAAATTATTAAAGTAATAAAAAATATAGGTAAACTAATTATACTCGATATAGTTAAAAATGCTGAGAAACTAAGACAAAATGCAGCTTCAAAAATTTGGCTCAAAACTCTTTCTTGCCTATAAATAGAAATCAGTTTATTGATATAAAATAAAATAAATAAATTGGTAAATAGTTGAGGCGTTATTTGAAAAGGGTTAACCGAGATGATTGAAAGTATTAAGAATAAAAACACCGAAAAATAATTACTCTTTTCAACTATTTCTTGGTTAATCAGAATTAATCCAGTTAAAAAAACACCCAAGCCAATAAAAATAAAGTTTAAACATAAAATAACTGCTTTATTGCTAATTTTATTTACTAAATAGTTAAAAAACAAGCCAGAATCAGTATTAGTTTCTAAGGAAACAGGGGAAAAATAAATTAAAACAGCAGAAATTAAAAAAATTAACACTAAAAAGACTAAACTTCCTCTTATTCCTTTATTTAATAATGATGCAAACACAATTTTTTAATTATATAATTTTTTTTAAATTTGTACCTGTAAACTTACAAAAATTAAATATATGAAAATGCTAATGATTACCTGGACAGATATTTTTGAAGGAACTGGAGTTTTTTTTCAATGGATTTTTAAAGGGATGCGTGTTTTAGGTCAAAGCCCAAATTTAATTATTTGGATAATGATAATTGGCATACTTGCTTATTGGATTCTCCGTTTAACACGTTATAAAAAAGAAGCGTCTCGAAACGGAACCATTGAGTAATTTTGTTTTATAGTTGGCAAATAATTTCTGCGGCTTTTTCTAGTGTTTCATCTTTTTTTGCAAAACAAAATCTTAAAAGTTGATCGTCTTTTTTTTGACTATAAAAAACTGATAAGGGTATAGTCGCTATCTTTTTTTCTTTGGTTAATCTGATGGCCATTTCTGTGTCTGATTCCTGACTAATATTTTTAAAATTCATAAGCTGAAAATAGGTGCCGCTTGTTTTTAAAGGAATTAGACGAGAATTTTTGGTTAGTTTTAAAAAATAATCTCGTTTCTGTTGATAGAATTGTTTTAAGTCATTATAGTTAGAGCTATTTTTTAAAAAGTCTGCTAATGCCAATTGTAAAGGGTGATTTACGGCAAAAACTAAAAACTGATGTACCTTTCTAAATTCAACCATTAATTCTTTTGTTGCCGCTACATAGCCAATTTTCCAGCCTGTGGCGTGCACTGTTTTACCAAATGATGAAATAATAATTGATTGATTTCGAAGTAATTTACTGCTGGCAACGCTATAATGTTTTAAGCCATCAAAAACCATGTGTTCGTATACCTCATCACTTATTACGATGATGTTTTTACCAGAAACTAAATTTTCTAAATTTTGGATGTCATTTTTTGTAATTATTGTTCCGCTTGGATTATGGGGCGAATTGATGATAATTGCTTTGGTGCGTTCGTTTATTTTATTTTTTACATCATCCCAATTAATTGAAAAATCGTCATTATTAAGTTGAGAATAAACTACAATGCCTCCATTTATTTCAATAGCAGGAGCATAACAATCGTAAGCGGGTTCAAAAACAATTACTTCATCATTAGATTTTATAAAAGCAGCAATAGTAGTATAAATTGCTTGCGTAGCACCAGCAGTAATTGTTATTTCGGAATCAGGATGATAAATAGAATTATAACAGGTTTGGATGATTTCAGCGATTCGTTCTCTTAACTCTATTACACCTGGCATTGGTGCATATTGGTTGAAATTATTTTTAATGTAGTGATTGGCTAAACTAATTAATTCTTGTGAGCAACTAAAATCTGGGAACCCTTGAGATAGATTAATGGCCTGATGCTCTTTTGCAAGAGCGCTCATTGTTGTAAATATAGTGGTGCCAACCTTAGGGAGTTTTGAAGAAAATTGCATGTTTTTATAATAATTTTGACAAGTTGCTAAATATATATTACTTTTGCAATCGTTTCTTAATAGAGAACATAATTAATAAGTTTATTCGGTTTAAAGTTTATTTTTTATTTAAATTTATTAATAAAATGGTCCTGTGGCCGAGTGGCTAGGCTCAGCTCTGCAAAAGCTGCTACAGCGGTTCGAATCCGCTCGGGACCTCACACATAAGCCCTAAAGCGCTCTTTTATAGTGTGTTTAAGGGGTTTTTTTCTAGAAGTTACACTACAGTTGACACAAACTCAGCAACAAGATACACCCTTTATAATAGGTGAAAAACTTGGATTAAAACACGAAAACCTTTTTAACTAAACAGCCCTTTATATTAGGACTTTGACCTTTAAAATAATGTAAATTTTATAGCATTAATTTACTAAGAGATTCTAAGACGAACTTCCGCTGAATTTAATTCAAGTTCGCCTATTATAGGCAATTTAGTTTTACATAATTTCTTTAGTTAATATGATCCCTCTTTAGTTTTTCAACTAGGAGATGTGATAAATTATTTGCCAATTGTGATAATAGATAAAACTGAACAATGGTATTAAAGCAACTAGTGATAAAAAAAGATTAAATTCTTGTACTAAAAGTTCTAAAATTTTTAGTAAATTCGCTATCCTTTTTAAACAAATAATAATATATAACCAATTAGATTTATCTCAATTCTCATAGATTTTGCTTTCTCTCACCAAGAAATAAATGAAAAAATACCCTGAATATAAAAAATTAGATTTATCTCAAATATCAAAAGATATTTTAAAATTTTGGCAGGATGACAAAACGTTTGAAAAATCTTTGTCAACTCGTGACGCCTCGAATACTTGGGTTTTTTATGAGGGGCCTCCAAGTGCAAATGGAATGCCAGGTATTCATCATGTAATGGCCCGAGCTATTAAAGATATTTTTTGTCGCTTTAAAACATTACAGGGTTATCACGTAAATAGAAAAGCAGGTTGGGACACACATGGTCTTCCTATTGAGTTAGGGGTAGAGAAATCTCTTGGCATTACAAAAGAGGATATAGGTAACCCACAAAGCTCGAAATATATTTCTGTAGAAGATTATAATAAAGCCTGTCGCAAAGAGGTTATGAAATATACGGATAAGTGGGAAGATTTAACTGCAAAAATGGGCTATTGGGTTGACATGAGCAATCCTTATATTACTTACGATAATAAATATATAGAAAGTGTTTGGTGGTTAATACAAAATTTATCAAAAAAAGATTTATTATACAAGGGTTACACAATTCAACCCTATTCGCCGGCAGCCGGAACTGGCTTGTCTTCTCACGAAATAAATCAACCTGGATGTTATAGAAATGTAAAAGACAGAACTGCCACAGTACAATTTAAAATAAAAGACTATAACAAACTTAAAATAAAACAATTATCTGGAGATTTGTTTATTTTAGCTTGGACAACTACACCCTGGACCTTGCCATCTAATACCGCTCTTGCAGTTGGAAAAGACATAGATTATGTTTTTGTTGAAACATTTAATCAGTTCAATGGCAAAGCCCAAACAGTTGTTTTAGCAAAAGATTTGATCAATAAATATTTTTCAGAAAAAAATGCGGATTTAAAATTAGAAAATTTTAAAATTGGAGATAAAAATATTCCTTTTAATATTATTTTCGAGTTAAAAGGTTCTGATTTAGAAGGATTGCAATATGATCAACTCTTACCATTTGAGGTAAATAAAAATGTTGAATTAAATGGCGAAACTATAAATTTTTATGAGGCAGGCGGGAAAATAATTACAGGAGATTTTGTAACTACAACCGATGGAACGGGAATAGTTCATCTTGCCCCAAGTTTTGGCGCCGATGACTTTCGCGTTGCAAAACAAAACAATATAGGCGCTTTAACCTTAGTTAATAAACAAGGTAAATTTTTGCCTGAAGTAAACGACGGGATTTTTCTTTATGGAAATGAATATGTAAAAGAAGCTTATTTATCGGAAGAAGAAAAAAAATCAGAATTCGAAAATCAGAAAAAATTTTTAGAAGATGCTGGAAAAATAAAAGAGTTGAAAGCTTATTTAAGTGTAGACGAAAGAATTGTTTTAAAATTACAGGAAGAAGGCAAACTTTTTAAAAAAGAAACATACGAGCATAGTTATCCTCACTGTTGGCGAACAGATAAGCCGATACTTTATTATCCTCTCGATAGCTGGTTTATCAAATCTACTGCTTTAAAAGACCGAATGATTGAATTGAATAAAACAATCAATTGGAAACCTTCAGCAACTGGCACAGGTCGATTTGGAAATTGGTTAGAAAATTTAAATGATTGGAATTTATCTCGATCGCGTTTTTGGGGAATTCCTATTCCAATATGGACCAGTGCGGATGGTTCTGAACAACTTGTTATTGGAAGTACCGAAGAACTAAAGCAAGAAATAGAGCAATCTATAACACATGGATTTATGGTCGATAATCCATTATCTAAATTTATACCAGGAAATTTTAAATCAGAAAATTATAATTCTTTTGATTTGCATAAGCCTTATGTTGATACTATTATTTTAGCAAAAAATGGCAAAAAGTTATTTCGTGAGCCTGATTTAATTGATGTTTGGTTTGATAGTGGGGCCATGCCTTATGCTCAGGTTCATTATCCCTTCGAAAACAAAGAATTAATTGATGATAAAAAGTATTTTCCTGCAGATTTTATTGCCGAAGGTGTAGATCAAACTCGAGGTTGGTTTTTTACACTGCATGCCATTGCTGCTATGAATTTTAATTCTGTTGCATACAAGAACGTTGTTTCAAATGGATTGGTTTTAGACAAAAATGGCAACAAAATGAGTAAACGTTTAGGCAATTCAGTTGATCCTTTCGAAACGATTGAAAAATATGGCGCTGATGCAACCCGATGGTATATGATTGCTAATGCTGCTCCATGGGATAATTTAAAATTTTCTTGGACAAATATTTACGAAGACAAAAATGGAAATATTGTAGAGCAAGGTTCTTCAGAATATGAAAATTTAAAAGACAAATCTATTTTTAAATTAATAAATGGTCGATCTGATGGAATTGCTGAAGTGCAAAGAAAATTATTTGGAACCCTTTATAATATTTATGGATTTTTCGCGCTTTATGCCAATGTAGATAAATTTATTGCAGCTGATAACACAAAAAATTCTATCGATGATAGGATAGAATTAGACAAATGGATTGATTCTAAACTACAATCTTTAATTCAAGATGTTACCTTATATTACAATGAATTTGAGCCTCACAGAGCCGCAAGGGCAATAGAAGAATTTGTAGATGAACATTTGAGTAATTGGTATGTGAGATTAAGTCGTCGTCGGTTTTGGAGAGCAGAAATGAGTGCTGATAAAATTGTAGCTTACGAAACATTATTTAATTGTTTAACAACAATAGCTCAACTCATGAGTCCGATTGCTCCTTTTTTTTCAGATTGGTTATATCAATCTCTTACCTTAAAAACGGAATCGGTTCATCTAACCAATTTAGTTCAATTTCAGAAAAAATTTCAAGATAAAAATTTAGAAGAGCGCATGGAATTGGCTCAGAAGATATCATCAATGATTTTATCTATTAGAAAAAAAGAAAATATAAAAGTACGTCAACCTCTTCAACGCATTCAAATTCCGATTTTAGATAGAGCATATCAACAAAAAATTGAATCGGTAAGTGATTTGATTTTGGATGAAGTGAATGTAAAAAAAATAGATTTTGTTGATGAAAGTCAAACCCAAATTGTTAAGCAATTAAAACTAAATTTTAAAACGCTAGGAAAAAAATGCGGGCAAAACATGAAATTGCTTCAGTCTTATGCAGCAGAAAATGGGAATAAAATTATTTCAGAAATTGAACGAAATGCAAAATTTACAGTGAATTTAAACAATTTTAATATCGAGTTAGTAGCAGAAGATGTAGAAATTATTCCCATAGATATTCCAGGTTGGAAAGTAGCAAATAATGGATCGATAACAGTAGCTTTAGATATAAATATATCTGAGGAATTAAGAAATGAAGGTTTAGCTCGCGAACTAGTTAATCGAATTCAAAATTTAAGAAAGGATAGTGATTTTGAAGTAACAGATAAGATTTTGGTTAAAATTCAGCAAAAAATAGAATTAGATAATGCAATTAAAAACAATTTAAGTTATATTTGTTCTGAAACTTTAACTACAGACTTTCAAATTGTTAATAATCTAAGTCCAGAAAATTCAACAATTATTGAAGTAGATGAAAATTTACAAACATTTATTTATATTGAAAAAATTAATTAAATAATTTAGATTATGGCTAAAAAAATTAATACTAAAAAAAAGGAAAAAAAAGCTAAGCCAGTTTCAAAACCTTTAAAAAAAGCAGTTAAATCTGCACCAAAAAAAGCAGTTAAATCTGCACCTAAAAAAGTTGCAAAATCTGCACCAAAAAAAGTTGCAAAATCTATTGTTAAAAAGGTAGTTAAAATTGCCAAAAAAATCAAACAAAATTCGGCTTCTAAAAAAGTCGTTAAACCTATCGTTAAAAAAGTTAAACCTATTGCTAAAAAAGCAGTTAAACCTGCTACCAAAAAAGTACTAAAATCTGTGTCAAAGAAAGTAATTAAGCCTATCGCAAAAAAAGCAGTTAAACCAATTGTAAAAAAAGTAGTTAAATCCGCTTCAAAAAAAGAATTAAAAAATAAAATTGTTACAAAATCTGTAATTAAATCAACAAAATCTAAGCAGATTTTACAGAAAAAAAATGTTTCTAAAAAAAATACTAGTAAACCGATTGAGGCAATTGCTCTAAAAGTAAAAAATGCTAAATCAAAAAAAGTAGAATCAAAGAAAAAAGGTAAAAATAGTGATGATGATGATGTAGAAGTAAAAGACGATTATGAAAAACCAGACGAAGAAGACGCTGTGGTTGAAGGTGGTTTAGAAGAGCTAGTTTTATTAGATTTAGAAGGAATAAGTTCTCCTGAAATTGATGAAGATGAAGATGGGGTTCCAGAAAAACGTGGTCGTGGTCGTCGTAAGAAAAATCACGGCAAATCAACTGGAGGAAGTATGGAGGCCTATATTCGTAACAGACCTTTACAAATAGATATTAGTAAGCCACTTATAAAAAAAGGTTTAGTAGAGCCACCAAAACCTTTCATTAATAATAACGATAAACGAACTCGTTATTCTGATAAAGAATTAGCAGAATTTAAAAAATTGATTTTAGAAAAGTTTAAAGAAGCTCAAACGGATTATGATTTGCTTAAACAAACCTTAAGTAATGAAGATAATCATGGCACAGACGACACTTCGCCTTCATTTAAATTATTAGAAGATGGGAGCGATGTAATGAGCAAAGAAGAAACGGCTCAATTAGCTATACGACAAGAAAAATATATAATTAATTTAAAAAACGCTTTAATTAGAATAGAAAATAAAGCTTATGGTATTTGCCGAGTAACCGGAAAATTAATACCAAAAGAGCGATTACGTTCTGTGCCTCATGCTACTTTAGGAATTGAAGCAAAAATTAATCAATCGTCTTAAACAATCTTTTTTTTAATTGATAGTTTAATTTAATTACAGATATTTGAATAATTTACTTTTCTCAATTAAATGTTAAAGCACTATAAAATCCCTCTACTTACTGTATTTTTTATTTTATTAATTGATCAGTTTATTAAAATTTACATTAAGCTGAATTATCCTTTGGGCGAGGTTGGGCGTTTATCAGATTGGTGTATTATTCACTTTACTGAAAATCCGGGAATGGCTTTTGGGTTTGAGTTTGGAGGAGAAATTGGAAAATTGGGCTTAAGTATTTTTAGAATCTTAGCTTGTATAGCTGGAGCATTTTATATTCGATATATAATTAAAAAAGAAGAGCATCCCGGTTTTGTGTTCTCGGTATCACTTATTTTAGCTGGAGCTTTGGGCAATATATTTGATAGTGCGTTTTATGGTTTATTTTTTGACCGAGGCACTTCTTTAAATTTAGATTTTAATGAATACATGCCTTATGATGGCATTGCACAATTAACGTCTAAAGGCTATGCCAAATCTATGTTTGGTTGTGTGGTTGATATGTTTTATTTTCCAATGATGAATGGCCACTTCCCAAGTTGGTTTCCTATTTGGGGCGGCGAAGAATTTCAATTTTTTAGACCGATTTTTAATTTTGCCGATGCTTCTATTTCAATTGGAGTTTTTATTATAATTTTATTTCAAAAAAAGTTTACTAAAAAAGAAGAATTAATTGAATCAGATTTGCCTTTAGAAAAAGCCGATTAAACTCAACTAATTGAATATTATAAATAATTAAACACTATTCATAATTAATTGTTTTAATTGAATGAAAGAAGCAGTTTTATTAATAAATCTTGGCACGCCAGATTCCTCAAAGCATTCAAAAGTTGCTAAATATTTAACTCAGTTTCTAAATGATAGGCGAGTAATTGATATAAATCCTATACTTCGATTTATTTTAGTTAATTTAATTATTGTTCCATTCAGAAGTTTTAAATCCTCAAAATTATATCAAGCGATCTGGACAAAAGAAGGTTCGCCATTATTAATTAATAGTATTTTATTAAAAGAAAAGCTACAAAACAAATTAGGCGAAAAATATATTGTTGAATTAGCCATGCGATATCAAAATCCAAGTATTAAGTCTACTTTAAAAAAAATTAAAGAGCAACTCCCATCTAAAATTCACGTGTTGCCTTTATATCCTCAATATGCAAGTTCGAGCACGGGAAGTACCATCGAAGAAGTTCTAAGTCAAATCAAAGGCTGGGAAGTTATCCCAAGCTTAAATATTATCAGTCATTTTTATAATCATCCAGAATTTATAAAGGCATTACTGATAGAAGGAAAAAAACATAATCCAAAAAATTATGATTTTGTGATTTTTAGTTACCATGGCTTACCTGAAAGACATATAAGAAAAGGTTCGTTAGATTATGGAAATAATACCTGTTTGCTTGGAGATTGTTGCAACAAAATTTCTATTAATAATCAATATTGTTATAGAGCAAACTGTTTTCAAACCACTCGTCATCTTGTTGAAGCGTTAAATATTGATGAAGGTAAATACTGTACAACTTTTCAAAGTAGATTAGATAATAAATGGCTTCAACCATTTAGCGACAAAGTAATTGAAGATATTGCTAAAAAAGGCGCAAAAAATATCTTAGTTTTTTCACCTGCTTTTGTTGCCGATTGTCTTGAAACAATTTACGAAATTGGAGTTGAATACCAAGAGATTTTTATCGAACATGGTGGCGAAAAGATCACTCTTGTTAACAGTTTAAATGCAAATGACGAATGGGTAAATGCTTTAAAGGAAATTGTGTTATCTTAATTTAAATTGCTTTATCGTCAGATATTTTTGTATCAAGCGCATCTCTTAATCCATTACCAACAAGCATAAAAGATAAAACTAACAGCATTATGGCCAGGCCTGGAATAAATGCGAGATAGGCCTTGTCCATTAATATATAACCATGATGTGCGTTTGTCATTTCTCCCCAAGATGGAACTGGAGGCTGAGCGCCAATTCCTAAGAAACTCAATCCAGCTTCCATTAATATAGCCGAAGCAAAATTACTTGCTGCAATAACTACTACTGGCCCCATTACATTTGGTAAAATATGTTTAAAAATAATTCTATTATTTTTATAACCTAGGGCTCGTCCGGCTTCAACGTATTCTTTTTCTCTGATACTTAATATTTGCCCCCTTACAATTCTAGCAACTTCTACCCACATAGTAAGACCCACTGCAATAAAAACTTGCATAACTCCTTTACCAAGAACTAGAGTGATAGCGATAACTAATAATAGAGTTGGGATACTCCAAACTACATTAATTAGCCACATAATTAAATTATCAATTTTCCCTCTGTAATATCCAGCAACCGAGCCTAAAAACACCCCAATTAAAATAGAAATAATAACTGAAATTAATCCAACCCCTAAACTAATTCTGGTGCCAATAATTAATCTACTTAACAAATCACGCCCTAATAAATCAGTGCCCAATAAATATGTTTTTTCTTTTATGTTTTTTGACCTTAAGATAGATTTAATTTCATTGATAGATTGAATGGTTTTGTTAGTTTGATTTATTTTATAAAAACAAAGTGTTTGTTGAATAGAGTCGTAAATTATAGGATGTTTTTTATCGATATTATAAACAACACTTGCTAGATTGAATGTGATTAGTGAACCATTGTTTGGGGCATTTCCGGTATATTCTTCGATAATAATATTTGCGCCTTTAAAATGATAATCAAAAAATGGATAATTTATATATTTATCTTCTTTACCAAATAACATAAGTTTAAAAAAGCCATCGTTATTAAAAATTTCTTTATGCGAAACAAGTAAGTGTTTTGTTTTAAAGCCAGGATATTTTATGTGAAGTTCGGGTTTTTGATCGTTACAATAAGGCGTTTGATCTGAAGTAATAAGGTAACCTAGAATAGAAATCAAACAAGAAAAAAAAATCATAATAAGGCCAAACATTGCTACTTTATTATGTTTAAATCTTCGCCAAGTTTTAATACTTAGCGATTCTGATTCAAAATTTATTATTTTTTTCTTAAAAATCACAATTATATTATTTCCATTTAGGTTTTAAAAAAAAGGACAATATGCCTATTATCAATACATAAAAAGGGTATAAAATCATAACCGGCAAACTAAACCAGTTTAGATTTTTATTTTTGGTAAAGCTCGATGATAAAAATAACAACAAAATATCAATTATTAATTTTAAAATAATAAATACTATTGCCGTATATTTTAATTGGGGTAATAGATAAATAATTAGTAGAGAAATTAACCAGAGTAAATTAACCAAAAAGCTAGTTACCGACAAAATAAAATTAAAGCGATTAGGATTAAATTTAAATTTTGAAGCCCATCGTATTTTTTGTTTTACTAATGATAAGAATGAATAACAAGGATAGGTATATACCATAGCGCTTGTTGATTTTAAATAGTTAATCTTAACATGCTTTATTTTTTTTACATCTTCTAGAAAAAGCACATCATCTCCTGATTCGATATGAAGGTGAGAATTATAACCAGTAGTTTTTTCAAACAAAGATTTACTAAATATTAAATTTGCCCCACTACATAAAAAAGAAGAATTAAAATAATTGCTTCCACAGGATAATAAGTTTAAAATAGAATTTTCAATGGCTTGAAGGGCCCATAGAATACCAACATTATTTAAAATATTTATAGGCCCGATTATAAATTCAGCCTTTGTGTTTTGATGAAAATCAGAAATGGTTTGAAGCCAGTTTTTAGATAATGTAAAAGTATCTGCATCACGCAGGATTATTAATTCGTTTTTAGCAAATAAGATAGAGCTAGTTATGCTCTTTTTTTTTCCTTTTTTTTCTGTGTTAGATATAATCTGATAATCTATGTTAGAATTTTGTAAAATATATTCTGATTTTTTAAGCGTATTATCAATACTAGCATCATTAATAAGAATCAATTGAATATTTTGTTTTGCATAATTTTGTTGAATAATAGAATGTAAACATGTTTCGATTGTTTTTTCTTCGTTGCGCGCACAGATAATAATAGTAAAAGGAATTTGAGTATTTTTTTCTTCTGTATTAAACACTTTAGTTTTAAAAAATCCAAAAGCTAAACAAATTAAGATGATTGAATATGCAAACAATAAAAAAAATGATGTTATGATAACGAAACTCATTTTTTTAAACCGGTTAATTTGAAATTAAAATCTTGTTTTACTAAAATAATGTATCCAACTATACTTGGCAACACAATATTTAAGAGCCAAAGCATTATTATACTTAAGGCTAAATGAGACTGATTAATGGCCACACCTTTAAAAACAAATAAAGCAATAGCTGTTCTAATAGCCGCTTCTATAATACTGATCATCGGAATGATACTAGTAATTAAAAAGTACAAGGCAATGGAAATAAATATAGATGAAGTAAATGCTTCGGGATTTAAAATATAAATTAATAAATTTAGTTGTAAGAAAAAAACCATATAGCGTAAAGCTGAAAAAATAATTAATTTCGCAATTGTTTTATTATAAAACTTGTATTTGAAATCATTTAAAACGAATTTTTTATTTAATTTTTTCGAAACATAATTGAGAATTGAACTTATTTTTTTTATGCAGATAAATAATAAAAGTAGCATGATCAAACCGCCTAATATGATCGAATAAACTATCCAATTAAACTCTAGGTTAAAATCTTTTATTTTAAATGACAAAGCTGTTAATCCTATTAAAATAGTTATTGAAAATTGAAATAAACCATTTATAAAATGTAAAACAGTAATCATAGGTCGATTTTCGGATTTAAAAAAAAATATTTTTGCTAAAAATTCGGTTGAGCGACCCGGTGCAAGATTACCCATACAAACGCCACTATAAACCGATTTCATGGCAGTACTAAAATTAATTTTTTCAATTGGTGAACAAATAATTTGCCATTTGTACGACTCTATCCCCCAATTAAAAGGTATTAAAATTAAAGCGATTACTAAACAAATTAAACTTTTTTTAGAACTGAGAATATTAGTAAGTTCTTGAATGTTTTCTTGAGTAAAGCCATCTTTTAATCTGATATAAATGAAGGCGAAACTACCAATGCCAATTGCTAGTTTTAATAGAGTAGAAAGTATTTTTTTATGCTGTTTCAAATTAAGTTAAATTTACAGATTATACTTAAGCGATGATATTTAAAGTTTACAAATAAATTTATTTATCGACTTAATTTATTAAAATTTAAATGCCAACAAAAGATAGAATAATTTTAGGTGTAGATCCTGGAACCATTTTGATGGGATATGGATTATTACATATAGACAATGCTATTTTAAAGCCGATTGGAATGGGGGTTATTAAATTAGATAAATACGAAGATCATGCAGATCGATTAAAAAAGATTTTTGAAAGAATTATTGGAATAATAGAAGAATTTAAGCCAGATGAATTAGCAATTGAAGCCCCATTTTTTGGAAAAAATGTTCAATCGATGCTTAAATTAGGTCGAGCACAAGGTGTTGCAATAGCAGCAGCCTTAAGTAAAAACATACCTTTTACAGAGTATTCGCCAAAAAAAATTAAAATGAGTATAACGGGAAATGGAAATGCTAGTAAAGAACAAGTTGCTGCTATGTTACAACACATATTAGGAATAAAAAATGAACACCAATACTTTGATGCAACAGATGCTATGGGAGCTGCGCTTTGTCATTTCTATCAAAATAATCGGGGTGGAGTTAAATCTAAATCTTATTCGGGTTGGAAGTCTTTTTTAACTGAAAATCCGAAAAGAAAAGTATAAAAGCTAAAGATTTTAATTAACGTTTTAAAGAATTTATTTTTTTACATCCGATTAATTGATCGTAATAAGTTCCAAATTTTCGGTGGTACACATAAATACAATAATCATTTTCTGTATCCCAGAAATTCCCTTCGGTAATAGTTTCGTCGCCACTTTTTTGACTATCATTGCCTAACACATAAATATAATTATAAAAGCCTTGTTTTAAGTAAAGCGTTTTTTCATAGCCCATTTTTTTGAAATTATAAATTAATTTACTTTTAGAATTCATTCTCCAATCCGTTAGTTTTCCTAAAATATAAAAATTGCCCTTACTTTCTGGTTTTGGATAAGGTAAAAAAAAGTCTACATATACATAATCAGATTCTAAATCTTGATTTCCCTGTGTTTCTCGATTTTTAATTAAAAAATTCCCATTAAAATCATTATAATATAAATAAGGTTTTGAATTACGAATAGGGTCGGGATATAAAACTGCGTGATTTTTCAATTGTTCGTCTTTATAAATTTCGCTAACTTTTTCGGTTAAAAATCTCATGCTCCGAACATCAAAAAAACGGAATTCGTTTCCACCATTAAAAGTACTTGCGTCATCTAACGAATAGGTAAGTTGATTCCCATTCATAAACGTAGGTTTAATATCTGTAACGGCATTGTCCCATCGATTATTTTGAGTGATCATCAATTTTACATCTTTATAGGGATTGTTTAATAAATAATTAGAACTAGTAATAGTAAAATCCAAATGTTGTTTTTGAAATTGATCGGCTCCTCCAATATTTTGACGAAGAGTTGCTGAGATAGATACCTTATTATCAAATACCATAAAACGTCTACTTAATATGATATTTTTATCACTGTCGGATACATACATTATATAATTACCACTTTTAGTAAATTGAGTATTTTGTTGTGTTCTTAAATCTGGAAAAATAATGGAATAGTGAGTATATTTTTGGAAGGTATTGGAAGCAAAAGAAAAATTTAAAATGTTTAATTCGAAAAATCCGTTGAGGTATTCGCTAATCATTAAATCACTTGGTGTCCAATCGGCATTGCAATGCACAAATGTGATTGAGTATTGTTTTACATCACCATCAATATCATCAAAACTTAATTCGAGCTGTTCATTTCCATCTAAAGAAATTAAGGGTGTTGCATATTCCCAGCTGATTTCGTTAAATTGAATAGTTTTAATGTTTGGTTTGTAATTAAAATCATCGTAACGCAATACATTATTATTTGTGTAATCTTCATCATTTGAATTGGTTTGGGCAATAAAAAATAAAGGAAAAGCTAAAATAATAATTATTACAAGTCGAGTCATGTGATCAAAGATAAAGAAACATTTTGGGCTAAAATATATGGCCTATTTATCTTTTGCTGAAAAAAAAGTGATTTTACTTTCTTCTTTTTTAATTATTCTTTGGATGTTTTTACGATGGGTTATAATTAAAATTAAGGCAACAATAATAGAAAATCCAGTTAGAATTGGATTGGTATTACCTAACATCACATTTAAAATAATTGGAAAACTAAGTCCTGCCATCATAGCGGATAAAGAAACAATTCGAGTTGAAAAGAAAACGGCTAAAAAAATTAGTAAAGATAAAGAACAGGCTAAAGGCAGAATACAAATAACAATACCCAAGATGGTAGCCACGCCTTTGCCCCCTCTAAAGCCATAAAAAATTGGAAAAATATGGCCAATTAACACCGCTATACCTAATCCTAATTGTAAATTTATGAATTCGGCACTTTTAGGTTCATAAGCACTCAAATAGGCCAATGCGACTCCAATGCTGCCTTTAAGGGTATCTAAAAATAATACAGGAATTCCAGCTTTATTACCTAAAACTCTAAACGTATTTGTTGCTCCAGCATTACCGCTTCCAAACTCTCTTACATCGATATTGTAAAATGTTTTACCAATCCAAACTGAAGTTGATATAGATCCTAATAAATAGGATATTAAAACTAATGATGCCTCCAAATGTTATGGATATGTTAATTTAATAAATACAAAGTTATAATTTATTTTATATAAAAAAAGCAATTAAACTTTTGTTCAAAAATCTAATTGCCTTAATATCAATATTTTATAAATTAATAAGCGCCTTTTAATTTTACGCCTTGTTCTAATTTTTGTAAAGCAGTAATATAGGCGGCAATTCTCATGCTTGTTTTATATTTAGCGACGTTATTCCAAACGGCTTCAAATGCAATTTCCATTTTAAAATCATGTTTTGTATTTACTTCCTCCTCAGTCCAGTAATAACCAGCTTTATTTTGTACCCATTCGAAGTAACTCACGGTTACCCCGCCACTATTTGCTAATATATCTGGAACACAAATAATATTTTTATCGTTTAAAATTGTATCGGCTTTAGGCATGGTTGGGCCGTTGGCACCTTCAACAATTAGTTTTGCTTGAATTTTATGCGCATTTTCTTCATTAATTACATTTTGAAGAGCGGCGGGCACCAAAACATCACACTTACAAATCAATAATTCTGAAGATTTAATTTCAGTTGCCCCATTAAATCCTTTTAATATTCGATTATTTTTTTCGGCATAAGCTAGAGCAGCAGCAATATCAATACCATTTTCATTATAAAAAGAAGCGGTATGATCACCAATTCCTACAATTTTAATTCCTTTTTCAGAAAGTAATCGAGCTGCATGCGAACCTACATTTCCAAAACCCTGAACTACTGCGGTCACATTTTTTGGATCTAAGTTCATTTTTTTAAGAGCAGCAAAGGTATTAACCATAACTCCTCTTCCTGTTGCAGCATCTCTTCCCAAAGATCCTCCCAAAGCAATTGGTTTACCGGTAATTATACCAGGACTATCTTCTCCGGTTACTTTATTTAATTCATCTAATATCCAGGCCATTTCTCTTCCACTTGTCCCCATATCTGGAGCAGGAATATCTTTATTTACACCAAATACATCTTTCATCGATTGAGCGTAAGCGCGGCTCAAACGTTCTAATTCTCCAACGCTCATTGACCTTGGATCGCATTTTATACCGCCTTTAGCACCACCGTAAGGTAAGTTAGCAACTGCACATTTAAAAGACATCCATGCCGCTAAGGCCATAACCTCATCTGCATTTACGTCCATTGCATAACGAATACCACCTTTGCTTGGACCTAAATGAGTACTGTGAACGGTACGATACCCTTTAAACACTTGAATTTTTCCATTATCCATTGATACAGGTAAACTTACTTTAATTTGTTTAACAGGACTACGAAGAACTTCAGAGACTTCAGGACTTAAATTCATCAATTTTGCCGCTTCATCAAGTCTAGCTAAAACCGAATCAAACATAGATACATCATTTGTATTTGTAGAATTTATTGGAGTGTTTGACATATAATTATATTAGTTTGTTGATATGCGGCGCAAATTTAAGTAAAATTATTAATAAGCCCAAGCCCTGTTTTTTTGTTTCAAAATAGCTAAATTTGACAGCTAAATTAAAATTTGGTTTATGTTTTGATTTATGGACGATTTTCTTAAAATAATTACGGTTTTTGTTGCTTGTATTTTCTTTTTTGTGAAACTAGGAGTCCCATCTGCTATTATTTTATTCAAACATAATTTTATAAAAGTAATTTTAGTTACCTGCTCTGGAGGTATTACTGGAATTGTTTTATTTACCTTTTTAAGTGCCTCTTTTTTAAAATGGAGGCATAATTATAAGTTAAAACGAAATAAAAACCACAAAAAAGTTATTTTTTCAAAATCTACCCGACGAATTATAAAGATAAAAAACAGATTCGGTTTGGTTGGAATTGCATTTATTACTCCAATAATTTCAACACCTATTGGATCTTTTATTGCTGAAAAGTTTTATAAGGATAAAAAAATTGTTATTTTATATTTAAGTGTGTCGGTTATTTTTTGGTCTATCGCCCTTTATTTTTTATTTTATTTTTTTGAAGGTACCTTAAGCGGATGGTTAATTTAAAAAACAAAAAACATTTATTTTTTGATTTAGATGACACCTTATGGGATTTTGAGAAAAATTCTTCTTTAATATTAAAAGAGATATTTGTTCAATTTGAATTAGGTTTAAAATTACAAACCAGTTTTATTAATTTTTATAAAGAATATAAAGGAATAAACAATCAACTTTGGAGTAAATATTATAAAAAAGAAATTGATAAAACCTATTTAAGAAACCATCGTTTTAACGAAACGTTTAAGCGTTTTAATTATTCGAATTATGATGAGAATTTATTAGTAACAGAGCAATATCTTAAGCGGTCCCCGCAAGGTAAAATTTTAAAAAAAGATTGTATAGAAACCTTGATGTATTTAAAAAATTATTTTCAACTAAACATCATAACAAATGGCTTTAAGGAAGTTCAAGATATAAAAATAGATTCATGTGGGCTAAGACCTTACTTTTCGAATATAATTATTAGTGAAGAATATAATTTGACAAAACCAGATGAGCAAATTTTTAGATTAGCTGAATCGTTTTCAAAAACAACGAAAGATGAATGCATAATGATTGGCGATAATTTAGAAAGCGATATAAAGGGAGCATTAAATGCTAGTTGGGAAGCTATTTATTTTTCTGATATTAAACCAAATGATTTTAAAGGTTATTATATTAAAAATTTGAGAGAGTTAAAAACACTTTTGACTTAATGTTTTTTTTAAATTAAATAATATTTTTACAGATAAATCAGTAAAGGTATAGCTGCTTGCATTAAATTTTAGTAAATATTAAACTTAAAAAGTCTAACGATGGCATTTTAACACCAGCTATTTAAATAAATTAATAAACCTTTTCACCATTAATATAAGTAGCTAAAACTTTTGTTTTGATAATTTTTTTTAAATCACAGCTCAATAAATCAGTGTCTAATATAATAAAATCTCCCATTTTCCCTTTTTCTAAACTTCCAATTTTTGTTTCCGCAAAGTTAGCATAGGCCGCCCAAATTGTCATTCCTTTTAAAGCATTTTTACGACTTAAAGCATTTTCTTTTTGAAATCCTTCGGTGGGAAATCCATTACTATCTTGCCTTGCCACGGCAGCATAAAATGTTTTAAAAGGCGAAATATCTTCAACAGGAAAATCTGTACCAAGAGCTATATATCCTGCAGCTTTTAATAAATCATTATAGGCATAGGCTTCTTTTATTCTTTTTTCTCCCAATCTATTTTTTGCCCAATACATATCGCTAGTGGCATGAGTAGGCTGAACAGAAGGGATTATGCTGTACTTATTAAAATAATTTAAATCTGATTTGTTTAAAACTTGTGCATGTTCGATGCGCCAGCGTTTATTGTTTTTAGTTTTTAAAGTTGAGGCATAAATTTTTAATATTTGTCTGTTAGCACTATCTCCAATAGCATGAGTACAAAGCTGAAAATTGCTTTTGTATAATTTTTGTGCAATCTCATACATTCGATCGCTATCATTTAATAAAAAGCCTTTCCAATTTGGCATATCAGTATAAGATTTTAATAAACAAGCCCCTCTGCTTCCTAAAGCTCCATCTGCATAAAGTTTAAAGCCACCTACAGTTAAACGTTCTGTTTTATAAACACCCTTTTTTAACCATTTTTCATAGTAAGAAGGCTCATCTTGTAACAAAGCAAAAATTTTTATTTTTAATTTTCCATCTTTTTGTTCTTGGTCAATTAATTCAATAGTTTGTTCGCTTACCCCACAATCATGCACTTGAGTTAATCCAAAACTAAAACATTTTTTTTCTATTACTTTATAATATTTTTTAGCAAGACTATCCGAAATTATTGGAATTTTTTTATCAACTAAATCCATAGCATTATCTATTAATATTCCGGTAAGTTTCCCATCTTTTAATTCAACACTTCCTCCTTTTACTTTTGTTTTTTTATTTATTCCAAATAAATCTAAAGCCACTTGATTAACTAAGGCAGCGTGACCATCAATGCGTTTTAAAAACACAGGGCGTGAAGGAAATAATTTATCTAATTCTTTTTTATTTGGATATTCTTTTAGGTCCCAATCATTCTGATCCCAACCTCGAGCATAAATCCAATACATAGGAGCATCTTTACTATAATTTTTTATTTTATCAAGAATTTCTTTAAAAGATTTTGTTCCGGTGAGGTCACACTTCCAAAGATCAGTTGCATAACCAGTAAAATGACAATGCGCATCAATAAACCCAGGAAAAATAAACTTTCCGTTGACATTAATTGTTTGCTCTGATTCATAATTATTTAAAATAATTTGATTTTTACCAATTTCAACAATCTTTCCATTCTTAATAGCCATGGCTTCATAAATTGTAAAAGTTGAGTCCACTGAACATATTTTTGCATGATGAATGATTAAATCAACTATTTCTTTTTTTGGAGAACAAGAAAATAGAATTGCAAGAGTAAAAATAAAAGTGTTTTTTAGCATATTAAATTTTTGATAAAGATAAGCTATGCTTGCACAAGAAAACAAACAAATTGCCCAAAAATGGTTTAAAGCTTTTAATGAAAAGAATTTGGAAGATTTATTATTACTTTATGATGAAAATGCCCAACATTATAGCCCGAAACTTAAAATTAAAAATCCTGAAACTAATGGGCTAATTAAAGGAAAAGACTTATTAAGAAATTGGTGGCAAGATACTTTTAATCGATTACCAAGTTTAAATTACGAAGTAAAAAATATAATTGCCGATGAAGAACACGTTTTTATGGAATATACCCGCCATGTAAAAGCTGAGCAAGATTTATTAGTCGGAGAGGTGTTGCAGATAAAAAATGGATTAATAATTTTTTCTCGAGTATATCATGGTTAAAATTTTATTAAAAAAATTAAATTCTTAAATTCACGAACATAAAATCGAATATGAAAAAGTGTATCATTTTAATTCTGGCTTTACCTTTAGTATTTTATTCTCAACAAAAAATTACATTAGAAGATATTTGGTCTAAATATACTTTTTCCTCTAAATCACCACAAAGTTTTAATGTGATGAAAGATGGCTTAACTTATGCAGACATTGAAACATCCTCAGATGGGGTTGTTACCTTATGTAAATTCGATTTGAAATCAGGAAAAAAAATAAAAGAACTAATAAATGGTAATGACGTAAAGTTTGCAGGTAAGTTTATAGATTTAAGTACCTTTCAATTTAGTCCAAATGAAGATAAAATTTTGCTATTTGAAAATAAAGAAAATGTTTATCGACGATCTCCTAAAGCAAATTATTATGTATTTGATTTGGCAACTAAATTTACCATACAATTAAGTCAGGGTGAAAAACAAATGTTTCCAAAATTTTCACCTGATGGAAAAAAGCTTGCTTTTGTTAAAAAAAACAATCTATATATAAAAAATTTACAAGATAATTCAGAGGATATAATTACTCATGATGGAGAACATAATAAAATAAAAAATGGATGGGCAGATTGGGTTTATGAAGAGGAATTTTCCAAAGCTGATTACTTTGATTGGGATAGTAACAGTCAGTTTTTGGCTTATGTTAAATTTAATGAAGCAAGGGTAAAAGAATTTTCGATGGATTATTATAAAGGTGATTTGTATCCTGATAAATACACGTTTAAATATCCAAAAGCTGGTGAGGATAATTCAATTGTTAGTGTTCATATTTATAATACACTAGATAAAAAAGAAATCAATGTAGATATAGGATCAAATACTGATATATACATTCCGCGTATTCAATTTACTAATAATTCTAACGAGTTATGCATTCAACGATTAAATCGTTTACAAAATAAATTAGATTATTTATTCGCTAATGTTTATTCTGGAAAAACAAAGTTAATTCATTCTATCGAAAGTAAAACCTATATTGATATTACCGATGATCTAAAATTTATTAGTAATAAAGGCTTTATTATTTCAAGTGAAAATGATGAGTATAATCATTTGTATTATTACGATTTAAATGGAAAATTAATTAATCAAATTACAAAAGGAAACTGGGATGTGACAGAATTTAAAGGGTTCGACGAATTAACTAACACTCTATATTATGTTTCTACCGAAAATGGCGCTATTAATCGTGATGTATACGGTATTAAGTTAGACGGTAAAGACAAAAAAAGGTTATCTAATAAAACTGGGATTACAGATTTTAATTTTACTAGTGGATTTAAATATTATATTTCAAGTTACAGTAATGCAAATACTCCTCCATTATATGAGCTATATAATATTAATGGAAAATTAATAAAAGTATTAGAAGCGAACAATTTATTAATAGATAAAATAAAAAATTATCAATTTACTACTAAACAATTTTATAAATTTAATACTCCTGATGGAACAGAATTAAATGGTTGGATCATGAAGCCTGCTAATTTTGATTCCACAAAAAAATATCCAGTATACATGTATGCATATGGTGGCCCTGGAAGTAACGTTTGTAATAATTCTTGGGCTTATTCAGAATATCTTTGGCATCAATTATTAACCCAACAAGGATATATTGTTTCTTGTGTAGATGGTCGAGGGACATTGGGACGTGGTAGAAAATTTAAACATAGTACGTATTTACAATTAGGAAATTTAGAAACACAAGATCAAATTTCGTCGGCAAAATATTTAGGTAATTTGCCTTATGTTGATAAAACGCGAATAGGATTTCAAGGATGGAGTTATGGTGGATACATGGCCGCCCTAATGATATCAAAAGGAGCCGATGTAATTAAAACTGCAATATCTGTAGCACCAGTTACAAATTGGAAATATTATGATAATATTTATACCGAACGTTTTTTAAGAAAACCACAAGATAATACAAGCGGTTATGAAGATAATTCGCCCTCTAATTTTGTAAAGTTAATTAAAGGAAACTACATGCTGATCCACGGAAGTGGCGATGACAATGTGCATTTTCAAAACAGTATGGAGCTAGCTTCATCATTAATAAAAAATAATATTCCTTTTGATTTTATGGTTTATCCCAATAAAAATCATGGAATTAGTGGAGGCTTAACCCGTTTACATCTTTATACTAAAATGCTTAAGTTCATTAAAGAGAATTTATAAGTACAAAAATTATGTTAAAAAAACAAGTAGTCGTTTTTACTGGAGCGGGCATTAGTGCCGAAAGTGGGATTAAAACATTTAGAGATGCTGGGGGCTTATGGGAAAACTATAAAATCGAAGATGTAGCAACTCCAGAAGCTTGGAAAAAAAATCAAGAATTGGTTAATGAATTTTATAATGCTAGACGAAAGCAAGTAATAGCAGCAAGCCCAAATAAAGCTCATTATTTTATTGCCGACCTAGAATCAAAATTTAATGTAAATGTAGTTACCCAAAATGTAGATGATTTTCATGAAAGAGCAGGTAGTAAAAATGTGTTGCACCTTCATGGAGAAATAATGAAAGTAAGAAGTGAAATTGACCCTGATTTAATTTATCCAGTAACAAATTGGGAATTAAAAATTGGCGATTTATGTGAAAAAGGAAGCCAACTAAGGCCACACATTGTTTGGTTTGGCGAACTAGTTCCACTAATGGATCAAGCAAATTATTTAGCTGCTCAAGCCGATTTTTTTATTGTAATCGGAACGTCTTTAAATGTTTATCCGGCAGCAGGAATTTTAAATTTTGTTTCACAAGAGGTGCCAAAGTGGCTAATTGATCCAAATGACTTTCAACTTGATTATATTAAATATTTAAATCATATTAAATCAACTGCAGTAGATGGTTTGAATCAATTAAACGAACAATTGAAATTGTATTATTAAAGAAAAAAACTTACAATTTTCCTGGGCACTTTTTACAACGGTTGCCTTTTTTAAATTTACGGCAGCATTCTTTTTTCTTTTTATATAATCCTATGAAACAATTTACTGAACAATTGTTTTGAAAAAATAAATTTGTTTCATTTTTTTTATTAATCATAGTTTAAAATTAATTCAGAACATTTGTTTTTTTAATACCTTAAAAAGGGTAATTTTCATTTTCAAACTAAATGCCTTTTTATTTGTTTTTGTATCATGCAATTTGAATCGATAAAAACTTGGCTGCCAAGTATAAATGAACCTTTAATTATTTCTGGCCCTTGTGGAGCTGAGAGTTTAGAACAGCTTTTGAAAACAGCTCAGCAGTTAAAAGAGATTAATAAAGTATCTTTATTTAGAGCTGGTGTTTGGAAGCCAAGAACTCGTCCGAACTCATTTGAGGGTAAAGGCGAAGAGGCTTTGCAATGGTTAACTGAAGTGAAAAAACAATTTGGATTTAAAATTACTGTGGAAGTGGCGAACGCTCAACATACTGAATTGGCTTTAAAGTATGGGGTTGATGTTCTTTGGATAGGAGCCAGAACAACTGCAAACCCTTTTAGTGTTCAAGAAATTGCAGATGCATTAAAAGGTATAGATGTTCCAGTTATGATAAAAAACCCTATTCATGCTGATTTACAATTATGGATTGGAGCCATTGAACGTATTTATAATTCTGGTATTTCAAAAATAGCGGCTATTCATCGTGGTTTTCATTACTACGGAAAAACAAAATATCGTAACAAGCCCTTTTGGCAAATCCCAATAGAACTTAGAACTTTGTTTCCTGATTTGCCAATTATTTGTGATTCAAGTCACATTAGCGGGAATAAAGAGTTAATTCCATCAGTATCACAAAAAGCACTTGATTTAGGGATGAATGGGTTAATGATTGAAACTCACTATAACCCAGACTTAGCTTTAAGTGACGCAAGTCAGCAATATACTCCAAGCCAACTTAATCAACTTATTTCTAAATTGGTTTTAAGAAACCAGCTATCCGAAGATGAATTAATAACTAATAAATTATCAGATTTTCGGAAAATTATTGATGAAATAGACGATGAATTATTGAATGTTTTGAAAAAGAGAATGCAAATAATTGAGAAAATTGCTATGCATAAAAAAGAACAAAATATTAGTATTTTTCAATTAGGGCGATGGCAAGAGATTTTGAGAACAAGGGTTCAGTGGGCTGATAAAATTGGAGTTTCGAGACAACACATCGAAAAAATTTGCATCTTACTTCACGAAGAAAGTATAAGACTTCAAAATAAATTAATGAACGAATAATTAATTTAAATTTTACCCCTCATTAATTCCCATAACACAATACCAATACTAACCGAAATATTTAAAGAATGTTTTGTTCCTGCTTGAGGTATTTCAATTACCTCTTCACAATGATTAATTACTTCTTGATCTACGCCATATATTTCGTTTCCAAATATTAATGCAATTTTTTTATGTGTGCCATTAAATGAATTTAGTTTAATACTATTTTTGGCTTGTTCAATCGCAATAGTTTTGTAACCCAAACGTTTTAATTCGGCAATAGCATCAAGAGTGGTTTGAAAATAAGTCCATTTTACCGAAGATGTAGCTCCCAAAGCAGTTTTTTCTATTTCTTTGTTTGGAGGAGTGCCAGTTAATCCGCAAAGTATAATTTCTTCAATTAAAAAAGCGTCTGCTGTTCGAAAAGCCGAGCCCACATTATTTAAACTTCTAACATTATCAAGAACCACAATGATGGGTTGTTTTATTGCACTTTTAAATTCGTTAACACTCAATCGATTCAATGCTTCGTTCTTTAATTTTTCATTCATAATCGGTATTTTTAAACTCAATAAAAATAGCTACATTTATAGTCTAAATAATGTTTATTTTTTCGTGAAGTTAAGTAAAGAATTTAAAATAGGAATTATTGCTGTTCTCACAATCATTGGTTTTGTATGGGGTATTAGCTTCCTAAAAGGCACCGACTTATTTTCTCGCAAATATTATCTATATGCATTATATCCCAAAATAGATAATTTAACTACTGCTAATTCATTATTAATAAAAGGATATAAAGTTGGCAATATAAATGATATTTCACTTGTAAACATTGGCGGAGAAGTTAAAGTATTGGTTAAATTTTTGTTAAAAGAAGACATTAAGATTCCTAAAAATTCAATAGCAAGATTAGTTTCTGCAGATTTATTGGGATCAAAAGCTGTGGAAATAATTTTAAGCGATAAAACTGAATTTGTCGAAAATGGAGATACTTTGATTTCGGCAACAGAGCAAGGTTTAAAAGAGTCTTTCAATAAACAATTAGCGCCACTTCAGGCAAAAGCAGAAATTTTGATTGGAAGTATCGATAGTGTGATGACGGTTGCTAAATTAATGCTAAATGCAGATGCCAGAAAAAATATTGATCAATCATTTCTTAGTTTTAGAAATGCCATTTTAACTTTAGAAAAAACAGCCATTAAATTAGATAATTTAATTATTTCAGAAAAGCCAAAAATTTCAGTTATTTTAAATAATCTAAGTTCTATTTCGTCTAATCTAAGCAAAAGTGAATCAAAAATTAATTCTATTTTGTCTAATGTGAGTAATATCACTGATTCTCTCTCTAAGTCACAATTAAAATCGGCTATAGCTAATGCTGAAAAATCAGTAAAAGAATTAAATATTTTATTAAGTAAAATAAATCAAGGGCAAGGTACTTTAGGTAAATTAATTAAAAACGATTCTCTCTATATAAATCTTAATAAATCTGCCGAAGATTTAGATAAGTTTTTAAAAGATATTAAAGCAAATCCAAAGCGTTATGTTGATTTTTCTATTTTCGGAAAAAAAGACAAAACCCAAACAAAAAATTAACATGATTAGTTCAATCGTTTTTTGTATTCTTCTTATTGGAGCCTCAACTTTTTTTTATTTAAATATTAAAAAAATAAGACGAAATATCTTTATTGGGAAAAATATTGATATCCATGATAAAAAATCCGAACGTATAAAATCAATGATTCTTTTGGCTTTAGGTCAAAGAAAAATGTTTTCTCGCCCTGCGAGTGCTGCTATGCATATTTTAGTTTATGTTGGTTTTGTATTGATTAATATTGAAGTGATAGAAATGTTTGTAGATGGGATTTTTAATACACATCGTTCTTTTCATGTGTTAGGCAAATTTTATAATTTCTTAATAGGATTTTTCGAAATTTTAGCTCTTGGTGTATTTATTGGTGTAGTTGTTTTTTGGTTGAGAAGAAATGTTTTAAAAATTAAACGATTTATGAATGCTGAATTAAATGGTTGGCCAAAATTAGATGCCAATACAATTTTGATTGCCGAAATGTTTTTAATGACCGCATTAATTTTAATGAATGCAGCCGATCAGAATTTACAATTAAAACATCATCCAAATTATCATTCTGCTGGAAGTTTTCCTGTAAGTCAATTTTTTGTTCCTATGCTAAGTAGCTTTTCTCTATCTAATTTAATTTTAATCGAACGTTTTTTTTGGTGGTTTCATATTATTGGCATTTTCGCTTTTTTAAACTATTTGCCTTTCTCTAAACATTTGCACATTCTTTTAGCTTTCCCAAATACATATTTTTCAAATTTAAAACTAAAAGGAGAATTCACAACTTTAGATTCTGTAACTGACGTTGTGGCTCCAAATTTTAATCCATCTTATGAGCCAAAAACAGATCAAAATAATCCTTTGCGTTTTGGTGTAAAGGATGTAAAGGATTTAAATTGGAAAAATTTATTGGATGCATATACTTGCACCGAATGCGGAAGGTGCACATCGGCTTGCCCTCAAAATATAACTGGTAAAAAACTTTCGCCAAGAAAAATAATGATGGATACAAGAGATAGAATGGTAGAGGTTGGAAAAAATATGGATGCCAATAAAGGAATTTTTATAGATGATGGTAAATCTTTATTAGGTGATTATATAAAAACAGAAGAAATTTGGGCCTGTAATACTTGTAATGCATGTGTTGAAGAATGTCCTATTAATATTGATCCTTTGGCAATTATTATAGAAATTCGCCGATATTTAGTAATGGAAGAAAGTCAAAGCCCAACGGAATTAAACGGTATGTTTAGTAATATAGAGAACAACTCTGCACCATGGCAATTTGCTCAAGCCGACAGAGCTAATTGGATAAATGACGTAAATTAAATAAAAAATTAATGAGTAATACAGTAATAAAAGTTTTAACCATGTCAGACATGATTGCAAAAGGCGAAACACCTGAAATTTTATTTTGGGTAGGTTGTAGCGGCAGTTTTGACGATAGAGCAAAAAAAATTACTAAGGCAATAGTTCGCATATTAAATCATGTTAATATTAAATTTGCAATTTTAGGAACCGAAGAAGGGTGTTCTGGAGATCCTGCAAAGCGAGCAGGTAATGAGTTTTTATTTCAAATGCAAGCCATGCAAAATATTTCTATTTTAAATGGTTACGAAATAAAAAAGATTGTAACTGGTTGCCCACATTGTTTTAATACGATAAAAAATGAATATCCGGCTTTAGGCGGTAATTATGAAGTTATTCATCATACACAATTAGTTCAAGAATTAATTGATCAAGGCAAACTTAAGGTTCAAGGTGGAGAATTTAAAGGAAAGAAAATTGTTTTTCATGACCCATGTTATTTAGGTAGAGGAAATAATGTTTATGAAGCCCCCCGAAAAGTAATAGAGAGTTTAGATACAGAATTAGTTGAAATGAAACGCAGTCGATCTAAAGGCTTGTGTTGCGGTGCCGGAGGTGCTCAAATGTTTAAAGAAGCAGAAAATGGAAATAAAGAAGTAAATATTGAACGCACAGAAGAAGCATTAAAACTTAATCCTGATGTAATTGCTGTTGCTTGTCCATTTTGCAATACTATGATGACTGATGGCGTAAAACATTTTAATAAAGAAGGACAAACTAAAGTGCTCGATGTGGCAGAATTAATTGCTAATGCAAATGATTTATAACATAAGTACAGGGTGAAGAAAAAACGTACAAATATTTATTCTAAAAATTTAATTTTATTTTGTTTTATCTTCTTTATTACGAGCTGCCAAACAACCTCCATAGATCAAGAAGAGCTCGAAAAAGAAAATAAAAAAGCTGATAGTATAAGTATAAAATTAAATTCTCCCGAATTAAAGGATATAAATAAACAGCTTTTAGAAAATCCAGATCAACCGGCACTATATAATAAAAGAGCATTGGTGTATTTAAAAATAAAATACATAAACGAAGCAATAAATGATGCTAAGCGAGCAATTAAATTAGACAGTACTCAATCAAATTTTTATCTCACTTTAGTTGATGTTTATTTTTCTCAAAATAGTACTCGT
>CAMCZO010000007.1 GCA_945887955.1 Chitinophaga pinensis | reverse complement strand
AGAAAATAAAGCACCATTTGATACATTGCCTGACCAAGTATATGTATTGGCTCCAGAGCCATTTAATGTAACACTTGAACCAAAACAAATGATAGAATTACTTACATTGGCACTTACAATTGGTAATGGTATAACAGAAATGATTTGAGCAGATGTATTTGTATTAGAACAACCAGCTAAATTAGTTCCAGCCAAAGTATAAGTAGTTTGTACTGTTGGAGAAACTTGGATTGTATTTCCTGAAATACCACCAGGATACCAGGTGTATGTGTTTGCTCCAAAACCAGAAAGTGTAGTGCTAGAATTCATACAAATACTCGCACTAATTGCTGAGGCTGTTAATATTGGAAGACCATATACAGAAACCGTATTGATGGCCATGTTTGTACAACCAGAAATTGCATTTATTCCTATAACTGAATAGGTAGTTGTAATGGTTGGATTTTGAATTATACTAGGAATCGTAAAACCTCCGGGATACCAAGTATAATTTGATGCTCCTGATATATTTAAAGTTGTTGCATATCCAGGACAAATAATTGAATTAGATGCTGAAATTGTTAAACTAGGCAATGCATTTACTGTAATCAATTGAGATGGAGCATTTGTACTGGTACAGCCTGTTAATGTATTTTGTCCAACAAAAATATAATTGCTTGTTACTGTAGGAGAAAATCCAACCCAAGAGCCCTGACCATTCCACGAATAGGTGTTTGCACCAGATGGAACAAAAGTAATCGGACTTCCATAACAAATGGCTACTGAACTATTTGTGGGTACTCCACCAGTAGTGCTAATACTAACTGTTGGTAATGGATTAACCGTTATACTGCTTGTTGCAAAAGCTTGTGATACGCAACCTGCAGTGCTTGTTCCTGCTACTGTATAAGAAGAGTTACCTACTGGGCTTACCACTGCATTACCTCCTTGTATGGTATAGGTATTTGCTCCGTTTGGATTGATGGTGAAGTTTTGTCCTGCACAAATCGTACCGTTGTTTACCGTGATTATTGGGTTGGGATTAACCGTTAAGCTACTTGTTGCAAAGGCTTGTGATACACAACCTGTAACCGAATTTGTTCCTATTACTGTAAAAGAGGTGTTACTCGGTGGACTTACCACTGCATTACCGCCTTGTATGGTATATGTATTTGCTCCGTTTGGATTGATGGTGAAGTTTTGTCCTACACAAATCGTTCCGTTGTTTACCGTAATTGTTGGGTTAGGATTTACCGTTAAATTACTGGTTGCAAAAGCCTGTGATAAACAGCCTGCTGCGCTTGTTCCTGATACTGTGAAACTTGCATTGCTTGTTGGGCTTACCACCGCATTACCTCCTTGTATGGTATAGGTATTTGCTCCGTTTGGATTGATGGTGAAGTTTTGTCCTACACAAATTGCTCCATTGTTTACCGTGATTATTGGGTTAGGATTAACTGTTAAGTTACTTGTTGCAAAGGCTTGTGATACGCATCCTGCCGTGCTTGTTCCTGCTACTGTATAAGAAGAGTTACCTGCTGGGCTTACCACTGCATTACCTCCTTGTATGGTATAGGTATTTGCTCCGTTTGGATTAATAGTGAAGTTTTGTCCTGCACAAATTGCTCCTGAGTTTACTGTGATAATCGGATTTGCATTTACGATTAAGCTACTTGTTGCAACCGCTTGTGATACACATCCTGTAACTGAATTTGTTCCTATTACTGTAAAAGAGGTGTTGCTCGGTGGACTTACCACTGCATTACCGCCTTGTATGGTATAGGTATTGGCTCCGTTTGGATTAATGGTAAAGTTTTGTCCTACACAAATTGTTCCGTTGTTTACCGTAATGGTTGGGTTAGGATTAACCGTTAAGTTACTGGTTGCAAAAGCTTGAGATAAGCATCCTGAACTGCTTGTTCCTACTACTGAATAACTTGCATTAATAGATGGACTTACCACCGCATTACCTCCTTGTATGGTATAGGTATTTGCTCCGTTTGGATTAATGGTGAAGTTTTGTCCTACACAAATTGCCCCATTGTTTACCGTGATGATTGGGATGGGATTAACCGTTAAGTTACTGGTTGCAAAAGTTTGTGATCTACAACCTGTAACCGTATTTGTTCCTATTACAGTATAACTTGTATTACTTGGCGGACTTACAACCGCATTACCGCCTTGTATAGTATAAGTATTAGCTCCATTTGGATTAATAGTAAAGTTTTGTCCTGCACAGATTGCACCGCTGTTTACTGTGATGATTGGGTTGGGATTAACGATTAAGCTACTTGTGGCAACCGCTTGTGATACGCAACCTGCTGTGCTTGTTCCGACTACTGTATAAATAGCATTGCTTGGTGGATTTACCACTACGCTTCCGCCTTGAATGGTATAAGTATTTGCTCCGTTGGGATTGATGGTGAAGTTTTGTCCTACACAAATCGTTCCGTTGTTTACAGTAATTATTGGGTTGGGATTAACCGTTAAGTTAATGTTTGCAAAGGTTTGTGATAAACAGCCTGCAGAGCTTGTTCCTGCTACTGTATAAGAAGTGCTACTTGCTGGTGATACTGTTATACTAGATGTTGTTGAAGCATTACTCCAAGTATAAGTAGTTGCTCCATTAGCAATTAATGTTGCTGTTTGGCCAATACAAATTGCACTTGAGCCTGAGATGCTTATAACTGGCAATGGATTTACATTTACTGTTGTTGTATTACTTGTGCCAATACAGCCCGCTGTGCTTGTAATTGCAACCGAATAATTACTTGTTAGGGTTGGACTAATTGAAATACTTGAGGTATTGGCTCCCGTTGACCAGGTGAAGGAACTGATTGCTGAGAGAACTGGGGCAGTAGATGGAACTTGCCAAGTAGGACCATTGGTTAATGAAGCAGTAATAATATTGCCAGTATAATCAGACGTAGTTATACCTGAAGTTTCATTAAATTGATAATAAGCTAATAAACCAGCTGAATTACCAGGTATGTTTATACTCTTGTTGGCGATAATCTGAGCCTGAGTTCTTGGAACATTCCAAATTCGAACCTCATCCATAGAACCGTTATAAAAATTTGGAGCCTCTCCAATGAAAAAATTTGCTCGACCTAATTTGAAAGTTCCTAAATTTCCACTATTCGCTGCATAATTTACAGCCCCCGTAACATCTAAACCATCGACATACATTTTGCCAGTACCTGAATTGCCTGAATTCCAATCCCAAACTACAGCCAAATGATGCCAGACATTATTATTAACAGTTGCAGTTACAAGTGAAGTAATATAAGAATTTCCAAAACCTACAAACGTTGGTTGGCCACCTGAATTAATATAAAATGCTTTTTCACCTGCTTCCCAAGCTGAATTACTGTTTGCGCAAACAACCAAACCACTTCCAATTCCAGTTGTTTTTATCCATGCTTCGATTGTAAAATCAGAATTATTTAAATTGGTTATATTAGAATTTGTCTCAACATAATCATCATTACCATCAAAATTCAATGCATTACTTGCACCTGAGCTAAATACACTAAGCGTGGATGAACTTCCGAGACAAACTGAATTTGAACTTGCAACAATAATAGATGTTGGAATGGGATTAACGATTAAGTTACTTGTTGCAAATGCTTGCGATAAGCAGCCTGCTGTGCTAGTACCAACAACTGTATAGTTGACGTTAGTTGATGGACTCACGACCGAATTTCCGCCTTGTATGGTATAGGTATTGGCTCCGTTTGGATTGATTGTGAAGTTTTGTCCTGCACAAATGGTTCCATTGTTTACTGAGATAGTTGGGTTGGGATTTACATTTACTGCAATAACTGAACCTGCCCCTAAACAACCTAAACTGGTCGTTATTGATACAGAATAGTTGGTTGAAACACTTGGACTAACGACCACCGAATTTGATGTAGAAATAATATTACCATTTGACCAAGAATATGCCACAGCAACTGAACCAGAATTTGAAACTTGTAAAGTTAGTTGAGATCCAGCACATATGCTATTTGAGCTTGCAGCTATAGAAGAAGTTTGACAAGTTAAACTCGCCGAACCAATACTTGTAAAAGTTACCGAAGTAGTTATACCACTATAATTAGAAAGTAAAATTAAATATTGTTGACCAGCTAAAACGGGAATTGAGGGTTGATAATTTCCAACATTTCCTCCAACAGGTACAGAACCCATTCCTGTTCCTCCTGAAGAAGACGCGTTATAATTACAAGAAACTGGAGGTAACGTATTATTAAAAATATTTGTGCAAGAATTTGCTGAGTATAACCACATAGACCAGTCATATAAACCAGCTTGAGGAAAAGGACTACTTGGCGCTCCAAAAACAAAACCCAAATTACCAGAATTGCTAATGTTTAAAATTAACCATTTTGGTCCAGGAGCATTACTTAAATGACAACCAGCATTTGCTGCAGCTAATGAATTACTTCCATTTCCTAATTGTGGGTTGGATGTTGGATTACTAATATTTAATCCAGAATTTAAACCAAAACCAGGATTTCCCTGAAATACAATGTTAGAGTTATTAATAATAGTTTGAGCATTAATACAATTAGCAATTAAAGTTTGTGCATTAACCTTTATTAGTCCAAAAATTGAAGTTAAAAAAATTAAGTATTTAATAAGTTTTTTTTTCATCCAGCCTTTTGTAATTTGAAAGCTAAGAGCAATTGGTTTAAAATATTATAAAATCAAGAATTTAGTTTTTGAGGTGTATCCATTAAACAAATATCAATATTTTTTACCAGTCTTTTTTCTATCAGTTTTTAACACCCAAAGTTAATAAAAAAGCTATAATTAAGTTATAAATAAATTATAAAATAAGAATAGCATTTTTTTTATTAAAAAAACATCAAATAGTTATACAGAATAAAGCATTTTTATATGCGGAATATTATCTTCTAAATAGCTTTCGCCTTGTTGAACAAAACCTAAATCAGTATAAAATTTTAATAAATAAAGTTGTGCAGAAATAACAATAGTTTGATTTTTGTATAAACTGAGACTTTGTTTAATACAATATTCCATTAAATCAAATCCGTATCGTTGATTTCTATAATCTGGGTTTACAACTACTCTACCAATACAAGGTTCTAAATATGATATATTAGGTGGAATAATTCTTGCATATGAAACAAGCGTTTCTTTTTTATAAATTAAAACATGCATTGCCAATAAATCTTTTTCATCAACATCTTGATACGCACAATTTTGTTCAACAACAAAAACTTGACTTCGTAATTTATAAATTTCGAATAATTGTTTAATGTTTAATTGATTAAAAGATAAAATAAAATAGTTCATATTAATAATTTCCAATACTTAACATAACTAGTGTGCAGGCTTCAATGTATTCAATTTTATTTTCATTTGCTAATTTATAAAACTCTGGATTTTCTGTGCCTGGATTAAAAATAATACGTTTAGGCTTCAAATTAATAATATAATCCATCCATTCGTTTTGATTTTTTGGCCCAACATAAAGTGAAACAGTATCCACATCATAAATCAGTGGCTTAGTTGATATAATTTCGGTAATGCCTATATAACCTGCTTTTAAGCCCAAGGCAATTACTCTAAATCCATTTTCAATTAAACTATTGATGGCTTTGTAGCTATACCGATCTGGATTTTCTGAAGCTCCAATAACTAATGTTAAACCTCTCATTATTCTTCGTAATTTAAATCTTTAGCAAATGTTTCTTCTAAATAATAACATGCAATATAAGCTAAAATAAATACTATAACACCAATAACAATAGAAGCATTAATATGAGCAGAAGATGGATTTCCGTTGTCAAATACTGTTTTAAAATATATGAAGGCTAATGACATCAATGAAACAGAGCCACGAACAAAATTTGGTGCTGTGGTCGCAACAGTAGATCTTATATTTGTTCCAAACAATTCAGAGGCACTACTCATAAATACTGCCCAATAGCCTGTCGAAAATCCAATAAAAAAAATAATAGTATAAAACATTACTATGGAGATAGCTGCAAACAAATAATAATTTATACAAAAGAAAAGGGTTAAACTTAAAAATAAAAAAAGTACTTTTTTTCGTGATTTAAGCTTTTGACTCAATAAACCACTAACAACATCGCCAATGGTGATTCCAATATAAGCAACCATAATGGGATACTTGCCTTCTGTTGGTCCATTTTTCATACCTAAAGCCTTGCACATTTCAGGTGCAAACTGAACTAAAAAGTACATCACAAACCAAACCGGAACAGCAATTAAAATAATATTTAAATATTTAAATACTAGTTTAGGATGTGAGAATAAATAAAAAAAATTACCTTTTTTGATGGCTTTATTTTCTTTAACTTGATCAAAAATTTTGCTTTCAAAAACGCCCATTCTTAAAAAAAGCAATAAAAGTCCCATACCACCGCCAATAAAATAACTAATGCGCCAATTATTAACCAAAATTGTTGTTAAACCGGCAACAACTGCACCAAATAAGCCAATAGATGCAACAATTGTTGTTCCTATTCCACGATCTTCTTTTTTCATTGATTCACTAACTAAAGTAATACCAGCCCCTAATTCGCCAGCTAATCCAAAGCCAGAAATGAAGCGCAATATCGAATACCAATACGTATCATTAACTAATCCATTTAAAATATTTGCAATGGAATATACGATTATGCTTCCGAATAAAACAGATAAACGACCTTTTTTGTCGCCTAAAATTCCCCAAAAAATCCCTCCAACAATCATGCCTATCATTTGATAGCTTAATAAACTCGATCCGATAATTGCAATTTGTTCGTTCAGCTCTTTTGGATTTGAATAGAGCGGTGCTAAAATGTCTTTTAAGCTGGCCACCCTTTCCATTCCAAATAAAACCAAATCATAAACATCTACAAAATAACCTAAAGCAGCTACAATAATAAGTTTGTTAATTGGTGAACTAAAACCTGAGTTAAACATATTTATTGTTTGATAATTTTATGAATTTTATAACCCTTTTCAGATTTAAGGCTTAAAAAATAAACTCCAGCATCAAGTTCATGCGTATCCAATTCGATTATATTATGTGTAGATTTTATTTGTTGTGAAATTAAAATTTTACCTGTCAAATCTGATAAATTAATAAAAAAAGGATAAGTAATTCTTGAATTTATATTAATAGTAAACTTGTTATTATGAGGATTTGGAGAAATTATAAAATCAATATTATCAGCTGAATTGAAGCTTTGCTTTTCGATTCCAACAGGAATTGTACACATGTTAGTAATTCCCCATCCTATTGAATTATTGGGATTTATAGCATTTGAAGCTATTTTTTTTAATGTATCTAACAACTTAATATTGTTATAATTAGAATGAGATTGCCAAAAACAAGCAATTGCTCCAGCTAAAATTGGAGTAGCAAAAGAAGTGCCATTTCCTGGACCGCATTGTCCATTAGAAAAACTTACCCAGGCCCCTACTCCGCGGGCAACTAAATCAGGTTTAATTCTACCATCAAATGTAGGTCCTGTTGAACTAAAGTTTGCTACAATACCTAAACTATCTACAGCACCAACTGTACAAACGCTATCGGCATCTGCGGGAACTCCAATATATTGCCATGATCCCCCGCCTTCGTTTCCAGCAGAATTTAAAACAAACAAACCTTTTCGAGCAGCAATTGTAGCAGCAATACTCATGGGGGCAGTTTTTCCATTTAAAGTGGAATAATTGTGATTTTGGGTAGAATTATCAAATTGAGTATATCCTAATGATGTTGTTAAAATATCCGCCCCAACGCTATCGGCAAATTCAGCGCCTCTTATCCAATTATATTCTTCACTAATCGTTTCGAAATTGACATCTTCGGTTCTTAATAACCAATAAAATGAATCTGGGGCTGATCCTAAAATAACCCCTGGTTTATTTGCAGCCATGCATGATAGAACAGACATGCCATGATAATTATCTTCGTATACACTCGTGCCACCATTTACAAAATCTCTAGTGCCAATTATTCGACCATAAGCTCTTAAACTATCAAATAATGGATTAATATCTACATTATAAAAACCTGCATCTAATACGGCTATGGTAACTCCCTTTCCTCTATAGCCTTTATTGTGCAAACAATCTAGATTTAATTGCTTGTTTTGCCAGTAAGATCCTCCATAATTAAATCCACTTAAAGTATTACTTAAAGTGGTTTTCAAATTAGTTTGGCTATTGTCTATTGGCGGTTCGTTAAGCTTTGGAATCTTAATTTTATAACTATTTACCTGACCCGTGCCTAAAACAAAAGAAAATGAATTTATTGTATTTAATGCTGTTGATGAAGAACTTGGAACAGAAACAACTAAGCCATTTAACCATTTAGAAGCATATAAAACAGTAACATTAGCAACATTATCAATTAAATTAATATAGTTGGGAGATACTGGTAAATCTTTAGTATCAATAGCTATATTATGAAAAGATCTTCTTGTAATTGCTTTTTGACTTAAAAAAGCTGATGGATTACTAATCGAAAAAGGCGTTCCTGTTTTATTATTTAATCTAACCCAATATTTTACTTGCGCATAATTTGATTCTGAAAGAAATAAAAAGGAAAATAATAAAAAGCCAGTAAAATTTTTTAGTTTCATCATGATTTAATTAAAAAAAATTTATTAAAGTTCAGAATTAATATTTAATAATTAAAAAAAAATACGATATGAACATTTTCTATTTTAAAAGTTTATAAATTTAAAATAAAATCGACAAAAATATTCTTAAATTTGATAATAATATTACAAAGTTTTTTAATGAACGTTCAAAATCATATTATTAAAGGTATTAAAGAGTTATTGTATTCCAATAATTATTTGGTTATCCCTAATTTTGGTGGTTTTGTTTTAAAACAAAGCAGCTCTCATTTTTCCAATTCTAATGGCATACTTAACCCACCTTCTAAAATAGTTAGCTTTAACAAACAATTAAAACAAAACGATGGCGTTTTAGTAATGTGGTTACAAAATCAATTAAAATGCACCACTGATCAAAGTTTAAAACACTTAAACGATTTTTCTGATTATTTTACTAGCGTTTTATCTGCTCGAAGACGATTATCTATTGATAATATTGGTTTTTTTTATTTAGACTTTGAAAATAATATTTTATTCGAACCACAGCCTGATACTAATTTTTTAACGAATAGCTTTGGACTATCATCAATTGGCCTAATTCCTCTCCCAATTTTATTAGATAATAAAAATAAGCATGATTTTAATGATAGAAGTCATGTTAAATCTAAAAATACTTTTCTTAATCGTCAAAAGTATCAAAAAGTAATTTTTTCTATCTTAATTTTTGGATTATTATTTTTCGCCTTATCTCTTTTTGTTTCTAGTCGAAAATTTAGTGGGAATTTTCAAGCAAATATTTTTGGTTCATCCTATAAACCAATCTACCAAACAACTACTTACCCTGAATTAATATTGGCTAGCAACCACTCTAATAAAAATTACATTGCAAACTCTAAAGGTGTTGCGATGCTTTCCTTAGGTAATAACAATCTCTTTTCTGTTAACACTCTTGAGCCCTCTTCAAATAAATTAGAACCAGTTGAAATAAATAAAAATACAAACTATTCCAAAAATAATGCTGCTAATTTTAATATTATTTTGGGTTGTTTTGTGGTTTTAAAAAATGCAGAAGGTTTAGTAAATAAATTAAATCAAAAGAATATACCGGCTTCTATTTTAGAGATTAAAAACAGAGGGATGCATATTGTTAGTTATAATGGATTTAATTCTATAGAAGAAGCTAATCTTAAATTAAAAGAAGTTAAAAAAGACTTTCCAACTGCCTGGATAAAAGCACGTTAATTTTCTAATTCCCCCTTTTTATTTTTTCTTCTGTATAACATTATTTTATTCTCTACTAAATTGATTTCTTGCTAAATTTGCAGATTATCAAAAATCAAAAATCATATCATTTAATAGTAATAATTGCAGTAATTTTAATTTCTGTTTTTTTTAGTTTTAGAATTCAATTCTTATCATTTAATTATGACTTTGAAGAGTTTTTTCCTAACGAAGATAATGAACTTGAATTATATAATAATTTCAGAAAAACTTTTGAATACGATAATGAATTTGTAATAATCGCCGTCGAGAATAAAGCTGGAATTTTTAATAATCATTTTTTAACAAAAATTGATGCTTTAACAAAAGAACTTAGTCAAATTAATCACATTCAAAAAGTAACATCACCAACTAATATTAAAACAATAGATTTATCTGGCATTATACCTATTCAAAAACAGTTATTACACTTTAACGATTCATCATTATATAAAGAAGATAGTTCAGCCATTTATCAATCGCCATATTTAATTGGTTCTTTTTTTCCAATTAACGCAAAATCACTTAGTCTTTTCATAAAAACAGACGATGAATTAACTAAAAAAGCTTCAGATAGTTTGGCAAATCAAATTGAGGGAACTCTTAAACATTACAAATTTGATGACATTCACTATGTAGGAAGAATTTTTGCTCAAAAAACATATCTAACTAATTTGCAACAAGAGTTTGCACTTTTTATGAGTGTGTCGCTTTTTTTAGTTGTTATATTTTTATGGTTTAGCTTTAAACGTATTTATGGAATAATAGTTCCTATGACGATAGTAATAATTTCTGTTTTATGGACCTTAGGCATTATGAACTTTTTGGGTAAGTCTATTAACATAATGACAACCATGTTGCCAACCATGATATTTGTAGCAGGAATGAGCGATGTAGTTCATTATTTTTCTAAATATTTTGATGAAGTTTCTAAAGGAACCGAAAAAAGTAAAATTTATTCTTTAATAATTAAAGAAGTTGGTTTTCCAACATTTTTAACCTTAATCACAACAGTTGTTGGATTTTTATCGCTTCTTTTTTCAAGTATTAAACCAATCAGAGAATTTGGAATTTACACCTCACTTGGCATTGTTATCGCATTTATATTGAGTTATAGTTTACTACCTGCCCTACTCTATTTTTTTACACCTAAAAAACAAATCCTAATAAAAGAATCTACTGGTCGAACATATAAATATATGCAATCAAATTTATTTTGGATTTTTAGGCGCCAAAAAACAATCTTTATTATTTCTATATTATTTTTAATTATTTCTGTAATTGGAATCAGTAAAATAAAGGTTAATAATGTCTTGTTAGAAGACTTGAGTGAAAAAGTAGAAATAAAACAAGATTTTATTTTTTTCGATAAATATTATAGTGGAGTTCGTCCTCTTGAAATTCAAGTAAATCTTAAAGATTCTACTAAATCAATCTGGGATTATGAAGTTATGGTTGAATTAAATAAAGTAAACGATTTTATCAAAAAAGAATATCATGCCGGCTTTTTAATATCAGCAGCTAGTATGGTTAAAACAATTTATATTAATTCCTATCAAGATACTAAATTAAATTTTCCTGATTCAGAAGATTATAAAATTATCTCTAAACAACTTATTAGTAACAAAAAAAATAAAGAGATAAGTCGAATTGTTAGCTCTGATGGATTAAGCTCACGCATTAGTGGCAAAATTCAAGATATGGGGAGCATAAAAGTAAATGAACATAATAATAACCTAATTGCTTTTATTAAAAAAAATACAAATAATAATTTATTGGAGTTCAAACTTACAGGTGCAGCTCAATTAGTAGATAGAAACAATGAATACATGGTGAGTAATATGGCGCAGGGTTTTTTGTGTTCTATCTTAATTATTGCCTTATTAACTTTTTTTTTACATCGAAGTTGGCGAATGGTCATAGTTTTTTTAATTCCAAATGTTTTTCCATTAATAATTATTGCAGGAATAATGGGATTTGCAGGAATAGAATTAAAATCTGGTACTTCTTTAGTATTTAGTATTGCGTTTGGAATTGCAACCGATGACACAATTCATTTTATTTCGCGCTTAAAAATAGAGTTAGGCTATGGAAAAAGTTTAATTTATGCTTTTAAAAGAACATATTTTGAAACAGGAAAACCAATTATCTTAACTACCTTTATTTTAATTGGCGGTTTTATGAGTTTAATGCTAAGTGATTTTAATAGCACATTTTATTTTGGTTTTTTAGTTTGTATTACCGTAATAATTGCAGTTATTTCTGATATATTTTTATTACCCGTTTTATTATTTTTAATTTATGGGAAAAAGAAAAAATTAAATTAATTAATTTATCAACTCAACAAAACAAATAATAGTAATCGGTGGTGGGGCGGCTGGATTTTTTTCAGCTATCAATTTAGCTTTGCTTAAACCTAATTATCATATAACTATTCTCGAAAAATCAACAAAATTATTATCAAAAGTAAAAGTGTCTGGTGGCGGAAGGTGCAATGTTACCAATCATTGTTTAGATAACAACGAATTAATTAAAAATTATCCAAGAGGATATAAAGAGCTTAATCAGGTTTTCTCAAAATTTAATGTTCAGCATACAAGTGATTGGTTTAAAAAACAAGGTATTGTTCTAAAAACCGAAGCCGATGATCGGATGTTTCCTGATACTAATTCCAGTCAAACTATTATTGATTGTTTTATGAATTTATCAAAAAAACTAAACATTTCCATTCAAATAAATTCCGAAGTCTTATCTATTGAAGCCAACAAAGATAAATTTAACATCATCACCAATTTAAAAAACTATTCAGCTAACGCAATTATTTGTGCTTTAGGAGGGCATAATAAAACAAAAGCATATAATATTATAAAACAACTTGGTCATAATATAATAGAACCAATACCCAGTTTATTTACTTTTAATTTACCTAACGAATCCATAAAAAATAACCTTCAGGGGATTAGCGTTAAGAATGCTCAAATTAAAATAGTACAAAATAAATTACAATACAATGGTCCTGTTTTAATAACACATTGGGGATTAAGTGGGCCAGCTGTTTTAAAATTATCTGCATTTGCTGCAACTGATTTTTATAAACAAAATTATTTTTCAGATATATTGGTTAATTGGGTTTATCCTTTAAAACCAATTGATGTTGAATTATTTATCAAACAATTTCAAAAAACTAAACACAAAGCACTTCCCTATTCTCAATCAATGTTTGATTTACCAAAAAGATTATGGGAGTTTTTATGCATAAAATCAGATATTTTGAATACTAAACCTTGGGCTGAAATAAATAATAAACAAATAAATAAATTAGTACAATGTCTTTGTAATTATCTTTTAAAAATGGAAGGAAAAACAACTTTTAAAGAAGAATTTGTTTCATGTGGGGGTGTTTCATTAAAAGAAATTAATTTTAAAACTATGGAGAGTAAACTTGTTCCAAATTTATTTTTTTGTGGCGAAGTTTTAAATATTGATGGAATAACCGGTGGATTTAATTTTCAAAGTGCCTGGAGTACTGCATGGATTTGTGCAGAAAGTATCAATTAACATCTTGTTAATACTTTTATTGTTTGAAATATAAATCAATCTATTAACTTAGTACCAAAGAAAAAAAAGAAAAAAATGAAATTTTTTATTGACACAGCCAATTTGGCTCAAATTAAAGAAGCACAAGATTTAGGAGTTCTTGATGGCGTTACAACTAATCCATCTTTAATGGCTAAAGAAGGCATAAAAGGGCAACAGAATATTTTAAAACATTATGTAGATATATGTAACTTGGTTACCGGAGATGTTAGTGCTGAAGTTATAGCAACCGATTATGATGGTATGGTTTCAGAAGGAGAAGTTTTGGCGGCGCTTCACCCAAGAATAGTTGTTAAAATTCCGATGATAAAAGATGGGATAAAAGCAATTAAATATTTTACAGAAAAAGGAATTAAAACAAATTGTACTTTAGTTTTTTCTGCAGGTCAAGCTCTACTGGCTGCTAAAGCGGGGGCAACATACATGTCTCCATTTATTGGAAGACTTGATGACGTGAGTACCGATGGCTTAAAATTAATTGAGGATATTAGAATTATTTATGATAATTATGGCTATGAAACTGAAATTTTGGCTGCTAGCGTAAGGCATCCGATGCATATTATCGAATGTGCTAAAATAGGAGCCGATGTTGCAACTTGCCCACTTAGTGCAATTTTAGCTTTATTAAAACATCCATTAACTGATAGCGGCTTAGCTCAATTTTTAGCAGATGCAAAAAAATAAAAACAACTTTTTTATTTAATTTAATTTATAACTATTATGAAAAAAAATCTAACTATTTTATTATTCGTTTTATTTTTATCAAAATTTTTAGCTCAACCATTAACTTTAACCGTAAATAGTAGCTCAGGGGTGTTCAGTTTAACATGTTCAGTCCCATCTATTACTTTGTATCCTATTACAAATTATACTGGAGGAATTGTTGTTTATACTTTAAATGCTAATACTTATACTTCAATAGGAAGTAGCTTTAATATTAATTCCCCAGGAAATTATACCATTACAGCTTTTGTTTCGAACAATTTAAATGTAACTCAAACCTTATCAATTGGCATGAATACTATTGCGCCAACATCTACTGTTTCGCCATTATTGCAATCTATAAGTTGTATAAATCCTGCAGTTCAAACAATAACAGCCACCTGTAATCCCATTATTAATGTTTCACACGAATTTAGATCTCCTTTGGGTGGAACAATGACTATTAACACACCTACTGCATTTTATAATCCAGGCCCTGGAACATATACTCATGTTTTAATTAATCTAACAAATGGATGTTTTGTTTCGAAAACATTTTCTATTACAAGCGCATCTGGTTTCCCTACATACAGTATTAGTAGTCCTCAAAATTTCTCAATGGGTTGCAGCACAAAAAGTGTAGTAAATATTTACTTAATAAATGGGGTAACATCTCCACTTGGTGGAATTCTAAATTATTCACTCTCTACGATAACAAATACCGCAATTTCTCAAAACCATTTTACATTAACTACTTCCGGAAACTATACTGTTACTGGTAAAGATTCAAATACTGGCTGTGAAACAAAAATTCCAATATCAATTACACTTAATACTCTTAGTCCAACGTTTAATTTATCAATTCCTACCCAAATTTTAGATTGTAACACTTCGCAAACTATTTTGCAAGCTATAAACACTTCTTCTAACAATAATTATTCTTGGAATCCCGGCAACATATTAAATCCAAGTATATTGGTTTTAACTACTAATATTACTTCTAATACTTTAATTGCAAATTATACTTTAACAGTTAAAGATAATTATAATTATTGTGAAACTAGTACTGTAATTCCAATTTATCAGAACTTACTTCCGCCAAACACATCAATAGGAACTGCCTCTGGTGGCTTATTAGCAATTACAACCTGTACTAATTCAAGCATAATTATCGTTAATCAAAGTACGACGAGTATTCCTTCTGGAGGCATTTTTAATAATTCTTTAGCCGTAGTTGGAATATTATGGAATGGCCCACCGCCTCAAACTCCTGCTTCAAACACAAACACATACATAGCAAATGTTGCTGGTGTATATAGTTTAACAGCAAAAGATTTAAATAATGGTTGTGTAGCAACTAAAACTATAAATGTGCTTGATAATAGAGTTTTTCCATCGGTAAATAATCCAATTGGCCCTAATCCATTTTGCTTAGATGTTCCAACACAAACCATCGGCATCTATCCTATTATTACTGGAAATTCAACTGGATTTAATTATTATTGGTCAGCGCCTCCTCTTGCATCTGCCCCTGCTGTTACTTCTCCAACATTAACAACCAATATGATTGGAAACTATACTGTTATGGTTACAGATCCTTCGAATGGATGCCAATCAACTGGAACGGTTTCTGTAATAGTTTGTATTGGAATTTCAAACACAATTAAAGATCAATCTATAAAAATTTATCCAAATCCTTCTCATGGTAAAATAACTTTAAAGTACAATCTATCAATGCCTCATGCTTTTATAGAGATTTATAATGGATTAGGTCAGTTAATCGAAAAACAATCAGTACTAAACTCATCCATAGATATAGATTTAACCCATCAAAAAAACGGCATGTATCTTTTGAAATTTTTAGATCAGGATAAATTAATTTACCAAACTAAATTACTAAAAGAATAAATTTTTTAAATTGGTGTTCGATAAAACAATTTAAAAGGGTTTAGTATATCATCCATCTTTCATTTTTTTATTAATTAATTTTTATAAAAAAAATAAGTAATGAGTATAAATAAAAGAAATTGCTCATAAAAAGACATACATTTCATTTTCATCCGAACTCAATAATATTTCGGACATCAAAAAGAATATAATTACGAAATGTAAAATAAACGGCTTTAAACATACAATCTCCTTTTGTCTATAATATTTTAACCATAAGTGGCTTTAAGAATTTAGGAGTGAATAAAATTCAATATTCTAACCTTTGAAGGCAAAAGCAATAATTAAAGATTAATATTTTATTACTATTAAAGCGTTAATTTGTTTAAAAAAATTAATCTTTAACACAACGAACGCTTAATCCAATATTTTTAGAAAAATTATGTGTACCAACATCACCAAGACCATTTCCGAAATATTTACATACGGCTTTATAATCATTATTTTCCATTGAAGTCCAATAATATGAACTAATCCCATAATATAAAAAATTAAATTTTTCATTACAAATTCCTGCAGGTAAAATATTAAATCCTCTTTCATCAATTCCATTTCCTTTGGCTTCCCAACCTGTTTTACTTTTTAATATATTTCCAGCTATATTATCTCCACCTAAAAAATCAGTAAGATCTTTCCATTCATCATCTGATGCAACGTGCCATCCAGATGGCGCAATTTTGGAAGAATCAATTAAAGCATACCAATTATAAAGCTTACCAAATTTTGAATTAAAAGATGCGTCATTATTATAAAAGCACCATGCAGGTTGTTTAAGTTTAATTGCTCTAAGCCATTCTTCTTTTGTTTTAACTTGCTTAATCAAATTGCCGTTTCTAAATTTAGATACGTCTAAGTTTTTTGTACTCCAAATTTTACCACCTATATTTACTTGTTGTGCTTTTATATTAATAATTATAGAACAAAAAATAAAACTTAATAATTTAATATATATCGGCATTTTAATCATATTTTTAAAAACTTATTATTTACCAATCTATATTTTAAACCACCGATTTTAAACACTTGTCCTTCATTTAATTTACCCATTTCGTCTAAATCTTCTTCAATTGTATGAATAGATCCATTAGTTGCATAAGCAATTTCTAAATATTTAGTATTGATAACACTATTAACTCCACAAATAATTATACTAATTGGTATTTTTAATGCTTTTAATTTTGGTAATAAAGCCATATCGCAAGGGTCTTCCCAATTATCTGCAATGAGTAAAATGTTTTTGATGTTATTAGGATATTTTTTTATGGCATAAAAAATAGCTTCTATATCATTTTCAAAATGTCCACCTTTTTGCATACTCGTTAAAGCAGTATTCATTATTTTTTCTGCGTTATATGTTTCTATATTCCAAATTCCACTTGAATCTAATGAGGTACTTTGGTCATTGCTTCTTTCTTCATCATCGTTAAAAAAAACAAATTGTTTAAATGTTTTTAATCGTTGATTAAATTTTGCCCAAATCATTAACTGAACTGTATATGGAGCCATGCTTCCTGTTACATCTGCTACACACAACATCTCTTTCCATCTTGACTTTCTTGAAAACACTTTTAAAAGAGTAGAATCTTTTAATTTTTCTTTACCTGAAATAATATCATTAATATATTTTTTTTCTTCTGAAAAAGGAACTAATGGCCGAAAATAAACAATAAATCCATGAAAATAATTTGGTAAATCTGCCTGATTTTTTACTCCAGTTTGTTTTATCAATCGCCATTTTATAGTTTGCTTATTAAATGCCTTAGGGCAACTCATATATAACTCAATTATTCGTTTCCGATTTAATTCAGATAAATCTTCTCCCTCAGGATAGCCAGTGTAAATTAAATCAACACCAACTATTGCTTCATCATTCAGAATTCTAGGAACTGCATCATTTTCAATTCTATAATTTCCAGGTTCCATTCTTATTGATCTATATTTAAACTCATTTTGTAAAGGTTCATATTTTTCAACTATTAAACTATCATCAAATTTAATTTTTAAATTCATTTGTGTTTGTGAATGAATGTTTAATGAAAAAAAACAAAGGAAAATTTGAAAATAATATCCTTTTTTTATCAATAAATATAGTTTTGTTTTTGTCATAATTTCTTTTTTTTAAATTAAAAGGTTTTATATTGTCCTGGTTGTTTTAATAGTTAATTTTGCTCTTACTTTGATTACATAATTAGAAATAAGATTAAAGTTACATTAGTTTTATTTTTTTTTACTGCCTGTTAAAATTTGAGCTAAATATTTTCGTTTGCAATGAAGTTATTAATGATTCTTAGGCAGGGTCATCGAAATTAAATAAAGTTTTAGGAATGATTATTTAACACATTCAATTGCACATTCTAATTGAATTAAAAAAAATGTTTTTTTGACTATGTTAATTTTAACAATTGAAATTCTTGCAATCTATCTAGTATATATTCGTAAATTTTGCATTGCGAACATCTGGCAAATTCGGTGATAGACTATTATAATCCATGCACATTTTAATATAAATTTATGCAGTTTTCAAATCGCCAAATTATTTATTTGTAAAAATTTTATATGGAACAATTAACAATTTAGGTCTAACAACTATTAGCTTAATTAACAATTTACTGTTTAATGATTATTGACAACTAGAATAAATTAAGCAAAATAGTTGTCTATTTTTAAAAAAATTAAACTGCTAACCTAATGAATGTAGAAAGCTTAAAATCAGAATTACAACAAGTTTTAGATAACGATGTTGTTTTACGCAAAGAATTTAACGAACTAAAGCGTTCGTTAAGCGATTATCGTAATCAATTAATTATGCGCGACGAAGATTGTAAACGTTTGCAAGTAACCATTGATGTTTTAAATACAAAATTGGTGGTCATCGAACGAGATAACACTAATTACAAAGCAGAGTTAACTTCATTTAAGGAATTACGAGGTACCATCAAAGATCAATTAGAAGAAAAACAAAATGAAATTGATGCGCGATTAAATGACATTCAAGAATTAAAAAACAACATCAATAGCATAGCAGCAGAATATGAAACAAAATTAAGCGAAGCTAAACTTATAGCCAGTTCTGAATTAGAACGAGTTACTTTATCATATACTTTACAAATAAATGAACTTAGAACAAACTCTCAATATAAAGAATCAGGAATTAAAGAGGAGTATGAAAATCGTGTTTCTGAATTATCTATAGGTTGGGCAGATAGAGAGCAAAGTTTATTTTTGAATCATGATGAAACTATTACTAATTTAAAAGATACTCATCAAATAGAACTTGAGCAGCTTAATTCTAATTTTAATACTCAAATCAACAATATTAAGGATGAATTAGGGGCGCGTGAGCGATTGTTAATTGATGGATATGAAAAGCAGATTTTAGATTTACAAAATAATTTAAACACTTCTAAAGAAGCTGTTTCTTTATCTTTCCAGAATCAAATAAACGAGCTAAAATCATCTCACGAATTATTAATTAACGAATCCGAAACAAATCATGAACTTAAAATTGTTTCACTTATTAATGAGTATGAAGATAAATTATCCAACACATTAATTCATTCTAATTTACAAAACACAAAATTAAATGATGAATTAATTAGAATACAATCGGAAAATGAACAAACTCAGGTAAATATCGCCTCTATTAATTCACAACTAGAAACAAAAAATAACGAATTAAATGAGATAAATTTAAAGTTTAGCGAAGTTCAAAATCAATTAGAAATAGAAACAGATCGCTTTATAAATTTAAGTGGAGAATTTGAAGCATTTAAACAGAATTCTTTGCTTTCATCTGGCGATCAAGTAACTGAATTAAATACTAAAATTGAAAATTATACAATTGAAGTTGAAAACTTAGTTTCAGTTATAGAAAAAACAGCAAACGCTTTAAGCGACACAGAAATATGTTTAGAATTAAAAGTTCAAGAATTACAAAATGCATCATTGCAAATTGATGAATTAAATAAACAAGTATTAAATTTCGAATCCAGTACCTCAGAAAAAAATTCAGAAATAAATAATTCAAAAATAGAACTCGAAAATATATTTAATCAAAAATTAGAGCATAGTGAAACTGAGTATCAAAAATTACTGATAGAAAACACTAATATTATTGATGAAATAAATATTGCTCAAGATACATTAGAAGCTCATGAATCTGAAATAACTTTATTGAAAGCAGAATTAGAAGAAGTAAAAATACAAAGTGCCGGAAAAGTTGATTATTTTAAAGAAATACTTTCAAATAGAAACTTCGAGATTACAAATCTTGAATCAAACATTGCCGCATTAAATAAAGAATTGCAATTAATCAAAAAAGAAATGGCTTCAGTTTGCGAAAACAGTGAAACCATCTCTAAACTGAATGTAAAAATATTAGATGAAAAAGATCAGTTAGCAAATCAGATGTTAAAAATGAATTCGGTAATCGGCTCGATTTCACAACAAGTTGATAGTGAGAGTATTAATGTTGAAGGTTTGAATAATCACCGAAAGAATGTTATATTAGCAAATAATTCAGATGAGGTAAATGGAAAGTCTCAAATGAAAGAACAAATAAACGATTTGGTGCGTGAAATTGACAAGTGCATAGTGTTATTAAGTGCTTAATATTAACGCCCTCTTTTAATGAGCGAAGTAAACATAAAAGTTGAAATAGCAGGTAGTTTTTATCCACTAAAGGTAAATGCTGATGACGAGCAAAATATAAAAGAGGTAGTTAGTTTAATAAATACAAAAATTGCAGAGTTTGAAAAAACATATGCAGTTCGAGATAAAAAGGATGTGTTAAGTATGGTTATGTTGCAATTAGTAGCTCAACTATACAAAAAAGCTAACTCAGCCGAAGCAGAATTAAGTAATTTAAAAACACTATTTACCGATGTAGAGGAAATGTTAAAACAACATAACCAAAACATTGAAAATTTTAGCGGAGAGTAAACTACTTGGTTTGCCCGCATTCACGCACAAATTTTAAGATTTAACTTAAAGTTTGTGCGTTTTTTATTAACTATTCTCAAACTAAGTTTGAGAAAAAAAAGAGAAGAAAGATGGAAATATTAACGATTATTTTTATTGTTGGGGCACTAATTATTGGAGTGATTGCAGGATTTATAATTGCAAGCAGTAAATTAAACTCAAGTGTAAATAAAGAAAAAGAAAATTTAATTAAAGAAGCTGAAATAAAATCAGAATCTATTAAACAAGAAAAAATACTTCAAGCAAAAGAAAAGTTTTTACAATTAAAAACCGATCATGATAAAGCTACTCAAGAAAAAAACGCTCAAATTTTGCAGATTGAAAATAAAACAAAACAAAAAGAAAGTGAAATCAATAAAAAAATTGAAGATTTAAATCGCAAAGATAAAGAAGCAGAAACTTTAAAAAATCAAGCTAATCAGCAAATCGAATTATACAAATTTCGTTTAGAAGAATTTGAAAAAGGATATAGAAAACAATTAGAAATGCTTGAAAAAATTAGTGGTTTAAAAGCAGACGACGCCAAAGCTCAATTAGTAGAATCGATAAAAGCTGAAGCTAAAACCCAATCCATGGTTTATGTAAAAGACATTATGGATGAAGCTAAATTAACTGCAAATAAAGAAGCTAAAAAAATTGTTCTACAAACTATTCAGCGAGTTGCCACAGAAACAGCCATAGAAAATTCTATTTCGGTATTTCATATTGAAGGTGATGAAACAAAAGGAAGAATTATAGGGCGTGAAGGCAGAAATATAAGAGCATTAGAAGCGGCAACAGGGGTCGAAATTATTGTTGATGATACACCAGATGCAATTACGCTTAGTTGTTTTGACTCGATTCGTCGCGAAATATGTCGATTGGCACTTCATCAGTTAGTAACTGATGGCCGTATTCATCCTGCTCGAATTGAAGAGGTGGTTGAAAAAACAAAAAAAATGCTTGATGAAGAAATTATTGAAACAGGAAAAAGAACCTGTATCGATTTAGGTATTCATGGGCTTCATCCTGAATTAATTAGAATGGTTGGAAGGATGAAATATCGTTCTTCATATGGTCAAAACTTATTACAACATAGTCGAGAAGTTGCAAATTTATGTGGTATTATGGCTAGCGAAATGGGATTAAATCCTAAAGTAGCCAAACGAGCAGGATTACTTCACGATATAGGAAAAGTACCCGATAATGAGCCAGAATTACCTCACGCATTATTAGGAATGAAATTAGCAGAACAATATAAAGAAAAACCTGAAGTTGTTAATGCTATTGGAGCCCACCACGACGAAATTGAAATGAATACTTTGTATTCTCCTATAATTCAAGTATGCGATGCCATTAGTGGTGCTCGTCCTGGGGCTCGTCGAGAGGTTGCAGAGCAGTATATGAAACGTTTAAAAGATTTGGAATCATTAGCATTAAGCTATGATGGTGTTGAAAAAACATATGCTATTCAAGCAGGAAGAGAAGTACGTGTAATTGTTTCGAGCGATAAAGTAACTGATAAGAGAGCCGAAGAATTAGCTTTTGAAATTTCGCAACGCATTCAAACCGAAATGACTTATCCTGGACAAGTTAAAGTAACAGTAATTAGAGAAGTTCGCGCGACTGGTTATGCCAAATAAAATTTAATATTGAAATTTTTATAAATTTAAAAAAGTAATTATGAAAAAAGTATTGAGTGTTTTTTTATTTTTATTTAGCTTTATTTTAATGCGATCTCAATTCACTCCAACTTATACTGGAAAACCAATTTATCAAATTATCACGAAAAGAGCTGGTGTTACATTAGGAAATATAAAAGTAGAGTTGTTTCCAAACATAGCCTATTATCACACCAGAAATTTTGATAGTTTGGTAAATGTTCATTTTTATGATACAACTGCATTTCATAGAGCTATTCCTAATTTTATGATTCAAGGTGGAGATCCTAATTCTCGTCATGGCGCTATTTCTACATGGGGTTTTGGACAAGCCGGACAACCAACCGTTAATGCTGAATTCACAGTAGCAAAACATTTGAGAGGTCGTTTATCTGCTGCAAGATCAAGTAATATAAATAGTGCCACCTCACAATTTTTTATATGTGTTGCAAATAATCCCAATTTAGATGGAAATTATTCTGTTTATGGACAAGTGATATCAGGTCTTAATTTTGCAGATACTATTGCCCTATGTCCGAAAATGACCAACTACACGAATACACCAATACAAAAAGTAGAAATGTTTATTACACGCATAGGTTCTAATGATTCAATTCCTAATGCGCCCATTTTGTTATCCCCTCCTTCAGGAACAGTTAATATAGATACGACTGTTTCGACTCAACTAAAATGGAATCCAGTTAATGGAGCGGTCTTTTATCACTTAGATGTTTCTACTGATTCAATGTTTGTATGGGATGTTATTCGTTCGGTTAACCTTACATCATTAAGCTATTATCTTAACAATTTGAATTCAAGCACTGAATACTTTTGGAGAATAACTGCAAATAATGGAGGCCGTTCATCACAATCTCAGGTATGGAGTTTAAACACAAGAAGTATTGGATTTAATTCGAATTTAAATACTCATAATTTGATTAATCCACAGATTATAGTTTATCCAAATCCTAGCAAAGGTATTTTTAGTTTTTTAAATTTAGAAAAAGGAAATCAAATTTTAATTTACAACATAAATGGAAAATTAATAAAAGAACTGAAGATAAATGAATCAAGCTTAAATATAGATATGACTAGTAATAGCCAAGGCAATTATATTTATAAAATTTTTAAAAATAAAACAGAACTTAAAAGCGGAACGCTTATAGTGAATTAAAAATTGGTAATTATTCGTTAAAACTTAAAATAGAATTAAGCAACTCTTTTTCGTTTTGGTTAAAGGATAAACCCCTTCGTTCAAAAACTTTTTCGGTAGTTTCAATTAATTTTTCTATTCGATATTTCTCTAAACCATTGCTGCCTCCCCAACTAAAATTAGGAATATAAGTAGGTGGAAAGTCAGCACCAAAAATATTAGTACCTACTCCAACAACAGAACCAGTGTTAAACATGGTGTTAATTCCTGACTTGGAATAATCTCCCATAATTAAACCACAAAACTGTAAGCCAGTATCTATTGATTTTTTTTGTAAATAATTATATAATTTAACATGACTATAATTATTTTTCAGATTGCTTGTATTGGTATCGGCCCCAAGGTTGCACCATTCACCAATCACAGAGTTCCCTAAAAAACCATCATGAGCTTTATTACTATATCCAAACACAACGCTATTATTTATTTCGCCACCAATTTTACAATGAGGTCCAATAGTTGTAGCGCCATATATTTTAGTATTTAGCTTTAACATCGAGTTATCACCTAAAGCAAAAGGGCCTCGAACAGCAGAACCTTCCATAACTTCAGAATTAATTCCTAAATAAATTGGGCCATTTGAAGTGTTAAAAATGCAAGCTTCTGCTTTAGCGCCAGCTTCCAAAAACACCAAGTTTTTATCGCCAATTACTCTTACTGTTTCGCTTAATGGTAAAGATGTTTTATTTTTGGTGATAATTTTAAAATCGTCGATTAGTGCTTCAGCATTTTTTTGATAAATATCACAAACATTTGAAAGTTCGAATATAGAATCTGAAAACACTATTTTTTGAAAATTATTTAAAAGTTTAAAATCATTAGTGTTTCCATAAAAAGCAATTATATTTTTATCGGAACATATACATTGATTTGGCTTTAAAGTATTTATTAACTCAACTATATTAGAGTTTGGGCAATATTTAGAATTAATAAAAATATTTTCAAGGTTTATTAAAACAGGATACTTTTTTTCTAAATAAGATTGCGATAAGTAGGAGCAATTTGTCTTTAATGCAATATCCCATTTTTGTTTAATAGTTAAAATACCTATTCTTATTTCGGAAATAGGTTTTGTAAATGTGAGAGGAAGAAAATTTTTCCAAATATCAATTTCATCAAATAAAACAAAATTCATTTTAATTTATTATTTCGATTTAATTAATTTAAATTCAGTTCTACGATTTACTTTGTGATCATCATCAGAACAAGTTGCTTCGTCGTTGCATTGATTAATTAGAACAGTTTCGCCAAATCCATTTGTAGTTATTTTTTTAAGGTCAACTCCTTTACTAACTAAATAATCTAAAGTTACTTTTGCACGTTTATTAGAGAGTTTAGTATTATAATCACTTTTTCCCCTTGAGTCGGTATGAGAATTGATTTCGACTGACAGAGTAGGAACTGATTTTAATGTTTTGGCTAATTTATTTAAAATATTTTTATCTTTTTCGTTCAAATTAAATTTAGCAACATCATAATTTATATTTTCGAAAATAGTATCAATAATAACAGCGTTAATTTGTTTTAAAGGGACAGTTGGTTGAATTTTAGTTATAACAATTGGTTTTTTCTTTTTAACCAAAGGAGTATTAAGTATGAGTTCATCCATTTTTAATTCTCCTAAAGCCATTTTATCAATGGACAAAAGTTTAAAAATAAATTTTCCACCCTGAAGATCAATAATTTTATAAATAGATCCTTTTGCATCTGATAAATAAATTCGTTTTACTCTTTTTAAGCTAGTATCCTTTGCTACTGCCTCAAAAAAATAATTTTTATTCGCCTTAAGCTCTTTAAATTTAAACTTACCTTTGTTGCTCGTTACCCAAATTTGTTCTTCTGGTCCATCAGATTGACGCAATTTTATTTTAGCATTAATAATTGGTTTTCGATTTTGATTATACATAAAGCCATACATATCCATTGCTAAATCAACGTCTTCAATTAACATATCATCGAAAGTAGACTTATCTGTATTTAAAATTTTAAAATCAAAATTTTCTTTTTTATTAGTTACAAAAGATTTTAATTCTTTACCGCTACTATTTTTAAGTGCTATTTTGGTTCCCTCGGGTAATTCTACATCACTTTCTACGATTGAGATAATATAATTTTGATCGGCAGGAAGATTGCGAAAAGAGAAAGCACCAGATTCGTTAGTAGTTGCTATTTCAACAACATCACCAAATTCATTTGTTAATTTAATTTTTGTGTTTTTTAAAGGTTTTCCAACCCCAGTTCCATAAACTAAATTACCAGCCATCACAATATCGTCTTGCGTATTTAAGATTGGTAATGCAGAAGGATCTAGCGGTAAACTTTTAAATGCAAATTTATTTTCACCTTCTTTGGCTGTAACTCTTGAAATCACACTATCTGTTCCAGCTAAATAATATCTCGCCTTGCCAGTTAATTCAGGGTCATCTTCTTGAATTACAGCTAAATATTTTTTTTCGCTACTAATATTTTTAAATTTAAAATAGCCTCGGTTATCTGTAAACGTACTATCTATAGCTTTACCTTCTTCATCATATAAAATAACTTTTTTATTTTTAGCAGCGTCAGAAATATCCTCTGTTAATAAAACAATTCCATCCACAACTATAGATTTAGATTTGTAATTAAAACTATAAATATCGTCTTTGCCTTTACCGCCTGTTCTATCTGAAGAAAAATATCCAGCAGAATCGTTTAAGAAGGTGATTCCAAAATCATCTTTACTACTATTTAAATTTAGACCTTCGTTTCTAAGCAATATCCATTTAGTATCTATTTTTTTTGCTGAATAAATATCTAAACCCCCAAATCCAGGCAATCCGTCAGAAGAGAAAAATAAGGTGCTATCACTTTTATAAGAAGGATATAATTCATTTCTACTTGTATTAATATCAGGGCCTAGATTTTTTGGTAAGCCCCATGACTCTCCTTGTTTTTCAGACATCCAAATATCTTTTCCTCCAAAACCGCCTGGCATATCACTTACAAAAAACAAATATTTATTATCATCGCTAATACATGGATGTGCTAATGAATAATCATCACTATTATGTTCAAATTCTATTATACTATCCCATTTAGAATCGTGACCTTTTGCAATATATATCTTTGCTCTATTTATAGTTTTACTACCATCATCAATTACTCTAGTAAAATAAAGTGTATTATTATCTTTGTTAATACAAATTGGCCCATCATGAAAATCTGAGTCAATATTTTTAGAGAATTTTTTGGATTTTGAACTTTCTGCTTTTTTAACTTTAGAAGAATAAACATTTAAATAAGATTGTCCATCATAATCATTTAATTCTTCTCCAGAAAAATCAAAGTCTTCGCGTTCGGCCACATAAATCAAATTATCTTTTAATAAAAAGGGAGAAAATTCTGAATTTTTAGTATTTAATGCTTGTAAATTTTTTACTTGATATTCGATTGGTTTAGATAAATAATACTTAATTTCTTGACAAAATTTCATCGCAGTTTTAGCTTTTTCGTCTTCAGGCGCTAACTTAATATATGTTTCGAATTGAATAACCGCTTGCTCATACTTAGTTTTAGCTTTTAAAATCTCAGCATAATTAAAATAAAATTCAACTGGCAATTGAATGTTTATCGAGAATGCTTCATTATAAGCTATTTCTGCTTCATCAAACTCGCTAATTAATTTATAACTGTTTCCTAATTTAATCATTGCTTCTTCGCGTTGATCAGGGTTTGATTTTGAAACTTTTTTATAATATTTTATTGCCAAGGCATATTGCGAATTATCATAAAACTCATTTGCTTTAGATAATTGACAAAAAGTATTTGTTGCCAAAAATTGTACAAAAATTACTATACCTATTCTATGAAACAACAACATTATAAAAATCGGGGATTAGTCGTTCTTGTTTTATTTGATTTTGTCGAACCAAAATCTAAACTCAACATTAGCTCATGACTTGAACCAAAATTCATTTGATTACCTAAACCAGTATCATAAGAATAGCCTACTTTGAATTTGTTTGTTACAAAGTATTGCATTAATCCACCTGGACCATAAGAACTACGATAAAATGCACCTAACCACATTTTTTTATTAATTAAAAAATTGAAATTAAAATCATAACTTAACGAACTAACTGAATATTTAACCAATAAAGTTGGGGCAAAAACCAAATTTTGATTTATCTGAAAAGACTTCCCTAAATTAAAAAACATATGAGGAGATAAATGATATTCTATACTACTTGCTTCTGATTTATAAATACTAGGGGAATTAATGTGAGTCATACTCATTCCAGCAAAAAAAGTTTGCGACTTTAAATACAATCCTCCATTAATATCTAAAGCATTAGTAGTTTGATTTTGGTTAAAACTTGATGGAAATTCAGAATTATAAAAAGTAACTTTATTAAAATTAAACTGATATCTATTAAATCCTGCATTAAGTCCGAAAGATAATTTCATTTTTGAATTTATCCTTAAAATATAAGCCGCATTGCCAAATACAGAAATAACATTTCGGGGGCCCATTTCGTCGTTTGTTATAGTTAATCCAATGCCTATATTTTTATTTATAACTGGACCATGTAAACTCAAACAATTTGTTTTAGGAGCACCATCAATACCTACCCATTGTTGCCTACTTAATACAATCGCCGAGAGAATATCGCGAGCGCCAGCATAAGCAGGATTAATTAATAATTGATTGAATTGATAAAGATTATATTGAGCATCTTGCTGAGATTTACCAGAAAAAGTAAAGCTTAAAATAATAGAAAGTAAAATTATTTTTTTCATAATTAACTATATATTAGTCATTTAATAATAACATAATTTATTGTTTCATTAAAAACATTTAAATAAATAGTGTAAATATAGTTATTTAGCAACGATTTGACGAAAATTTCTCAATAAAAATAGGGAGAAAAGATAAATAACGCGATAATTTATTGTTGTTTAATTAATACTATAAAATTAAGACTTTTAATATTTTAACTTTAACCGATTTTACTCCAATTTGGTTTATTTTTTTGTAAAAGAACAAGTTCATTTTCAAACACTTTATTTTTTTCTAATTCAAAATTTACATCCTCATCCAAAATACTTTGTGCAGCTTGCCGAGCCAATTGTAAAATCTGACCATCTTGAGCTAAATTTGCCAATTTTAAATCTAGGACGCCGCTTTGTTGAGTTCCTTCTATGTCTCCTGGACCACGTAATTTCAGATCCACCTCACTAATTTCAAAACCATCGTTTGTTCTTACCATGGTTTCCATTCTTAATCTACTATCTTGGCCTAATTTGTAGCCGGTCATTAAAACACAATAACTTTGATCAGCTCCACGCCCTACTCTTCCTCGTAACTGATGTAATTGAGATAAGCCAAAACGTTCGGCGCTTTCAATAATCATAACACTGGCATTAGCAATGTTTACACCTACTTCAATAACTGTAGTAGCAACCATAATTTGAGTTTGGTGTTCGATAAATCGTCGCATTTCAAATTCCTTTTGATCGTGAGTTAATTTACCATGAAGAATGCTGATTTGATAATTTGGTGGCTTAAATTCTTGGACTAAATCATCGTAACCTTGCTGTAAATTTTGATAATCTAATTTTTCACTTTCTTTGATTAGTGGGTAAACAACATAAATTTGTTTGCCCAATGCAATTTGTTCTTTAATAAATCCAATTACTCGCAAGCGATGAGTTTCAAGGTAATGAATAGTTTTTATAGGCTTTCGGCCAGGCGGTAACTCATCTATTATACTTGTATCTAAATCGCCGTAAAAAGTCATTGCTAAAGTACGAGGAATTGGTGTTGCCGTCATAATTAACATGTGTGGAGGACAACTATTTTTTGCACGAAGTTTTGCTCTTTGAGCTACACCAAAACGATGTTGCTCATCGATAACAACCAGACCTAAATTTTTAAATTGCACTACATCTTCTATTAAAGCATGTGTGCCAATTAAAATATTAATTTCTCCGTCGAGTAATTGTTGATGAATAATTCTTCTGTTTTTTATTTTTGAAGAGCCTGTTAATAAGGCAACCTTAATATTTATTGATTTCAAAAAATGTTTAAATGTTTCAAAATGTTGTTGCGCTAATATTTCAGTTGGAGCCATTAAACAAGTTTGAAAATCGTTATCAAGTGCCAACAACATACTCATTAAAGCGACTAATGTTTTTCCACTTCCAACATCTCCTTGAAGTAAACGATTCATTTGTCGGCCACTCCCCATATCTAATCTAATTTCTTTAATAACTCTTTTTTGCGCATTAGTTAATTCAAACGGTAAATGAAGTTTAAAAAAGTCGTTAAATAAGATCCCAACTTTCGAAAAAACAAAACCCTTAACCGTGTTCGCTCTTATTTTATTTATTTTTAGCAAACGGAGTTGAATATAAAACAACTCTTCAAACTTTAATCTTAACGTGGCTTCTTTAATTTGTTTATTACTATTAGGAAAATGAATAAATTTAAAGGCTTCGAAACGACTCATTAAATGATAATCGTTAATTAGTTCGTTACTTAAATTTTCTTGAATATCAGTTATTTGTAATTGAATTAATAAATTACGTTGTGCTTTTCGGATACCTTCGCTATCTAGACCAAATAATTTTAATTTTTCGGTAGAATTATAAACTGATTGAAAAGCCGATTGTTGTTTTAACAAATCTTCAGTTATGACTGAAATTTCGGGATGTGGAATATTAAATTTACCATTAAATAAAGAAGGTTTTCCGAACACGATATACTCAGAGCCCAATTTCAATTGTTTTGAAACCCAATTGTAAGATTTAAACCAAACTAATTCTATTATTCCCGTATTATCTTTAAATAAAACAACAAGACGTTTGGTGCTTTTTTGTCCAACTAAATCCATTTTTAACAAAAACCCTCTTAACTGAATAAAAGGCATTTCATCAGCTGCTTCAGAAATTGTGTGAAATTTTGTTCTGTCTACATACCTAAATGGAAAATAAGTCAATAAATCCTTATACAAGAAAATGTTAAGTTCTTTTTTTAAAACTTCGGCTCTTTGTGGGCCAATCCCCTTTAAATATTCTATAGGCCTATCTAACATTTAGCTATAAAATTACTACAAGAAGTTTGTTGAAACAATTGAAAATTTAATAATCTAATTAATAGTTATAAACGTAATTTTATACTTTAAGGGTAGCACAAATGAAAAAACAATTATTTATATTTTGTTTATTGGTTATCAATTTATTTTGTAAAGGTCAATTTATGGATTCAATTTACGAGGTAATTAAACAAAAACGAAGTTTTAATATTAATTTAGAATCAAGAATTAGTTTTATAAATAATCAATTAACTAGTGTTAACGGATTGCGATGCGGGATTTCTTTTAATAGAAAACTTAGAATTGGAGGAGGGTTTAGCTGGTTAAATACTGATTTATTTTTAGATAATGAAAAACAGTATTTAAAATTTGTTTATTTATGTTTATATTCTGATATAGTATTTTATAAAACCAAAAGATGGCAGTTAAGTGTGCCTATTCAGATTGGCATGGGAAGCTCATGGTTTCAGAAAGAAACACAATTTTCTTTTTCAAATAAAGATTCAAAATATTTTTTATTATTATACGAACCTGGAATTACAACTCAGTTTAAAGTTTTTAAGTGGCTCGGTTTTGGATCAGATGTCGCCTATCGCTTTACCTTAAAAAATGAAAAAAATATTGGAGAAAATTTAAATTCTCCTACCTATAGTTTTAAAATATTAACTTGGATTGACCAGTTATATTATGATTTTTTTCCAAAAAGTAAAATTAGCATAAAATACGGCCCAAGTTTTTGGTAAATATTAAAATGATTGAGAAAATTAAGAAACCTTTACCGCTTCAAAACATTTTAATTCTCCAGAAACACCCATAAAATCGGCATCAATATCAACTAAACCAACCTTTTTTATTTGATCCTTGGAGAGTGGTTTTCCCAGCAACCAACGATCGTCTTGTAATTTTAGATCCACATCTTTGCCAGCTAAAACTTGGTTTAATTGTTTTTGGGTTAAAAATAACACAGAATCTTCTTCATCTTCGCTTTCTGAAAGTAAAAGCGTCCCTACTAATTTTAATTTTGGTACTTCGGGTTTATATTTAAAACCTAAGTCGTTTTGTGAATTAATTTCAATATAATTAATATCGGTAATGTGAATTTCAGCCATTGGTATTTTTTTGGTAAATTTAGTAAAAATAGGCAAGTTTTCCAATAAAATAAATTCTAAATTAACTAAAAAAATCTATTAGTGGTTTATTATAGATAAGATAGACTTATAAAAAAAATAGTTTGTTAGCTTGACGCTTTCAGTGAAAATGTAAACGTAGTCCCTTTTCCGATATAACTTTTGACTATTATTGATTTTTCGTGTGCTTCAATAATATGTTTAACTATGGCTAAGCCTAAACCCGTTCCTCCTTGTTCGCGGCTTCTCCCCTTATCAATGCGATAAAAACGCTCAAAAATACGAGGCAAGTGAGCTTTATCTATTCCATCGCCATCGTCTTTAATTTCAATTACCACATCGTCGTTTAAATAATTAAGCGAAACTAGTGTTGTTCCATTATCTTTGCCATATTTAATGCTATTTGTAATTAAATTTACTAATACTTGTCTTATTCTAAACTTATCTGCCAGAACATTTACGGGCTTATCGTATTTTTTATCTAATTCTAATTTTATATTTCTTTTTGCTGCATTTAACTCTAATGATGAATAAATATCTTTACATAAATTAGCAATATCAAAATCATCAAAATCTAAATTTAGCTCTCCGCTTTCTAATTGTGTAATAGTTTCTAAATCATCAATAATGTGTATTAATCTATCAATACTTTTTTCGGCCCGTTTTAAATAGTCAACATTCACCAAAGGGTCTGAGAGCCCACCATTTATTAGTGTATCTACGTAGCCTTGTATATTAAAAACTGGCGTTTTTAACTCATGTGATACGTTTCCTAAATATTCTTTGCGGTAACTATCTAAATTCTCGAAATGCTTTACTTCTTTTTCACGCGATTCTATTAAAAGATTTACCCTTTGGTTTAATAATTCTAAAGAGTCTTCGTCTTCTAACTGATTTTGTTTCTGAGGAATTTCATTATTTAAAAAACGTAATCTGATTTTTTCGGTTAAGGCTTTTACTTTATTATTTACTTCGACATAATAGAAATAATATAAAACTATAAAGCCGGAGATAAAGCTTGCAAAACTCGATATTAACAAATAAGAAAAATCTATTTTAAAATTTCCAAAATAGTTAAGTAATAAAAAACATAGTACACAAACTAAAGAGTTAATTAAACCCAGTTTAAAAATTTGAGAGCTTATTTTTTTTTCTTTTTTCAAAAATTGATTGATTAAAATTAAATAAATAAAATGAAAACAAAAAAAATCCCTATCGAATTAATTATAGGGATTTAGAAATTACTATTTTAAAAAATATTTAATCGACTAAAACAATTACTTTATTTTTTAAAATTTCGACTACACCACCATTAATTGAAAATTCAAGTTTGTTATTATTTTCCTCAACCAATTCTAATTTACCAGATTTTAAAGATGAAATCATTGGCGCATGATTATCCATAACGCCGAAACTGCCTTCACTTCCTGGAAATACTATATATTTCACAGAACCTTCAAATAATTTTTTATCGGGGGTAATAATTTCTAATTTCATATTATTTTCAATTAATTTAAGGATTAAAAAAAATCGAGTAAATCTTTATTTAGACTCAGCTAGGATTTTCTTACCTTTTTCAATTGCTTCTTCAATAGTACCAACTAAATTAAATGCCGCTTCAGGATATTCATCTACTTTACCATCTAAAATCATATTAAAGCCTTTCATTGTATCTTCAATAGTAACAAATACGCCTTTTAAACCAGTAAATTGCTCAGCCACATGGAATGGTTGAGATAAGAAACGTTGAACACGACGAGCACGATGCACAACTAATTTATCTTCTTCACTTAATTCGTCCATTCCTAAAATTGCAATAATATCTTGTAATTCTTTATAACGTTGTAAAATTAATTTAACGCTTTGAGCACAATTATAATGATCCTCTCCTAATACAGCAGCTGATAAAATACGAGATGTTGAATCTAATGGATCTACTGCTGGGTAAATACCTAACTCAGCAATTTTACGACTTAATACTGTAGTGGCATCTAAGTGAGAGAAAGTAGTTGCAGGAGCCGGATCGGTTAAGTCATCGGCAGGTACATACACTGCTTGAACAGACGTAATAGAACCGTTTTTGGTTGAAGTAATTCGTTCTTGCATCACACCCATTTCGGAAGCTAAGGTTGGTTGGTATCCTACCGCTGAAGGCATACGGCCTAATAATGCCGACACTTCAGAACCTGCTTGAGTAAAACGAAAAATATTATCTATAAAAAATAAAATATCACGTCCACCTTTTGCAGAACCGTCACCATCACGAAAATACTCAGCCATTGTTAAACCAGATAATGCAACTCGAGCTCTAGCTCCTGGAGGTTCGTTCATTTGACCAAACACAAAAGAAGCTTGTGATTTGGATAATTCGTTTAAATCTACCTTACTCAAATCCCAACCTCCATTTTCCATTGAATGTTTAAACTCCTCACCATATTTCACAATACCAGATTCAATCATCTCACGAAGCAAATCATTTCCTTCACGAGAACGCTCACCAACACCAGCAAAAACTGAGTAACCTGAATGGCCTTTTGCTATATTATTTATTAATTCTTGAATTAAAACGGTTTTACCTACCCCTGCTCCACCAAATAAACCAATTTTACCACCTTTCGAATAGGGCTCAATCAAATCAATTACTTTAATACCTGTAAATAAGACTTCAGATGCAGTTGATAAATCTTCGAATTTGGGTGGATCGCGATGAATTGATTTTCCACCTTCATTACTCACTTCATTAATACCATCAATTGCTTCTCCAACAACATTAAATAAACGACCTTTTACTTTATCGCCAATTGGCATTTTAATTGGACTACCTGTAGCTATTACTTCCATTCCACGATATACACCATCACTACTATCCATTGCAATGGTTCTTACTGTATCTTGACCAATGTGTTTTTGAACTTCTAAAATTAACTTTTGTCCAGGGCCACGAGAAATCTCTAAAGCATCTAAAATATTAGGCAATGAGCCACCTTCTATATCAAAGCGGACGTCAATTACAGGACCAATAACTTGAGCGATTTTACCAATTTGTTTCGACATGATTTTAAATTTTCTTTTTTTCGAGTGCAAAAATAGTGTTTTTATCTAAATAATTAAACAAAAAAATGCTTTTTATTAAGGTGTTTTAAACAAGAAATTTTATTTTTTGGTCATTTTAATTGAAAGACTTCTATAAATATCGTCCCATTATTATTAAATTCACATTCAGATCTTTTAAAAATTACATGGTGATGACACTTTTTAAAAAATATATACTTTTTGTTTTTGTTTTGTTTTGTTTTAAATCACAGTCTCAAAATGAAACCAACAATTGGTATTTTGGTGCAAACGCAGGCTTAAATTTTTCAACCATCCCGCCTACAATTTTAACCAACGGAATGCTCATTACTACAGAAGGATGTTCAAGTATTTCTGACGCTTTTGGCAACATTTTATTTTATTCAGACGGAATAACTGTTTATGATAAAACACATAACATTATGTCGAATGGCACGGGATTATTTGGGAATTCTTCAACAACACAATCGTCTATTATTGTTAAAGAACCCGGAAATAATAATATTTATTACATTTTTACCCTTGGGGCATCTGGATCAGGTTCGCTTTGCAGCTCAAAAGTTGATATGAATTTATCGGCCGGAATGGGCTCTGTTACTGTAAAAAACAATTTGCTTGCTACAATCATGTCTGAAAAATTAACTTCAGTAAAACATTGTAATGGTAAAGATACTTGGGTAATTAGCCACGAAAACAATTCAAATAATTTTAAATGTTATTTGGTTTCAAATTCAGGAATTAACAACACGCCAATAATTAGTTCGATTGGCCCTGTTTATCCGAATGGTTATAATTGGCTTGGTAACCTAAAAGCATCGCCTAGTGGAAAGAGACTAGGTCTTGCGCTTCATGGCACTCAAGGCTCGTTTGAATTGTATGATTTTGATAATTTAACAGGAATTGTTTCAAATTCTTTAAGTCTTGGGAGCTACCCCAATGCTTATGGCTGTGAATTTTCGCCCGATGAAAGTAAATTTTATGGGGATAGAGAAAGCGGAGTGAATTTTTTAAATCTTTATCAATGGGATTTATGTGCGGGAAGCCCAACGGCGATAGTAGCCTCGGAATATGTTATCCCTGTTGCTAGTCAAATAATGGGGATGCAATTAGCAAAAAATAATAAAATTTATCTTGCGCGATTAAATAGCCCAACTCTTGCTGTTATTGACAACCCAAATACTATAGGGCTTGGATGTAACTATAATCACAATGGACAATCTATTGCGCCAAAGCTTTCAAGACTTAACCTGCCAAATTTTATGACTAGTTATTTTAATCCAAATCAAACGATCTCGCCATTTACTTACACTATTAATTGTAACCTGGTTAATTTTAATTTATCATCAATAAATAATACAGCAGTTGTTAATTGCAACATCATTAATACTCCAACTAATGTAATATGGAATTTTGGTGATCTGGCCTCGGGCGCAAATAACACTTCCACTTTAGCTGCTCCAAATCACTCTTTTACCGGAAGCGGAAATTATACTGTACAATTAATAATTAATGGCGCTTGCAAATCAGATACACTTAAATCTGTATTACTAATTAATTCAGGGCCAAGCTTGAGTATTAGCGGTAATTTTACTATTTGTGCTGGAGAAAAAGCAACATTAACTATTAGCGGAGCCACCACTTATACATGGAACAATAGCAGCTCTGGCACCACAACGGTATTATCGCCTACATTTACAACAATATACAGTGTTACTGGAACTGGAACCAACTCATGTAAAAGCAACAAGCTATTTACTATAACTGTAAACAAATGCACGGCTATAAATGAAACAGATGAAACAGATAATTGGGTAAAACTATTTCCAAATCCAGTTAAAGATGAATTAAACGTTCAAACAAAACATGAATTAAAAATAATAATATATAATGCTCTAGGAAAATCTATTTACCAATCACTAATTGCCCCTCCATCCTATTCTATTCCTTCAAAAGATTTTGAAATTGGAATATATACAGTTAAAATAATTAGTAATAAAGGCACAAAAATTATGCGACTTTTTAAATCAGAATAAGTCTGAACTGTAATCGTTTTTTTTTGTAATCTTGCACTATGTTAATTATTAAACATACCGAAAACTTTAGAATTGAATCGCCAACTATATTAACAATTGGAACTTTTGACGGAGTTCATTTAGGGCATCAAAAAATTTTAGAACGACTTAAAGAATTAAAAAACAAAACCGGTTTAAAAACAGTTATACTTACCTTTGAACCTCATCCTCGTAAGGTATTATTTCCTGAACAGAAAGACCTGAAACTCTTAACCACAATTGATGAAAAATTACAATTATTAGATCAATATGGAATTGATGTAACAGTAGTATATCCATTTAGCAATTACTTCTCGACAATGGACTCTGATTTTTATATCCAAAATATATTATTAAAACAATTAAATGTAAAACATTTAGTTATTGGGTACGACCATAAATTTGGCAAAGATAGAAGTGGCGATATTAATACGCTCAAACAAATAAGTGTAAATGGTTCTTTTTTTATTGAAGAAATTAGTGCCAAAGACATTGATAATATTGCCGTAAGTAGTAGTAAAATCAGAAAATGTTTACAAGAAGGCCAGATAGAAATAGCAAATAAAAATTTAGGCCATCATTTTTTTTTAAATGGGAAAGTAATAAAGGGCAAGCAAATTGGAAGAAGTATTGGATATGCCACAGCAAACTTAAAAATTGAAGCTGAAGAAAAAATTATTCCTAAAATAGGAGTTTATTTTGTTAAAGCCCGGATTAAATCTAAGCTCCATTTTGGAATGATGAACATCGGGAAAAATCCTACAATTGATATCGACAAAGAAACAAAAATAGAAGTTCATCTGTTTGAATTTAACGAAGATATTTATGATCAAACTATTCAAATTATTTTTATTAGTCGCCTGAGAGATGAAAAGAAATTCGAGGATTTAGAAGAATTAAAAGCTCAACTAGTTAATGATAAAAAAATGTGTTTAGAATTAATGCATTCGACTTTATGAAAAAAATATTTTTTCTGATTTTATTTTATTTTTCAGTTACAATACTTTTTTCTCAAATCTCATTACCAGATTCATCAACTATTAAAAATTATAAAGAATACAACAATTTAAATGAAGCTTTATTAAATCCTGAAAAGGTAATTGTACTAAATTTAAGACGTTCTAAATTAACTAAATTTCCTCCAGAAATTTTTCTGTTCAAAAATTTACAATTCTTAGATTTAAGTAAAAATAAAATACTAAAATTACCTGATAGTATTTATTTACTTTCAAATTTAAAATATTTAATTTTAAGTAAAACGGGATTAACAGCATTGCCTGATTCTATAGGAAAATTAACTAATCTAAAGCTGTTAAATGCAAACCAGAATGACATAGCAAAACTACCATTTAGTTTTGGTGATTTAGAAAATTTAGAAGTGGCAGATTTGTGGAGTAATGAATTAGAATATTTTCCGCAAAGTTTGAGTAAACTAAAAAAATTAAAAATAATGGACTTAAGACATATTTTGATTCCCTTAAAAAATCAAATTCAAATTCAATCAATGTTACCCAACACAAAAATTCATTTTAGTGCGCCTTGCCAATGTGCTTGGTAAAAAATAATTTTATAAGTCCTGTTTCGATTAATTAAAATTAAAAAAAAAGCAAAAAAAATAGTTTATTAATAGATGAACTATTCTATTTCATTATTTTTAAAAAATTCATCTACAATATTTTTTGCCAATAAAAAAGGTTGTATTGAATCGGTATTATTTAATAAATGAAATTCTTTTATTTTTTTCTGTATAAATATTGAAGAATAAAAATAATTTTTAAGATGATCTTCCATACTTGAAGAAAAAAGTTCGAATTGCTGTTGTTTTCTGTTAACTAAAAAATAATCAGTTGATAAGACAAACTGTCTATATTCCATAATCATTTTATACACTGATTTAATACCCAAATTAGAAATACTAGAACAAATATCGGTACGAGGTATCCATCCACTTTGAGATTTCTGAAAATGATGCATCGCATGAGCATATTCTAATTTCGCTGCTTTAGCCTTATTTAAATTATCACCATCGGCTTTAGAAATAATTAAAGCATCGGCCATTTCCATAATGCCTCTTTTAATTCCTTGCAATTCATCTCCGGCTCCAGCTAACATTAGTAATAGAAAAAAATCAGTTACTTTACTCACAGCTATTTCACTTTGTCCTACCCCAACGGTTTCTACAATAATAAAATCAAATCCTGCTGCTTCGCATAACAAAATAGTTTCATAAGTTACTCGAGTAACACCTCCAAGATTTCCACTACTAGGCGAAGGGCGAATATAAACATTTGGATTAGTAGATAATTCCTCCATTCTAGTTTTATCACCTAAAATACTCCCTTTACTTTTATTGCTTGAAGGATCAATAGCTAAAACAGCTAACTTATGCCCATTAGCAATAACCTCTTTACCAAAACTTTCGATAAACGTACTTTTTCCAACTCCAGGAACTCCGGTAACTCCAATTCGAAAAGAATTACCTGTTTTAAATATTATACCATTTATAATTTCTTGAGCTAAATTTTGATTAATCTGATTTGTAGATTCAACCAAAGTAATCGCCCGGCTTAAAATAGCTATATCGGCTTGTAAAATTCCATTAATAAAATATTGTGCAGAATAATTAGTTGTCATATTATTTTATAATTTCTTATTCAAATCTTAAATGTTTAACGGATAAACCTCTATTTTGAAGTTCTTTCAGCGCATCAATACCAATCAATAAATGTTGATTAACAAAATTTTCGGTTACTGCCTTATCACTTAATTCAGTCTTTATTCCTTCGGCAATCATTGGTTGATCGGTAACTAATAACAATGCGCCCGTTGGAATCTCGTTAAAAAAACCTACTGTAAAAATGGTAGCGGTTTCCATATCAATAGCCATCGCGCGTAATACTCTTAGGTAGTCTTTAAACTTTTCATCATGCTCCCAAACACGCCTATTTGTAGTATAAACAGTGCCTGTCCAATAATCTAATTGTTTTAATCTAATGGTGTAAGAAATTGCTTTTTGTAGACTAAACGAAGGGAGTGCAGGAACTTCTGGAGGCAAATAATCATTACTCGTTCCTTCACCTCTGATAGCAGCAATAGGCAAAATTAAATCTCCGATATTATTTTTCTTTTTTAATCCACCACATTTTCCTAAAAATAAGACTGCTTTGGGATTGATTGCCGAGAGCAAATCCATTATTGTTGCAGCACTTGCGCTCCCCATTCCAAAATTAATGATGGTAATGTTATCATGCGTCGCATTAGACATAGGTTTATCTATACCTTTAATTGGAACATTATAATAATTAGCAAACATCGAAACATAGCTAGAAAAATTAACTAAAAGTATGTAATGTCCAAACTCGTTTAATTGCAGGCCTGTATACCGTGGCAACCAATTAACAACTATTTCTTCTTTACTTTTCATTTTTATTATTTATAAGATGTAGAGAAAAAAATATGACTATATCAATTAATGTAAATATATTTAAAAAAAATATATTTATCTTGAACATAGCATTAAAATATCCACCGTTTGATGTACGATTAAAAAAAATCGCTGAAAAAACTTATATTTTCGATGTTGTAAGAAAAAAATGGCTAGTATTAACCCCTGAAGAATGGGTTAGACAGCATGTAATTAATTATTTAATCGTATTTATTAAAATATCTACTTCTAGCATTTCTTTAGAAAAAGAATTTAATTTAAATGGAATAAAAAAAAGATATGATATAGTAGTTTTTGATAAACAATTAAAGCCAACTATAATTATAGAATGTAAAGCGCCTTATGTTGAATTAAACACCGAAGTTTTGGAACAAGCCTTGAGATATAACTTAATTATAAAATCAAAATTACTAATGATTACAAATGGAGTTAGCGATTTAGTTTTTGATAAAAATAACAGAATAACAAAATTAAACCCTTTTTTAAAATAATTTAATTATTTAGCATTACTGGCATAACCAACATTAAAATATCTTCGGCAGGATTAGCTTTGTTATTTGGCAATATAATTCCGGCACGATTTGGGGTACTCATTTCTATAATAATTTCGTCACAATCTAAATTACTTACCATCTCAACTAAAAATCTAGAATTAAATCCAATTTCCATGTCCTCTCCAATATAGGTACACGTTAGTAGTTCTGTTCCATCGTTTGCAAAATCTAAATCTTCGGCACTAATACGTAACTGACTTCCTGTAACCTTTAAACGCATTTGATGGGTAGCTTTATTAGAAAAAACACTTACTCTTTTTAGAGCTCCTAAAAATAAGCTTCTATCTACGGACAATTTATTAGGATTTTGTTTAGGAATAACCGCTTCATAATTTGGATATTTTCCGTCAATTAAACGACAGATTAAATTAACATTTCCAAAACTAAACAAAGCATTTGTTTTATTGAACTCTACTTTAACAGCATCATCAACACCCGTTAAAAGGGTTTTAAGAACATTAAGTGGTTTTTTTGGCATAATAAATGAGGCGGCAACGCCTGCCTTAGCGTCGGTTCGTGTATAGCGCACTAACTTATGAGCATCTGTAGCTACAAAAATTGAATTTAGTTCGCTAAATTGACAAAACACACCACTCATAACCGGTCTTAGATCGTCATTACCTGTTGCAAAAATTGTTTTATTAATTGCATTGGCTAAAACATCACTTTTAATAACAATTGAAGACTGAGAATCTAATTGAGGCATTTTAGGATACTCCTCGCCATTTTGTCCAGAAATATGATAGGCACCCGTTTCAGTTTTTAATTTAATAGAATACTTTGCTTTATCTATAATAAAGGAAATTGGTTGTTCGGGTAAATTGACTAATGAATCTAACAATGTTTTTGCTGGAATAGCTATGCTTCCAACATCAGAAGATTCAACATTAACAATGGTGGTTATTGTTGTTTCTAAATCACTTGCAGATAAGGTTAATTCTTTTTTATTTATTTCAAACAAAAAACAATCTAAAATAGGAATGGTATTATTAGAATTTAAAACCCCACCGATTGACTTAAGATGTTTTAATAATGCAGTAGCTGAAATAACAAAATTCATATAATTAGTTTTAATATGCTAAGTTACCATATGCAACAGAAATAAAATAAAAACGAGAGTTTAGTTTTAAGCTACTTTTTAACAGGATTGCCTTGCGTAAAATAAGATGAGGAGATGAGCAATTTACCAAAAACAAAATATTGAATTAGCGCCCATTCTTTATCTTGATCAAAAGATAAATAAAAACGGTCGGGGTCATAACTATATTTTATATTCATCTCAGGCACTATATCGCCTATAAATTGTTTTCTATAAAACTTAAATTGATGTTTTTTTGAATCTATCGTTGTTATTTCAATTTCGCTAAATGATTTTTGAATAGAAAGCGAATCTTGTAATTTTTTATTTTTTCCAGTGATCAAAACTTCATAAGAAATATTTTGAAAATAAATTAAATATTGCCTCATTTTATTCTCATCAAACAAAAGTTCTTTATTTTGAAAATTTTTTAATTTAAAAGAATTAGAATTAATCACTTCAATTATAAATGAGCTATCCGAAGATTCTTTATAATGTGTTACTTTAATCTGTTTTAACTGAGGTGGAATATAATTTAAAACCACTCGGTCTCTCCACTCATTTTCTTTGGCAATAAATCGAGGTTGTAAAAACCCAACAAATCCTGGAATAAAACACACAAATGGGTCTTTAAAGTTTTTATTTTTATCAATATCTGTCAAAAGCATATAGCTTCCTTCTGAATCAGGAGTTTCATGCCCAACATAATATTGTTTAACAAGATTATCTTCAGAATAAATTTCAACCTTTAGAGCATTTGATGTCATAAATTTTATAACATTTTGTTTGGATTGTTTTGGTACAGACATTTTTACCTCTACATTTTTTATAAGCTCCAATAAATTTAATATGGCTTCGCTTCTACATTTATACTTTCGGTTTACAAGCCAACCCTCTTTTGTTCTTTCGATTGAACATTTATCACCTTCCTTATCGGCAATAAAAATTTTTGTAATAGAGGCTGTGTCTTTAAATGAAAAATTACGAGAATCCTCTTCAACAGAGGATAATTTAGATTTTGACTTGTATATAAAAATAGAAAAAGCAATTAACACCAATAATATTGAAATAATAATTAGAGATGACTTTTTCATAAATGATAGGGCAAAAAAATTGATTTATTTTAATTCCCTTTTAGAATTAGATAAAGAGCTTGCAAGCTTGTTATATCGAAGAGAAATTTCTGGGCCTCCAAATGAGTTACTTACTCTGCTATAACCAGAAACATTAAAATCATAAGCAAGTCCGATTGAGTAATCTCCTTTATCAAAAATAAATTTAGCAACAATTGCATCATTTTTACGAAAGAAAAGTCCTGCACCAATTGCATTTTGAGTGTATTTTCCAGTTACTTTGGTTCCGGAACTCATTCTAAATTTCAAATATGAACCAATTAATAATTGATTCATACTTGCCTGAGATTGATAAATTATTGTTGGCGTTATGGTAAATTTAGTATCGACTAAGTCAAAATTAGAAGTTAAAGAAAAAACATAACGAACTGGTAAAACATAAGCAGAACCAGCTCCAAATTCTTGAATAGGTTTATTGAGATGAAATGCCCCTATTGCAAATTTAATAGAAGATATATCATCATGATCTTGATCGGAAGCACTTTTAGAGTATTCATAAGCCAAACCAGCGGCAACATCAATCGTTGTAAATTGTCTGTAAGGAATTTCACCACTTACAATAGTGGGATCTATTGAGTTACCATTAAATTGTGAGGCATATGTTAATTGATTAAAATTAGCATTAGATGCAGCAGAACCAAAAGCAACTCCTGCACTTAATTCACTTCGTTTAGCTAATTTAACTAATCCGCTAACATTTAATTGAATTGTAGTCTTTCCTAAATTAGCCGAGCCCGCTTTATCATTAAAAAAAGTTAATCCTAATCCCAAAAATGCAGGATGTTTTTTTGAACGAAATAAACCTCCATCTATAGAAATAGCAGTTGTTTGAAATGCATTATTCATAGCCGCCCATTGACTCTTATAATTTACAATAGCACGAGTATATCCATTAAAGAAACCAGTATTTGCAGGACTTAAAAACAAGGGTGTTTCATAAACCTGAGAAAAGTGAAGGTCTTGAGCCTGAATGCTATTAATTGAAATAGATGTAACCAAGATACCAAAAAAGTAGTTTATTTTTTTCATACAAAATTTGCTTCTACCGAAAAATGCTATTTTTTCAAACATTAAATCCTTAGTGTTTTTATTATAATTATTTTTATGAACTATAAATTTCATTATTATATTTTATATTTAGCTAACGAGTTAAAGTTACATTTCCTTTTAAGCTTTTTGACTCTCCATAAATATTAGTATAAACAATAAAATATGCATATACACCTGTTATAGCCTCTTGCCCATTAAAATTTCCATCCCACCCTACATCAGGGGAAACGCTTCTAAATACCTCTTGACCCCAGCGGCTCCAAATGGTCATTTCGTAATTTGAAGTAAATTTACCGCTTCCTAAAGGCTTAAAAATGTCATTATTTCCGTCGCCATTTGGAGTAAATGCATTTGGTAAATTGGCGCTTTCTCCATTTGTAATATCTGCAGCCTTATCTGTAAAAACCGCTACAACATTATCAGCCATAGAAAAATTAATTGCAATGGAATCCAAACTTAATGGCCGGATATTTAATGGCGACTGTTTCAATTCCCAATGATCAAATATAAATGTAGTATTTGTAGGAACCGCTTTAAAACTCATAATAGTTTGATAATAAGAACCTGTCCATGGATATGCATCTAAAAAGTAGGTATTAAGTTTTACCGACCCTGCTCCTGATGGTCTAACATCAACAGAAATATCAAAGGGCCCAGTTAAACCAAAACAACCTGAAGTATTAAATGAATTTTTTACAAAATTACACCTACAATCAATTGCTCTTCTTAACTTAACAGTATTAGAATCCCATAAGTCTGCTGTAGTAGAAAATTTACCTAATGATGGAGTTGAAGCAGGATCTTCATGATACTTCATCTCTTTTGAATATAAATCTTTTACATAATCAAAATGTGTTAAAATGGTTTTACATTTTAATGGCCCATTTAATAAATCTTGGTAACGGTTTTTATATTCTAGCTGAAAAGCTCCATTTGCTAGAGGATTACCTCCACTAGATGTATTCATTAAGTATTTTAACATAATTCCATGGCCATTTCCAGTTAATGGACTCACTAAATAATTAGTTATAAACGAACAAGGTGAAAGATTACAATCATTATTAGAAAAAGTATTGGTTGCAACAGAGATCGTATTAAATATGGTAGGCGTGTTCCATAAATAATAATGCCATTTACTACCTGGTTTATCTAGTTGACCTCCTTTAGCATAAGCAATATTATAGTTCCATAAATCCGTATTCATTGCAAAGCTATTTAAAATAGAATAATCGATAAAACTAGATTTATCTAATTTAGTCATTACTTTATCATACTCGGTTTTAAGAGTCATTGGTTTAGTTGTAATAACAGTATAAACATCAGTTTTAAAATTATTATTAAATGAAGATTTAGAGCCATCAGCATAAGATAAAGAGCCATCCGTATTGTGATAAAAATTCATATCCAAAGAATCTTTAGATTGACCATTATAATAAGCCTCATAGTGTTTATCGTAAACTTCCCTTAAATCATAAACTCCCCAATATTTTCCATTTACAAAAGTGATTACCGGCTTAACATGAAGCGGATTTACATTTAATTTATATTTTATTGCTAATGATTGGTAAAAAACATCACGTAATCCCGTTCCATCAGAAAGAGCGGTATTTGAACCATTAGAAACAGCTGAGTGACTATCAATGTCTCCTGCCTTTAAGTGTAAGGTCGGAAAAGAAGCTCTGTCACTTTTTCCGAGACCTTCTACATTAAAAACCTTCCCTTCAAAACCACAACCAAAACCATATCGATCATCAATTGTAATATTTAATCCTCGTTGCTGAGTTCGCCATTCTTCTTGAGGAGGTCTACTTGCGATGGCATATCCCTCAGACATTTGTTTTTTTGAGTCATAGTATTCTACATGAATCGTTGGAGTATAAACACCATTAGACATGAACCATGAAGTATCCATTGCTAAAGAAACTACTCCAAAATTAGAACTAAAATTATTATATTCATTATCCACAAAATAAGTATTTGTTTCACAAAAACTTGGAAGATAATTAGGATAACACGTACGTGTAGGATTTGCAACTGCAATAGCTCTTACCATCGAACTATTAGCAAATGTTAAATCTGCAGATCCAGTGATTGAGTCGTAATACTGAGTTGTAGATCCAACTGCAGGATATCCTGGGATAGGGTACGAACCATCTTTAGTGTAAAAAATATCAAAACACTGTGCAAAAGCAGTGTCATAAGTAAATCCTTTTAATTTAAAATAAACAATGGTAGAATTAGTGGGATAAAACCCTCCTGCATTAACATTTGAAGACGATACTGGGCTAGCCAAAGGTACAGAAATCATTTCGGGCTTTGGAGCATAATCAATATAATTATTTACAGTTGGATTAATTTGTAAAAAAGAATGATTAGTATATAATTTCCAAGCTGCAACTCCACTTGTTGTCTTATCTATACGACCTCTCGTATGACCACCTTTTGTTTTTTGAATAAAAATTGAATCTCGAATAACACCTTGAGAAGTTGATAGAATCAACCACTGATTTTTACATTGATCTAAGGTAAAATTAGCATGATAACTTCCATTTGCAGTAGTGTTTTTTCCAGACAACCAAATTGTTGCATATTGGTTAACACCCAAAATAAATGAATTTGGTAACTTCCACTTGTACAAATTAAATCTATCGTTACTTAACCAATATCCAGATAAATTTACAGAGTTTGTGTGAGCATTATATAATTCTACCCAATCGCTCTGAACACCATAATTATCTACTGGAGTGCCAATATTAGATGCAGAATACTCATTTAATAAAATAGCCACATTAGACTGAGCTATTATCCGATTAGAACTAATTAAAACAAAGAATGTAACAAGTACCAGAAAAAGAATTCTTCTAATCATAAAATTTCAATATGTCGTTAAATTAGCAAAAAGTAATTTCAAATATACACATTAGTATTAAAAACTCAAAAAAAAGGATATAAATCTTAAATTAATAAAATAAATTTATTATTAATTGCCAAATCAAAACCTTAAATTTGTTTTTCATAAATTATGAGCGATTCAATACAACATGAGTGTGGCATAGCACTTATTAGACTTTTAAAACCATTAAGTTATTATCAAGAAAAATATGGTTCAACTTTGTTTGGTTTAAAACGGCTATACCTATTAATGGAAAAACAACATAACCGAGGCCAAGATGGGGCTGGCGTTGGAACTGTTAAAATTAATGCTAAACCAGGAGAAACCTATATTCATAGACAACGTGCAAGTGGAAACAATGCTATTGCCGAAATTTTTGAAAAATTAAATAAAAAGATTTCAAGGTCAGGAACTCCAGAACAATTAAAAGACCCTGAATATTTAAGGTCTAAAGTTCCTTTTGCTGGCGAATTATTGTTAGGTCATTTAAGATATGGAACTCACGGGGGTAATAATTTTAATCTTTGCCATCCATTTATAAGGGAGAACAATTGGATGAGCAGAAATTTAATGCTTGCAGGTAATTTTAATTTAACAAATAATGACGAACTTTTTAATGTGTTAGTTGAACTAGGTCAGCATCCAAGCGAAAGGGCTGACACTGTTACTATGTTAGAAAAATTTGGGCACTTTATTGATGAAGAAAATCAACGTTTATTTACTCGTTATAAATTAGAAGGTCACGACAATCAAAAAATTTCAAGCATGATTGCCATCGATCTAAATATAGAAAATATCTTAAAACGATCGTTGAGAGATGCCGATGGAGGTTATGTAATGGCTGGCTTATTAGGACATGGCGACGCTTTTGTCGTTCGAGATCCAAATGGTATAAGACCCTGTTTTTATTATCACGATGATGAAATTGCTGTAGTTACTAGCGAACGTCCTGCTATTCAAACTGGATTTAATATCCCAATTAGAGACATCAAAGAATTAGGTCGTGGCAATGCTTTAATAATTAAAAAAGATGGCGGTATCAGCGAAGTAAATATCATTCCTCAAGCCGAAAATAAAGCATGTTCTTTTGAACGTATCTATTTTAGTAGAGGTAATGATAAAGATATTTATAAAGAAAGAAAACGATTGGGTTATTTGTTAACAGATAAAATAATGAAATCGGTAAATAATGATTTTGAAAAAACGGTTTTTAGTTATATCCCTAATACTGCGGCGGTTTCTTTTTATGGAATGTTAGATGGCATAAATGACTTATTAAACATTTATAAAATCAATCAAATTAAAAAAATTGGTCCCGAAATTACCGAAACTCAATTAGAAAACATTTTATCTATTCAACCTCGCAGAGAAAGAGTTGCAGTTAAAGATGCTAAATTAAGAACTTTTATAACTGAAGATTCAAATCGCGAAGATATGGTGGCTCATGTATATGATGTTACGTATGGCATTGTTAAAAATCAAGAAGACACTTTGGTTGTAATTGATGATTCGATTGTTCGCGGAACCACTTTAAAAAAATCCATTCTTAGAATTTTAGATCGTTTACATCCAAAAAAAATAATTATT
>CAMCZO010000006.1 GCA_945887955.1 Chitinophaga pinensis | reverse complement strand
TTGAAAACTATTTTTATTAATAGATAATGCAGCGGTATCACCTATGGTTCCGAAAGAGTATTCGCCTAATTTTAGACTGTCAATTTCAATAAACCCAGTTTTTATGCCACTAATAAATTTTGTTGCATTGTTTAACCAGCTCCAGTTTTCTTTTGCACTTTTTCTATAATATAAGGCGATGCTATCTCCGTTTACTTTTGTAAGCATGGTATCTAAATAACTAAATGTTCCGCCCAGAGTTTTATTTCCATCGTAATAAAATTTGGCTTTACTAACAAAGCCTGAAGACAGGATGCCTTCAATTTTCCAGTATCGTTGGTTGGATAATATATGATTTATGGGATTAGATATAAAAGGATCTGGTTTAACATAATTATGAATTACTCTGATTAAAGAAGAATCTTGTCCCTTATTTTGAACCTGCATAAATAATTTTCCTAAATTCCAACTCACATTACCAATGTTTTTAATCGTTTTAACTTCGTGAGAACTTGCATCATTGATTTTACTGTCGTAATTTAATGATGAATAAATAGGCATAAATGGAATGTTAATAGTGAAAGTATTTCCCGCGCCCGATAATAAAACTTTTTTAACAACTCTACTCCAATCACTTTTAAAAAAACTAATTTCTAAAGGAACGTTAGTATACAATGTATTGCAACCAAATAATTTTTGTTTCAACGAAACAATTGCATTAAAACTTGATAAAGAAGACGCAACATATTTTAACGAATCAATTGAAAAATGAGGCCATCCGCCTGAAAAAACCCAATTTGTAAAAAAGTTATTTAAATTTTGCCCGCTAGCGGTTTGAAGGCTGTTTTTAAATTCAACACTATTTATACTTTTATTATTATAGTTAATCATGGTATATTTTGTTGCATCAAAAAAAGCAGAATCTCCCATGTAACCCCTTAAGGTATGGGCAACATCTGCGCCCTTTTTATATACATGATCGCCATAAGTTAAGTTATGGGGAACGCCACTAATAGCTCTAAATCCGCCTTCTTTCAAATGAAGAAAATGCAATAATTTATCGTGTTCGTTTTTTACTTTATTTAAATAGGCATTCTTTCCATATTGCCATTCGGTGAACATATAGCTGCTAAATGTTGCCATGCCTTCATTTATCCACATATCTTCTTGAGTTTCGCAAGTGATTAAATTTCCCCACCAATGATGCGATAATTCGTGCGCCATTAGATCGGCCTCGTAAGATAGATTGCCGATTGCAGATCTGGGATAAGCAATATTGGTAGCATGTTCCATTGCACCACTGTTAAAAGGAACTAGCGCATATCCAAATCGATTCCATTTATATGGTCCAAAATAATTTTCAAAACCATGAATACAATTTTTTAAATTAATAAATCCAGCTTTCATTGCGCTCGTATCACTTGCCACTGCGGCTAATATTATTGGTTTGTTTCCGCTTAAGGTATTAATGTTCCAGTTTACTTGAGTGTAATTGGCTAAAGCTACGCAGGCTAAATAAGTTGGAATTTGTTCGTTCAATATCCAATTTCGTTTGCGTTTATTGTTGGTGATGATGTCAGAAATAAGTTGTCCATTGCAATACGCTTTTCTTAACGTATCGGAGCAAATAATAAACTCATATTTACTCCTTTCAACAAAGTTATCAAAACAAGGAAACCATACTCTCCCATAATTATGCGGCTTTGCTCCAAACCCAACACCTAAATTATAAGCATATTGTGCGCTTTGAGTATTATCAAAATAAAATCCACCCCAATTAGTAGCGTCTATTTGAGGATGGCCATGATAATAAATAGTAATCAAAGAGGTGTCAGTAATATTTTTAAGTGTAATAAAATTTATTTTTAATACAGTATCGTTATAATTATAGCTGAGGGTTGAGTTGTTTTCTTTTATAGAGTCTACAATTAATTTTAATAAATCGAACCGAATAAAAAGCCGATTATTTATTTTTGGAGCAAATATTATTTGAGTATTTCCAGAAATTTGTTGATTAGTTGTGTTCCCTATTTCTAAATTGATTTTATATTTTAAAATGTCAAAAGTATCGCTACGTAAATTTTCGAGAGAGTTATATATAGGAACTTGATTAATTTTGGAATTCTGACAAGAGATAGTCTGCGACTTAATTGAAGCGATTAAAAATAAAAAACAAATTAAGGTATTTAAAGTGCCCCTATACATTTTTTTCTTATTTAAATTATAAATATTTATTTTGACTTAAGTAACAGTTTACATAATCGTTTACGCCATCTTCTAAACTTGTAAAAGGAATTTGATATCCAACTGAAATTAATTTTTGCATATTGGCCTCAGTAAAATATTGGTATTTATCTCTAATATCAATTGGAGTATCAATAAAGTCAATTTTTGGGTTTAAATTTAAAGCGCTAAACGTTGCTTTAGCTAAATCTAAAAACGTTCGAGCTTTACCGCTGCCTAAATTATAAATGCCATTTTTTGTTTTAGTAGAATATAAAAACCAGATAACATTTACTAGGTCTTTTACATAAACAAAATCGCGCAATTGTTCGCCATCTTTATAATCTAAATGATGTGAGCGAAATAATTTAACCTGACCATTATTTTTAATTTGATTAAACGCATGAAAAATAACTGAGGCCATTCTAGATTTGTGATATTCGTTTGGGCCATACACATTAAAAAACTTTAATCCCTGCCAAAAAGGGGGTGATTTTGGTTGTTTAATAGCCCATTTATCAAAATCATTTTTACTTTCTCCATAAGGATTTAAAGGCATTAATAAATCGATTTTAGATTCATCATCATCATAGCCAAATTCGCCTAAGCCATATGTTGCAGCTGATGAAGCGTAAATAAATGGAATTTCATTTTCTGAACAAATTTCCCAAATAGACTTCGTGTAGTTTAGATTTAATTCGTTAAAAATGTTTATGTCAAATTCCGAAGTGTCGGTTCTGGCTCCAATATGAATAACATAGGTTATTTTACTGTAATTAATTTTAAACCAGTCTATAAAAAGAGATCTTTCAAGTTTATTTATAAATTTTTTGCCTACTAAATTATTATTTTTTTCACTTTTTGAGAAATCGTCAACAAGAATGATATCTGAAATACCTTCTGAATTAAATTTAGAAACTAAACAACTACCTATAAAACCAGCAGATCCTGTAATTACAATCATAACATGAAAACATGAGTTATAAAGTTAGTTAATTTTTTATTGTTAATGTAAAATAAATAATTTTGAAACCATTCAAATAAAATATAATAAAAGATATTTTGTTTTTAATTAAAAATGGCTCAAATTAGAGTTATGGAAATAAAACGCGTATTTGATATTTTAGAGAAATTAAAACTTAATTCTACAAAAAAAGATGTTTTAAATATCAAGGTAAATAAACAATGGGTGCATTGTAGCGCCGAAGAATTTATTTTAAAAGCTAATTATGTTAGCTCGGCCTTAATTCACATTGGCTTATTCCCTAAAGACATAGTTGCTGTTATGGCTGGAAACATGCCAAAATGGAACTTTGTAGATTATGGTTCACAGCAGGTTAATATGCCCACTGCACCGATTTTCCCTACCTTAAGTAACGACGATTTAAAATATATTTTAAATCATTGTGAGGCAAAAATTATTTTTATTTCTGATAAAGCAACCTATCAAAAAGTATTGGCTATTAAAAATGATTTAATTCATTTAAAACATATTTATAGTTTTAATGAAATTGAAGGCGTTCATTCATTTGATGATTTTGTATTATTAGGCGAAAAACATTTTAATGCAACAAAATTACAAGCGATTAAGGATAGTGTTCTTGAAGACGACTTACTAACTATTTTATATACTTCTGGAACAACTGGTCAGCCGAAAGGCGTTATGTTATCTCATAAAAATTTAGTAGAAAATGTAAAAATCACTCAAAATTTAGCTCCCTTTACTAATAAATGGAGAGCATTGAGCTTTTTACCATTAAATCATGTTTACGAAAGATTTTTAAATACTATGTATTTGTTTCATGATGTTAGTATTTATTATGCCGAGAATTTTGAAACAATAGGAGATAATTGTCGTGAGTTACATCCCGAAATGTTTGTTGCCGTTCCAAGAATACTAGAGCGTGTATTAGAAAAAATATGTGCGGCGGGCGATAAGTTAACTGGATTTAAAAAACATATTTTTAATTGGAGCCTGAAATTGGCCGAACGGTTTGAGTTACATGGCGCAAATGGCCCATGGTATGCTTTTCAAAGAAAAATAGCTGATAAATTAGTGTATAAAAAATGGCGCGAGGCAGTTGGAGGAAATATAGTTGCCATAGCCAGTGGAGGTGCGGCTCTGAATCCACGTATTGAACGGATTTTTTATTGTGCCGGTTTAAATTTATTACAAGGCTATGGCTTAACCGAAACTTGCGTTGTAGTTTCTATAAATAGATTTGATGAGGATAATCGGATGTTTGGAACAACAGGCGTAGTTGTAGAAAATTCGCAAGTTAAAATTGCCGATGAAGATGGGGAAATTTTAATGAAAGGCCCAAGTTTAATGTTGGGCTATTATAAAAATCCTGAAGCTACTGCTGAGGTAATTGATTCAGAGGGATGGTTTCATACGGGCGATGTAGGAGTTATTATAGATTCTAAATTTTTAAAAATTACTGATCGAAAAAAAGAACTTTTTAAAACTAGTTCGGGCAAATATATATCACCAATTGCTATTGAAAATAAATTAAAAGAATCTAAATATATTGAACAGTGCATGGTGGTTGGTTCAGGGCAAAAATATGCATCAGCAATAATAATACCTTCTATATTAAATTTTAAGGACTATTTTTCTCAACATAATTTAGTTTGGCCGCCTGCCGAGGACATTTGTCTCAACGAAGATGTTAAAAAAGTTATTGCAGAGCATGTGAAAAAAGTAAATGCTACACTAGCGCCTTATGAACAGCTTAAGCGCCATCAATTAATTACTGCAGTTTGGGGCATCGAAACTGGCGAGATTACTCCTAAATTAAGTTTAAAAAGAAAAATAATACACCAAAAACACCTTGCCGTAATTAATAAAATATTTGGTGAGGACTAAATATTGATTTGATTATTAAATTAAAGTTTAAAGCAGAATTTTTTAACGAACAGTCATAAACTTTGTGAGAGGTAATAGTAAAGCCAACACTTGCGTGTATTAATTTAAAATTTCGAATGCCTTTTCAAGAAAAAGTTTAAAAATATTGGTGGAGAATATCGGATTCGAACCGATCACCTCTTCACTGCCAGCGAAGCGCTCTAGCCAAATGAGCTAATCCCCCTTATTGTATCGAGTTGCAAAAATAAGTTTTATTTTTAAAAAATGGGATTTTAGTTACTTTTGCTTTGACGCCTTTATCGCGAATCATAATATTTATTTCTGTATCTATTTTACAAAACTCAGAATTAATATAACCTAATCCGATGGCTTTGTTTAAAGTCGGCGATTGAGTGCCTGAGGTTACTTTGCCTATAATATTTCCAGCACCATCAGCAATTAAATAATCGTGCCGAGGAATTCCTCTATCAATCATTTCAAAACCCACTAATTTTTTTGATACACCTAAAATCTTTTGTTGCTCTATGGCTGCCCGATTTGTAAAATCTTTGGTGAATTTTGTAATCCAACCTAAACCTGCTTCAATCGGCGAGGTTGTGTCATCAATATCATTACCATATAAACAAAAGCCCATTTCTAAACGTAAGGTGTCTCTGGCTCCTAAACCAATTGGCTTTATATTAAACTCTTTTCCTGCATCAAAAATAGATTCCCACATGGCAATTGCAAATTGATTTTCAAAATAAAGTTCAAAACCACCAGCTCCGGTATAACCAGTATTACTAATAACAACATTCTCTATGCCATTAAATGTTCCTTTAACAAAACTATAATAAGGTATTTCAGATAAATTAACTGCTGTTAGTTTTTGTAAAGTGGCTAATGCATCAGGGCCCTGTATTGCTAACAATGAAGTTTCTTCTGAAATATTTTTCATCGGTACACTCTTTGTGTTTTTTTGCATAATCCAATTCCAATCTTTTTCTATGTTACTTGCATTTACAACTAACATATATGTTTCAGAATCTATTCTATACACAAGCAAATCATCAACAATTCCTCCATCAGCATTTGGTAAACAAGAATATTGAGCTTTTCCATTAGTTAAAACTGAAGCGTCGTTACTTGTTACACGTTGTATTAAATCTAAAGCATCTGTACCTTTTAAAATAAATTCACCCATGTGGCTTACATCAAAAACTCCAACACCGGTTCTAACAATCTGATGTTCTTCGTTTAAGCCAGAATAAGACACGGGCATGTTATAGCCTGCAAATGGCACCATTTTAGCACCTAAAGAAATGTGCTTATTATAAAGGGCTGTTAATTTCATGAGTAGCTTATTTTTTTAAGTAATAAATAAAATTTTGTATTTTAATCTAGAATTAATTGGGTCGTTTATTAAGTTATATTTTCAATCACCATTGCGCTTGCACCGCCACCGCCATTGCATATAGCGGCACCGCCAAATTTACCACCATTTTGTTTTAACACATTAATTAATGTCACAATAATTCTTGCGCCACTTGCGCCTAAAGGATGCCCTATAGAAACAGCGCCACCATTTACATTTACTTTGCTCGCATCTAAATCCAATAATTTTATATTTGCTAAGCCAACAACACTAAAGGCTTCGTTAAATTCAAAATAATCTAAATCTTTTATGGTTAAGCCTGCTTTTTGAGCCGCTTTTGGCATTGCCAAACTTGGAGATGTTGTAAACCATTCAGGAGCCTGCTCTGCATCGGCAAATCCTTTTATTTTTGCTAAAGGCTTTAAGCCTAATTCTTCTGCTTTTTCTTTACTCATTAAAACTAAAGCTGCTGCGCCATCATTCATGGTACTTGCATTAGCGGCTGTTACGGTGCCTTCTTTAATAAATACCGGCTTTAAAGTAGGTATTTTTTCAAAGTTCACATTTTTATATTCTTCATCTTCTGAAAATAAAACATCTCCTTTTTTTGTCTTTACAGTTATTTCTACAACCTCATCTTTAAATTTACCTGCACTCCATGCTGCTGCAGATTTTTTATAAGATTCAATAGCAAAAGCATCCTGTGCTTCGCGCGAAAAATTCATTTCTTTTGCGCATAATTCTGCGCAATTACCCATAGGAAAATCTCCATACACATCGGTTAAGCCATCTTTAGCTAAGCCGTCAATCAATTGCGCGTTTCCATATTTTGCGCCCCAACGGGTACTATCTGAATAAAATGGAACAGCGCTCATATTTTCCATTCCACCAGCTACTACCACATCATTATCTCCTAACATAATACTTTGAGCAGCCAGCATAATAGATTTCATGCCACTAGCACATACTTTATTAACGGTGGTACAATTAACATGATCAGGTAAGCCCGCAAATTTTGCTGCTTGCCTTGCAGGCGCTTGCCCTAAATTAGCTTGTAAAACAGAACCCATTATGACTTCGTTTACTAATTTACCATCTAATTTTATTTTATCTAAAGCTCCTTTTATAGCTGCAGCTCCAAGTTTTGTAGCAGAAACACCAGCTAAGGTCCCACCAAAAGACCCAAATGCGGTTCTTATAGCTGATACAATATATACTTCTTTCATGATTTTTTTTATTAAAAACAGCGCTAAATTACTAATTAATTAAAAGATAAGTAGTTAATTTTTATAAATATAAAAAACACTTTATTTATTAACTTTGCCCAAATAAAAATGAACGGAATTGTTATTAAATCTTCTGGAAGCAGGTGTTTTGTTAAATCGCAAGACATTATTTATGATTGCGTTTTAAAAGGAAAAATAAGATTAGAAGGCAGGAAAACGACTAATCCTATTGCGGTAGGAGACCTAGTAGATTTTGACTTAGAAGAAAATGGGGAAGCTTGTATAAAAAAAATTCATCCAAGACGAAATTATATTATTCGTAAATCTATAAATTTAAGTAAGCAATCTCAAATCATTGCTAGTAATTTAGATCAAGCGGTGTTAATTGTGACTTTAGTTTTTCCACGAACAAGTTTAGGCTTTATCGATCGATTTTTAATAACGGCAGAAGCCTATCAAATTCCTGCAAAACTTATTTTTAATAAGTGCGATTTGTTAAGCATTGAAATGAAAGAAATTCAAACAAACGTCATTAATTTATATTCTCAAATTGGATATGAGTGTTTCGAAGTGAGTAGTTACGATAAGGCCCAAGTTAATGCCTTAACAATAGTATTTAAAGATAAAACCACTTTAATTGCTGGGCATTCGGGTGTAGGAAAATCGACTTTCGTAAATGCCTTAGAACCTAATTTAAATATTAAAACTGGTGTAATTTCTTCAGCTCATGCAAAAGGAAAACATACAACTACTTTTGCAGAACTGCATCAATTATCTTTTGGAGGCAGCATTATTGATTCGCCAGGAATTAAAGAACTAGGGTTAGTGGATATGAAAAAAGAAGAAGTTGGACATTATTTTCCTGAAATTAGATCTCGAATGAATAATTGTAAATTCAACAACTGCATTCATGTTAATGAGCCAAAATGCGAAATTATTAATGCAGTAGAAAAAGGAGAGATTAGTAACGAACGATATATAAGTTATTTAGGAATTTTAAATGGTGAAGAAATGGATTGGAAAGAATGGGAAATAAAATAAGGGAAATTATTAGCGATAAACTATTTTTGTTCAAAGTGTTTTTATTTGAATTAAATAATCCGAAATTAGCCCATGCTTAAAAGGCTTCACATAAGCAATTTTGCTTTGATTAATGAAATGGAAGTTTCTTTTCCTGGAAACTTAACAGTAATTACAGGAGAGACGGGCGCAGGAAAATCAATTTTTTTAGAAGCTCTATCGTTAGCACTTGGTAAAAGAGCAGATTTAAGTGCATTAAATTTAAAAACAAAAAAATGTATTATCGAGGCAGAATTTTCGGCCACAAATTTGGATTTAAACGGTTTTTTTTTAGAACATGATTTAGATTTTGAACCAAATCTTATCCTTCGTCGAGAGATAAATGCTGATGGAAAATCGCGTAGTTTTTTAAATGATTCGCCCGTAAGTTTATCGGTTTTAAAATTGTTGTCCGAAAAATTAATTGATATCCATTCTCAACACCAAACCTTATTACTTAATCAATCTAACTTTCAATTAGAATTGATGGATACTTTTGCAGAGAGTTTAAAAATATTTAAAGAATATAAAATAGAATTTAGCTCATTTACAAAATCAAAAATTGAACTACAATCTCTTCAGGAACAAGAAAAATTAGCTAAAAAAGAATTAGATTATTTTCAATTTCTTTATAGCGAGTTAGAAGAAACCGAAATTAAAGCTGGTATATTAAGTGGCCTCGAAGAGGAAAGTTCTAAACTTGAAAATTCAGAAATAATTAAAAGTAATTTATTGGCGGCAAGCAATGCAATTAGTGGTAACGAAATAAATATTTTAATTGATTTAGGAAAAACAAAACAATCTTTACAATCATTATCTAAATACAGTAAAAACTATTCGTTATTAACCGATCGAATTCATTCCCTATACATCGAATTAAAAGAATTGTCGGCAGACATTGAAGACGCTGCAAATGAGGTAGTATTTGATTCTGATAAATTAAGTCAGGTAAATATAAAAATGGATAAGCTAAATCGCTTGTTAAAAAAACATCAAGTAAATACCGAAGAGGACTTATTAAAAATAAAATCAGATATTGAAAATAAATTAAATCAATTCAATTCTATCGAAAACACAATTATTTCTAAACAAAAACTAATTCAGATTTCTCAAAATAATTGCTTAAAACTTAGCGAAGAATTAACTAAATTAAGAACTAAAGCTATACATGGAATAGAGCAAACAATAAAAAAGACATTGGCCGAACTCTCTATGGAAAATGCAATTTTTAAAATTGTACTCAGTCAAAAATCGGATTTAGGTATTAATGGCTTAGACGAATTAAAATTTTTATTCACTGCGAATAAAGGCGCCGAACTTAATGAACTGCACAAAGTAGCAAGCGGTGGCGAGCTTTCTCGACTAATGCTGAGTCTAAAAGCATTACTAGCTTCAAAAAAACAATTGCCTACTATTATTTTTGATGAAATAGATACTGGTGTAAGTGGGGATGTAGCTGATAAAATTGGCGAAATATTATTAAGTATGGGAAATAATATGCAGGTAATTGCCATAACACATCTGCCTCAAATGGCAAGTAAGGGAGATCATCATTTGTTTGTTTATAAAAAAGACAATGAGGACAAAACAGTTTCTTATATAAAACAACTTAATAAAGCTGAGCGGATTAATGAAATTGCTAAAATGTTAAGCAAAAGCAATCCTACAGTTTCTGCAATAAAAAATGCTACTGAGCTATTAAGTAGTAATTGAGTTATTAAATTAAGAATACTCATTAATTACTTTTTTGAACTTAGAAATTTTATATGATAATGTTATATTTGCACTATTAAAAATTAAATTATGGCCTACAATTTATTAAAAGGAAAACGAGGAATTATTACAGGGGCATTAGACGAAAATTCAATTGCCTGGAAAGTTGCACTCCGTGCTCATGAAGAAGGAGCAACATTTGTGTTAAGCAATGCTCCAATTGCTATGCGAATGGGAGAAATAAATAAATTAGCAACCAAAACAAATTCATTAATAATTCCGGCCGACGCCACGAGTGTTGAAGATATTGAAAAACTTTACACGGATTCTATGACTCATTTAGGCGGAAAAATTGATTTTGTTTTACACTCCATAGGAATGAGCGTTAATATTCGAAAAAACATTCCTTACACAGAACTAAATTATGATTATGTAAATAAGGGATTTGATGTTTCTGCATTATCATTTCATAAAATGTTAGCTGTCGCCCATAAATTAGATGCTTTAAATGATTGGGCTAGCGTTGTGGCCTTAACATACATAGGTGCTCAGCGAGTTTATCCATTTTATACGGACATGGCAGATTTTAAGGCGACATTAGAAAGTATTGCTCGCACTTTCGGATACCATTATGGTAAACATAAAAAAGTAAGAATCAACACTATTTCACAATCCCCTACTAAAACTACTGCTGGCAGTGGAATAAAAGGATTTAGTGATTTTTATAACTTTGCAGAAATGCAATCTCCATTAGGAAATGCTAGCGCCGAAGATTGCGCAAATTATACAGTAAGTTTATTTTCTGATCTAACTCGTATGGTTACTATGCAAAATTTATTTCACGATGGAGGATATTCGTCTACTGGAGTTAGTCAAGAACAATTAAATGCAATGTGATTTTTATTTTTTATTCATTACTCAATTAAAATTAAATGATAGATTTTAATCAACTCAGCGAAAAAAGAGTTAAAATAATAATATATTCAACTACAGTTGCTGTTTGCGCGCTAGTAGTTGTGTTAAATCAAAAATGGATCCCCCACCCCGATTCATTCCCTCATTTCATTTACTCTTTGCCAAAACTAAATGCATTTTTAAATGGCAGTTGCAGTATTCTATTACTTTTTTCTTTATGGGCTATAAAAAATAAAAATATCGAACGACATAAAAAATTAAATATTAGTGCTTTTATTTTAAGTGTGTTGTTTATTTTAAGTTATGTTACGGCTCACTATTTTATTCCGGATACTAAATTTGGCGACCTTAATCATGACGAAATTATGAGTCCTGAAGAGAGCAACACGGTGTCTGGTATTAAACCCTTGTATGTAATTATTTTATTATCGCATATTTTTTTAGCAGTAGCCGTTTTGCCAATGGTGTTGTTATCTTTTTATTATGGATTAACTGATCAGCGGGAAAAACACAAAAAACTAACACGGTTTAGTTATCCTATTTGGTTGTATGTAACAGTTACTGGCGTTATCGTTTATTTAATGATTGCTCCCTATTATAATTATTAGATTTTAGTCTTTTTGATTATTTATAAATTACAAAAATATTTTTTTTATTATTTTTTTATTTTATTTATTTCTTGTACGAATAATCAAGTAAACGAAGATGTTACTTTTAGCGACGAAAAAATTACATGGAGTAAACATATTGCTCCAATTTTATTTAAAAATTGCACCGCCTGTCATCGCCCTGGAGAAAGTGGGCCATTTAATTTATTAAATTATTCTGATGCAATCAAAAAAGCTAAACTCATTAAATTTGTTACTCAAACAGGCTTCATGCCTCCATGGCCAGCAGATGTAAATTATTCTCATTTTGTTGGTGAAAGAGTTTTAAAAAAATCAGAAATTGAATTAATTAAAAAATGGGTTGATGGGGGTTTATTGCGAGGCGATAGTTTGATTGAGCCGCTTGTTCCAAAATATTATAAAGGCTCTTATTTTAGAAAGCCAGATTTGGTTATTAAATCAAAGCAAGCTATTTCTATTGAAGGGAATGGCACTGATGCTTTTTTGATAATTAAATTTCCATATGAACTACCAAGCGACACTCTAGTTGATTTCGTTGAATTTGTACCTCATCACCGAAAATTAGTTCATCATGTAAATGGGCATTTAATTAGTTATACTCCAAATCGATCATTTAATTATTTTACAGGCGAAGCAATTCACTCTGACACAAAATCTGAATTAATAGACGTGTATAAAAAAATGCACATTCCCTATACAGATAATTTAAATCCAAAATTTCCGACACTTACTCAAAACACAGTGTATTATTTGCCAGGATATATTCCACCAATTTATCCCAAAAGTATTGGTGGATTTCATATAAAAAAACACGGCGCTTTTTTATTAAACAATATTCATTTTGGGCCAAGTAACCTTTCGATAAAAGACAGTAGTTATATAAATGTTTTTTTTCGAAAAAACCCTATAGAGCGCCCATTACTTGAATTACAATTAGGCACCTTTGGCGTTTCTAAAATTGAGCCTGATTTTTTAATTCCCGCCAATCAAATTAAAACATTTCATACTCAAACAACTTTGTCTAAATCTATTTCATTAATATCGGTTAATCCTCACATGCATTTGATAGGAAAAACCTTTTGGGCTTTCGCTTTAAATCCTAATGGAGATACTATTCCATTAATAAAAATAAAAAAATGGGATTTTAGATGGCAGTATTATTATACATTTAAAAATCCAGTAAAATTAATTCAGGGTTCATCTATCCATGTTTTTGGTGAATTTGATAACACAAAAAATAATTCAAACAATCCATTTCATCCACCACAAAATATTTCTCAAGGAAGTGGAGCTGAAAGTATGAAGACAACAGAAGAGATGTTTCAGTTTATAATGTCTTATGTCCCTTATAAAAATGGTGATGAAAAAATAGATTTAGAAAGAAAATAATTTATTTTTAAATCCTGGTATTTTAAAGCCCCAACAATATTTCTTCTGGCTTTTTGCCGCCAAATAACATTCGACTTGGGTTTTCAAGCATTTCTTTTACTTTTACTAAAAAGCTTACACTTTCTTTGCCATCAATAATTCGATGATCATAACTTAATGCCACATACATCATTGGCCGAATTATCACTTGTCCGTTAACCGCCATTGGCCTATCAACTACATTATGCATTCCTAAAATAGCACTTTGCGGCGGATTAATAATTGGAGTACTCATCATTGATCCAAAAACTCCGCCATTCGTAATGGTAAAAGTTCCTCCTTCCATATCAGGAATAGTTAATTTACCATCGCGCGCTTTTAGCGCTAGGTCTTTAATGCCAGATTCTATTTGAGCTAAACTCATTAATTCTGCACTTCTCAATACTGGCACCATCAAGCCTTTTGGCGCACTAACTGCAATCCCAATATCGCAATATCTATTATACACAATTTCGTCGCCATCAATTGTTGCGTTTACTGCTTGAACATGATACAATGCCTCAGTAACAGCTTTTGTAAAAAAACTCATAAAGCCAATATTAGTTCCATACACTTCTTTAAACTTATCTTTATACTTTGCCCGTATAGCGAATATTTCGCTCATGTCAATTTCATTAAATGTAGTTAACATTGCCGTTTCATTTTTAACAGCTACTAAGCGTTTAGCAATTGTTTTACGAAGAGTGGTCATCTTTACTCGATCTTTATCTCGATTTCCTTGCCAGCTATTACTTAAAACATTTGATGCAGTATGCAAGCCGTTAGATAATGCAATAAGCACATCTTGTTTAGTTATTCTTCCATCTTTGCCACTCCCTGTTAATTGATTAGATGTAATTTTATTTTCAGTCATTAGTTTTGAGGCAGCGGGACTCGGCGTGCCCATTGCATAAGAGGGTGCAATAATCGGAATGGCTTTTGTTTCAATTACTTCTTTTTTAGCTTCTACTTTTATTTCCGGTTTCTTTATATCTACTTTTATTTCTGGTTTAAATGATGTGTCTATTTTAACAACAACTTGACCCACTTTTACCGTAGTTCCTTCTGGGGCTAATACTTCTATTTTACCACTTTCTTCAGCATTTAATGTTAATGTAGCTTTATCAGATTCAATTTCAGCTAAAACCTCATCTTTTTCAACGACATCGCCAGAATTTTTTATCCATTTTGAAATAACCACCTCAGTAATAGACTCTCCTGGGCTTGGTACTTTTAATTCTATAATTGCCATAAGTTATGTTTCAGTTTATATTATTTTACTTTAGAGAAAATATTTGACATAATTTCTTCGTTTTCAGCAGCATGCCTTTTTGCAAAGCCAGTTGCCGGACTAGCAGCTTCATCTCTTCCAAAATATTTTAAGTTAAGTGCTCGCATATTTTTATCTACAAAGCGCCAAGGCCCCATATTTTCGGGTTCTTCTTGAATAAACAAATATTCTTTTACATGGCTGTATTTTTTAATAATAAGGTCAACTTGTTTTTGAGGGAATGGATATAATTGTTCTAATCGAATAAATACAATATCGGTGCATTTTTCTTTTTCGCGTCTTTCAATTAGATCGTAATATATTTTTCCTGAACAAAATGCTAAACGGCTAGGTTTTTTTATATTAATTGTGTCATCAAGCACTTCTATAAATTTAGAATCTGTGAAATCTTTTAGTTTACTAACGCAACTTGGATAACGTAAAAGTTTTTTTGGTGTAAAGCAAATTAATGGCTTACGAAACTCTCTTTTTAATTGACGGCGAAGAGCATGAAATTGTTGTGCAGGAGTTGTTGCATTTATTATTTGCATATTGTTCTCGGCGCAAGCTTGTAAAAACCTTTCAATACGAGCGCTTGAATGCTCTGGTCCTTGACCTTCGTAACCATGAGGCAAAAGTATAACTAGTCCATTCATTCGCCTCCATTTATATTCAGCAGAAGTTAAATATTGATCAATTATTATTTGAGCGCCATTAAAAAAGTCTCCAAATTGCGATTCCCAAATAGTTAAAGTGTTTGGGGAAGCAAAAGCATAGCCATATTCAAAACCAAGCACACCATATTCACTTAATAACGAATTATAAATATTAAATTTTACTTTGGCGTTAATATTATTTAGTGGAGTATATTTTTCTTCGCTATCTTCTAATTTAATAACAGCATGGCGGTGCGAAAAAGTGCCTCTTTCAACATCTTGTCCCGAAAAACGAACAGGGAAGCCTTCGTTCATAATCGTTCCGTATGCCATCAATTCTCCCATAGCCCAATCATAACTATTATTTGTAATCATTGCTTTTCTATCATCAAAAACTTTTTGTGTTTTATTAAAAAAATTTTTATCAGCAGGAAGCGTTGTTATTTTATTTGCTATTTCTAAAAAAATATTTTTATCAATTGCCGTGTTCGGCGATTCATCAAAATCAGAAGAATTAGCCATTTTTACACCTAACCAAGATCCTTGTAAAAAGGAATTACCTTTTACATTTTCAGCTTTTTTAGCTTCATCTAAATTTAAGTCTAATTCAGCTTTAAATGCAGTTTCTATTTCTTTTGAAATCGCTTCAAATTCAGAATTTTCAGAAATCAATTTTTTTACATAAATATCTTTTGGATTTGGATGCGCGGCAATTAATTTATATAATAAGGGCTGAGTAAATCTAGGCTCATCCCCTTCGTTATGCCCATGTTTTCGGTAACATAATAAATCGATAAAAACATCTCTATGAAATGTTTGTCTAAACTCCATGGCTAATTGCGACACTAATGCTAAGGCTTCCACATCATCTCCATTTACATGAAACACTGGGCATAAAACTACTTTTGCTACATCCGTACAATAAGTTGAAGATCGGGCATCGATAAAATTCGTAGTAAAACCAACTTGATTATTAACAACATAATGGATAGTGCCACCAGTTTTATAACCATCTAACTGGCTCATTTGTAAAACTTCATATACTATTCCTTGCCCAGCAATAGCAGCATCTCCATGCATCATCACTGAACAGGCTTTAGAATAATCTCCTTTATGCCTACCATCAATTTTTGCACGGATTATTCCTTCTGCTACAGGAGCAACGGTTTCTAAATGAGAAGGATTTGGGGTTAAACTCATGTGAACGCTAATCCCATTATCACTAATTTGATCTGAAGAAAAGCCCATATGATATTTAACATCGCCATCAAAAAGAGCATCTTCACTTGGCCTTCCTTCAAACTCAGTAAAAACATCTTTATATGACTTTTTCATTATGTTTGTAAGTACATTAAGCCTTCCGCGATGAGGCATTCCAATAACATAATCAATGATTCCTAAATCGGCTCCCTTTTCCATTAATAAATTTATAGCTGGAATAAGTGCTTCTGCACCTTCTAATGAAAATCGTTTTTGTCCTACAAATTTTGTGTGTAAATAGTTTTCAAATACAACTGCTTTAGTGAGTTTTTTTAAAATAGATTCTTTTTCTGCTTTTGAATAATTGGGAGTGTTTTTATTTTTTTCCATTCGCTCCTGAAGCCATTTAATAACATTAGGCTCTCTAACAAAAAGAAATTCAACTCCAATACTTCCGCAATATGTTTGTTCTAAATGCGCGATAATATCAATTAGTTTTGCTTTTCCGATTCCGATTTCATTTCCTGCTTGAAAAAATGTTTGTAAATCATTTTCGGTTAGCCCAAAATTTATTAAATCTAAATTTGGTTTATAATCTCTTCGTTGACGAACAGGATTGGTTTTTGTAAATAAATGGCCTCGTTGACGATATCCAGTTATTAAACTTAAGACTTTAAACTCTTTGTTTACATTTTCAGGAATTGTTTCATTTGATGCGTCAAAAGAAGTTCTTGAGAATTCGAATCCCTTAAAAAAATCTTGCCAAGATTTGTCTACAGAATTTGCGTCATTTTGGTATTGGATAAAAAGTCCTTCAATTGCATTTATATCGCCGTTTCCTAGGTATGAAAATTTGTCCATTATTTTGAATTATAATAATACTTAAAATTAGTAAAAATTGACCTATAAATACTAATTTAGAGTAAATTTGTTATTATGAATTCTAAATTTTTTAGGCGATTTCTTTTTTTATCTTCAACATTGATAAGTTTTATAAATGTTATCGCCCAAAATAATCAAGAGCAAATACAATTAAAAGTTGATCAGCTAATAGCAAAAAAAGCAGAATATCATCGTTTAACAGGAGGCGAAAAAGATGGCTATCGTTTAAAAATTTTTTTTGGTGTTGATAGAGATGAAGCAAATGCATTAAGACTTAAATTTAGTTCTAAGTTTAATGAGTATTCAAATTACGAAGAGTATCAGCGGCCAAATTTCGTAATATTAATTGGCGATTTTAAAACTATACTTGAAGCGTTTGCCGCCTTTAAAGAAATTCAAATAGAATTCCCAAATGCTTTTATTGTAAAAAGCAAAATAAAAACGACTTTAAAGCCTAAGCAGAAGTAAACTGTTTTTATTGTAGATTACTTTTGTTTTTTGTAGAATGAAATTTTATTTTTTAATGATAAAATTTAAAAACCAAAAAAAAGAATTTATTTAATAATTAATTTCTTAGTAAAAGTTGAATTGTTAATTTTTAAGGAAGCAAAATAGATTCCAACCGGTAATTCACGTGTGTTAATTTGAAAAACATTTTCACCCTCAGTTAAATAAAATTCTTTTTTGATTGTTATTGCTCCTATTCCATTATAAATATTTAAAATACTTTTATCATTTTTAGTGGCTTTTATTTTAACCGTAAGTTCATCTGAAACTGGATTAGGAAAAAAATTAAACGCATCTAAATTTTTACTTGTTTCCATTATTGCAAGAGGGGCATTTGGATCATTATATTTTATAGAAAATTGCAATGAATCAGAAGAATTTATAGCATTTATAAAAGAATATTTAATATAACTGTATCCAATTGCAGCAGCCTCATCTAAATCACAATTTAAAACTTGATTGTCTCCCTGAATAGATGATGCAGATTGACCTGGATTTAAGGTTAATGAGTTGGGGGAAATTAAAGTGCCTGCTAAATAACAATTACCTGCAAAACAAAATCTTGCAACAGCGGTAGTCGAATTAACTGCATTCAAAATAATATCGTAGCGTTTTACAAAATATGATTTTGTAGAATTACTAATATTTTTAATGTCTAAAATAATTTCTCTTGTATTTTCAGCAGTCGTTGTTGTATAAATTGTAGATCCTGCTGCTACTGTATTTGTAGTGTTAATAAAATTAATTAAAATATTATTTTGACTAAATACTTTTAAAGAAAAAACTAGGGCTAAATTAATTATTATTATTTTCATTTTAAATCTTTTAAATTTCTACAATAGAATATTATTTAATTATAGTTATTTTTTTTGTAGTTTTTGTATTATTCGATTCAAGAACAACATTATATATTCCTTCAGGATATTGTTTAGTTTCAATTTGAATATTGTTTATCCCAATAGAAAAATTAAAGTTTTTTTCAAAAATCACTTGTCCTAAAGAATTAATTAAATTAATTCTATAATTTGAATTATTAATTGAATTAACTGTTAAGTTAACATCGCCACTTGTTGGATTAGGGAATACTTCTATGTTAATATTAGACAATGGCGTAGAAAAAACACCTACCGGATTTAATTGAGAAAGATTCACGTTATCTATATATAGATTGTTGCCATATGCGCTTGTGGCCACAAATTTTAGCAAAATAGATGGGTTTGAATATCCAAACAAATTAACACTTTCGTTTCTCCATTGTGCTGCCGAAGGAACAAAAGGTGATGTAGTCGCTGGTGCAGTATTTAGATTTGTTCCTGATTTATCATAAACGTTTGTCCAATTATCTCCGCAATCATCTGAAACAAATACTTCTAATTTATCGGCCTCGTTGGCATAAGTAGCATAAGCTAAATCAAAAGTTAAAGTAGGTGTAATCACACCAGCTAAATTAATTGGTGGCAAAATTAATTCATTAATAGTTCCTGCTGCGTAAGTATAAAAATCCATTTTAGTTGATTCGGAAGATAAACCAAAACCACCGCAAGAAGTACTTTTAACCCAACTTGGTCCAGAAGTCGTGTTAAATGTTGACCATTTTAAAGGAGGAAATGTAGAAGTAAATCCCTCAACTATAGGGGTAGTTTGATAGTTAGAAATGGTAACAAATTTAGTAGTTGCACTGTTATTTACTAAATTATTGTCAGTTCCACTTACAGCACTTATGTTATATGAAAATGTATGAGATCCGCCACTAACACTGATTGAACCGATAGCCATAGTTGTTGAAGCGCCTACTGCCAAGTTTCCGCTCCAAGAAAATATAGGCTTTATAATTCCATCAATATAAGGTGTTATAGTAAAATTTGTTATGCCGTTGTTTCCATTATTTTTGATTGTAACATCAGGATCAATCGTATTGGTACAAGATAAATTTGGCACAAAAGCAGAAACAGCTTTTGCGTCGTTAGAAAGCCCTTCGCTATTAGCCAAACCAGCTTGAGCTACTTTTTGATTGCCATCATCTTGAATAAATCCAACAAATGCAATTTCAGATTTGTCTCTGATGTATGATGGTAATGGACAATTAATAGTAAACGTTTGAGTTTGACCAACGCTCCATGTTCCGGCGGTCATTGGAGTTCCATTTTGTAATGTAGGAAATGATTTTACTGCCACATCTTCAAAATCTTTTTCGCCATTAGTACCTGGTGCAGTAACGAAATGGACATGTCTTTCGATCATAACTAAACGGAATATTAAATTTCCAGTAGCAGAAAAAGATTGAGTAGCTTGAATATTAACTGTTAAGTTTACGGCGCTATATGCTTGGTTCCATGCACGAGTCATATTAATGCTAAATTCTGAAGGAACCGCTGCGGCTGAAGAAATAACATTGTTATTTAAATTAGCTGGATGACCTGAAGATGCTCCAAAAACACTCGCTTCTTGCCCATCAATTTTACTAGATGGGGCCGAGTTAATTGCTGGAGTATATCCATATCCACCACTTGCTAAAGTTTTCCATCTCCAATCGATTTCAACTTTATTGGTTTGATACAAAGACCATGTATTAGATGGAGCAGAAGGAATTGGAACTTGCCATTTAATTGCTACGATTTTTGGCGTGTTGGTTGGAGAAGCCAATAATAGATTTAGAGGAGGATTAGCTGATGCACATGGCGGACAATTTTCCCCGGTGAACTCTTCGTATAATGATAATCGAGGTGTTTGCGAAAACACAGCTAGGCATGTAATTAAAAAACAAAAGCTTAGAGTACTTTTTTTCATTTTTTTACTTTATTAAATAAAATTATTTATTAAGAGATATTTTTTTGTTACAGGTTCCTAATTCTGTTTCTAAAACAACTGTATAAATTCCTGTTGAAAATGAAGTTAGGTCTAATTGAACATAATTTAAGCCTGCCTTTAAGTTAACCGAATTTGAATAAACTAATTGACCTAATGTATTCGTAATAATTAATTTTCCTTTTAATGTGTTAGGTAAATTTATTTTTAAAGTTGTTTCGCCATTACTAGGATTAGGGTATACTTCTATATTTTGAAAGGCTAAATCATTTTTCTTGATACCAATTGGTTGAGCTTGCGAAAGATTTATGTTGTCAAGATAAAGATTGTTCCCATTATTATTTGTAGTTGTAAATTTTACTAAAACCGAAGGCTTATTAAATCCTGTAAGAGTAATGTTTTCGGTGCGCCATTGAGAAATATCATTTACATCTGGAACATAAGAAAGCGGAGTAGGAAGCGCTGTAGCCAAAACTAAACCAGCATTACTATAAAAACTTGTCCAACTAGCACCACAATTATCAGAAACAAACACTTCAAGTTGATCGTTACTATTAGCATTTCTTTGAGCATAAGCTAAATCAAAAGATAACTCGGGAGCAGCACCACCTGACAAATTCATAGGGGCTAAATATAAATTATCAACATCACCAATGGCTGGGTTATTAAAAAAATCGTATTTAGTAGATTGAGATGATAAATTATATCCACCTGCATTAGTTACTCTTGACCAAGACGGACCAGAATTAGGATTGCTGTTAGCCCAGTTTAATGGAGGAAATGTAGCTGCAGCGAAGCTTTCAGAAACGCTGTTACCTGAAAAATTAGAAGCAACCAGATAAGAAACTTTGTTTGCAGAGTAGGTTAAGTTAAACGCAGGCACATTTAAATTAACATTAAATGAAAAGGTGTGTGCCCCATTTGCAGTTGGAGTAGGAATAGAATTTAAGTTAATGGTTGTGCTTGTGCCTGCTGCTAAAATTCCATTCCAAACCATTGGATTAGCGGCTATTCCATCTGTATATGGGTTTATTGTAATCGTATTAATCGAAGAAAGGCCGTCATTTCTTAAGGTAATTTGAGGCGTGATTGAATTGCTGCAAGTTACTTCTACTTTGGCATTTAAAGCTGCAAGCGCCTCAGAGGGCATAGCTACTTTACTAACTCGTGTTGCTTGAGCAACTTTTGTATTACCATCGTCTTGAATAAAGCAAACAAAAGCAATTTCTTCTTTTTTTCTAGTATATGATGGAATTGGGCAATTAAGAGTAAATGTTTGAGTTTGTCCTATAGTCCATGAAGAGGCCATTGAAATTCCTGATTGAAGAGTTGGAAAGGATTTAATAGCTACGTCTTCAAAATGTTTTTCGCCGTTTGATCCAGGGGCAGTTAGGAAGTCGATGTTATTTTCAACCATTACGGTTCTGAATTTTAAAGCTCCAACAGCATTAAAGTTAGCACTTGCTGCAATACTTACAGTTAAGTTAATTGAACTACAGCTTGCATCCCATGCACGAGAAACAGAAATTGAAAAAGCAGATGTATACGATTGAGCGGTTGATATAACATTATTATTTAAATTTGCTGGGTGAGCTGAGGCTGCGCCAAAAACAGAAGGAGCTTCTCCATCAATCTTGCCCGATGGGGCTGAATTAATTGCTGGAACATATCCATATCCACCCGCTGCAACGCTTTTCCATCTCCAATCGATTTCAACTTTATTGGTTTGATATAATGACCAAGTATTAGATGGCGCAGAAGGTATTGGAACTTGCCACTTAATAGCAACAATTTTTGGTGTATTGGTTGGGGATGCCAACAAAAGATTTAACGGAGGGTTAGCTGATGCGCATGGCGGGCAAGTTTCGCCAGTAAATTCTTCGTATAAAGACATGCGAGGCGTTTGAGAAAACGCCGTTAAACTTATTGATAAAAGGATAACAGTTAATGTAAAATTTTTCATATGTAAATAAATTATTAATTAGTTTCTAAATTTAATCAATAAAAAGGAAATTAAAAATTATTTAATTAAAATTCGGCTAAATAAATTAATTATAATTTATACTTATTAATTGGATGTCACCGATTTTTTTAAAGATCATTGAACTTATTTAGTTTAAATATTTTTCCAGGCTAGTTTCGAAACCCTCTTTGAATTCAATAATAGTTCCGAAATTCTCACTATCTATAACTATGTTTTTTCCTTTAACCTGGCCAAGTTTACTATATTTTGCCCCCTGTTTATTTAATTCTGCTTCAAACGAATGAAGTTGATGTTCGGATATGCTTACGACAACTCTGCTTTGAGATTCTCCAAACAAAAAGGCGTCTTTACGAATTGATACATCACTATTAATCTCAAAACCTAAATTGTTTACCATACTACTTTCTAATAAATTTATAAATAAACCGCCATCACTAACATCGTGGGCCGAATTAATTAATTTTAATTTAATAAGTTTAGTAATAGAGGCCTGAATAAGATGTTCAGTTTCTAAATCAAAAAAAGGAGCGGGCGTATTATTAATTTTATGATAACTATATAAATATTCGGAAGAAGAAATATCGTTTTTACTTTCGCCTACCAAATAAATTAAATCGCCTTCGTTTTTAAAATCGAGAGTTGTTTGATTTAATTTATCTTCTAAGATTCCTATCATTCCAATTGTTGGTGTAGGAAAAACAGGGCCCTCATAACTAGATTGATTATAAAAACTCACATTACCACCAGTAACTGGGGTTTGAAATGTAATGCAAGCTTTACTCATCCCTTTAATAGCTCCAACAAATTGCCAATAAACCTCAGGATTATAAGGATTGCCAAAATTCAAACAATTAGTTACAGCGCTTGGAATTCCTCCGCTACAAACAATATTTCTTGCAGCTTCACTAACGGCTATTGCGCAACCAATTTCAGGATCAGCATTAACATAACGTGCGTTACAATCTACAGTCATGGCGAGTGCTTTTTTTGTACCTTTTATATTTACAATGGCGGCATCACTAGGTTTGTTTGTACTCATATTTAATGTCCCAACCATGCTGTCGTATTGATTATAAACCCATTTTTTACTAGCTAGATTCGGGTGATTGGCTAAAAACAGCATAACAGGTTTTAATTGATTAGGTTCTTCAACTAAATTTATATTAAATTTTTTAGACTCTGCAAAGTAGGAGGGTTCTTTATATTCGCGAGTATAAACTGGTGCGCCTCCCCCAAGAACTAAAACATCTGCTGGCACATCAGCAACTAATTCTTTATTCATAAAATATTTTAAACGTTCTCCAGCGGTAACTTCGCCGATTTGAGCGCAGTTAAGATCCCATTTTTCGAATACGGATTGTACTAAATTTTCTTTGCCTTTTTCAACAACAACTAACATTCGCTCTTGCGATTCGGATAAAAGAATTTCGAATGGATGCATGCCCGCTTGACGAGTAGGAACCTTATCTAGCCAAATATTCATTCCATGCTTTCCTTTTGCGCTCATTTCTGATGTTGAGCAGGTTATTCCTGCTGCGCCCATATCTTGCATACCTATTACGGCGCCAGTTTTAATTACTTCGAGCGTTGCTTCTAATAATAATTTTTCTTGAAAAGGATCTCCAACTTGAACTGAGGGTAAATCTTTTGCAGAATCTTCGGTTAAATCTTTACTAGCAAATGCTGCCCCTGCAATACCATCTTTTCCTGTAGAGGAGCCAACAATAAAAACAGGATTACCAATACCATATGAAGTTGCGCTGATTGTTTCGCCGTGTTTTACAATGCCAGCGCTAAATGCATTTACCAATGGATTTACATTATAGCATTCATCAAAAAAAACTTCGCCTCCTACCGTTGGGATGCCGAATGCATTTCCATAATCGCCTATGCCTTTAACTATGCCTTTAACTAACCATTGTGTTTTTTGTGAAGAAATATCACCAAACCGAAGTGAATTTAATTGGGCAATAGGCCTGGCGCCCATTGTAAAAATATCTCGATTAATTCCTCCAACTCCGGTAGCCGCTCCCTGGTATGGTTCAATAGCACTTGGATGATTGTGAGATTCTATTTTAAAACAGCAAGCTAAACCATCACCAATATCTACTAATCCAGCATTTTCTTCGCCGGCTTTTGATAACATATGAGGGCCATCTTTAGGCAATGTTTTTAACCAATTAATTGAGTTTTTATAAGAACAATGCTCGCTCCACATGACAGAAAAAATAGATACTTCAGTAAAGTTAGGCGTGCGACCTAAAATAGATTGTATTCTCTCAAACTCTTCCGTTAAAAGTCCTAATTTTTTTGCTGTTTCAACATCAGCGATCTGTTCTGAATATTTTATATTTGCCATATTTTAAATAATAGAAACAAAGATATTGATTTTGACTGCTTGTTGTAATTTATTTTAATTAACAAATTAGAATCAATTCGATTTAAAAGAAATATTACAAATAACATAATTGATTCTATATATTTGAATAAATAATTCTCTTCATTTTGAAAACCTTTTTTATACCCTTTTTTATTTCAAATTTATTTATTGGAATTCTAAACTTAAATGCCCAGAAAACTATAGAGTTTTCGAACGACACCGTAAAATTTTCTAAAGAATTAAGTGATTATTTTATTGATAATTCGGCGAATAAAGAAACCGCAAAAGATTATATTCGAGTCTTTGAAAAACTTTGGAAAGACAACGTCATTACTGGCTACTATAAACAGGCGGCAATTAATACCGCCAATGAAATGCTTAAAAAAAGATTTAAGCCATATCCATATTTTTATGGATACATTAATACTTTAATAAATTCTATTCAATCAAATCATAGTAACGAAATATTTAAAGATTGGCAAACTTGTTTAGATAAAATCATAAATGGTAAGTCTTTGCGGGGCATTCAGTCTTTTTTGGATATGAGCGAGAATGTATTTAAGAAGAATGAATTTTATAAAACGCCTTCGTTTTCTTTTTATAGTTTGGAAACAAATTTTAAATTTGAGTTTGATACGATTGCACGCGTAATTTTCAATTCAATTACATTAGTAGGCGCTAATCCTAACGGCGATAGTTTAGCCATAGAGAAAACTTCTGGAACTTTTTATCCGAATAGTGGAAAATTTATAGGCAAGGGTGGAAAAGTTAGTTGGGAAAAAAGTGGATTAGAAATTGATGTGTTTGCTTTAATAAAAAATTATACGATTGATTGTAAAACCGGAGCTTATTTTGCTGATAGTGTAATATTTACTGGCAAACAATTTTTTGATAAACCACAATTAGGTCGAATTAACGATAAAATTATTACAGAAAATGGAGAAAAAACTTATCCTCGCTTTGATTCTTATAGTAAACGTTTACTAGTAAAAAACATTTATCCTAATGTAGATTATGATGGAGGATTTAGCATGCGTGGTTCTAAATTTGTTGGTTCAGGAAGCCCATCAAATCCTGCAAGAATAATCTTAAGTCGGGAGGGGAAAAAGTTTTTAGAAGTTAGCGCGCGCGCCTTTGGAATGAATAATGAAAAAATTGTTGCGAATCCAGGCATCATAAAATTTTTTTTAGATAAAGACACTATTTTTCATCCAGGCTTAAGTTTTAACTATCAAATTGATAAGCGCGTTGTTACAATTGTTCGAGGCGAAGATGGCCTGCAAAAAACACCTTTTTCAAATTCATTTCATAAATACGACATGTATTTTGAACAAATTGTTTGGCCAGTTGATGATTCTGTTATGATGTTTAATTTTTTGCCAAATAATTTTCAGGGCGAAGCTTATTTTGAATCTTCCGATTTCTATAATGCCCAAAAAGCTGAACTTATAAAATTAGGAGAACAGATTAGTCCAATCACCAGAATGATTGATTTTTATAACGCAAACAACAAATCGGCCTCATTTTCGGTAGTTGATTTTGCTAAACACATCAAATATTTGGCGGTTGATTTAAGGCCAATAATTTTTAAAATGGCCGTGTTTGGATTAATTTATTATAATCCTGAAACAGACATTGTTACTGTTAGAGAGAGGCTATTTAATTTTGCTTTAAACGCAAAACATAAAAACGATTATGATATAATAACTATTCACTCAGTTAATTCTGGCAAAGAGAATGCCGTTATGAATTTATTAAATTACGATATTAATGTTTATGGTGTAAAATCTGTTTTGTTAAGCGATACTCAAAAAGTATTTATGTTTCCTAAGCACCGTGAGGTAATTATGAAAAAAAACAGACAGCTATTATTTAGTGGAACATTGGCTTCTGGCAAATTTGAATTTGTTGGGAAAGATTTTATTTTTGATTACGAACAATTTAAAGTGAAAATGAAAACCATTGATTCTCTTAAAATATATGTTGAGGCTCTTCAGGTTGATGTAAATGGGAATGTTCCATTTAAAAAAGTACAAACACTGATAGAAAATTTGGATGGGGAGTTACGAATTGATGCGCCAAAAAACAAATCTGGCTATGGTCAAGCACCAACATTTCCTAGCTTTAAGTGTTTTAAAGAAAGCTATGCTTATTATGATAAACGCTTAGTTTATAAAGGGGTTTATAATAGAGCTAAATTTTATTTTAAATTAGATCCTTTTAGTATTGATAGTTTAGATAATTTCAGAAATGAAGCCTTACGATTTGAAGGTACTTTTTATTCGGCAGGTATTTTCCCAAATTTTAAAGAGGTGCTTTGTTTACAGAAAGATTATTCTTTTGGATTTATTCATCAAACACCAACTGGGGGCTTTCCGGTTTATGGAGGTAAAGCAAATTTTGATAAAGAAATTAGATTAAGCAATAAGGGTTTGCGAGGTGGTGGCGATTTAAATTTCAGTTCTAGTGCATCTAAAGTTTCTGACCTAGTATTATTTCCAGATAGTGCAAATGGAAATGCAAATGTTTTTGATGTTAAAGAAGGTGATAACCCAGAATTTCCAACTGCTCACGGCGATACCGTGCGACTACATTTTTTACCATATCAAGATTTATTGCAAGCATATAACATCAAAACGCCATTTCAATTATACAAGGAAAACTTTATTTTTAAGGGTCGATTAGATTTATCTTATAAAGAATTAACTGGCAATGGAAAATTTGAATTTGAAAAAGCAGATTTGTTTTCTCAAAAAATATTGTTTGCAAAGAGGAAATTTTTTAGTGACACAGCAGATTTTAAGTTAAAAGCGTTTGAAGGCGAAGGATTTTCATTTAGTACAGATAATGTTAATGCAAAAATAGATTTTGATAAACGCGAAGGCCTTTTTAAAACAAATGGAGAGGGCTCATATGTTAAATTCCTTAAAAATCAATATATCGCATACATGGAACAATTTAAATGGTTTATGGATGCTGAAGAAATTGAACTTGGAGACACACAAAAGAAAATGGATACCGAGGCCGCAGAAAACGGAATAGATTTAGAAGGGCCTGAGTTTATTAGTATTCATCCTAAACAAGATTCACTTCGTTTTTTTGCTCCTGGCGCTAGTTATAATTTGCATAAATACATTATTAAATGTAAGAATGCCCCTTACATTGATGTGGCCGATGCTAGAATTTTTCCATTCAATGGAGATGTAACCATATTTAAAAATGCAGTTTTAGATACTTTACGAAAATCATGGATCTCAGCAAATACAGTTACAAAATATCATCGAATTAATAATACAACGACTAATATTTTTAGTCGCCGAAATTATTTAGCATCTGGTGAATATCAATATAAAGACGAAAATGATAAAAGTTTTTTAATAAACTTCAAAATTATAAAACCCGACACCTCAGGGCAAACTATTTCAGAAGGAGATATTCCTGAAAAAGAAAATTTTAGATTTAATGATTATTTTAGTTTTGCAGGCAAAGTATTTTTAAAAGCAGCTGATGAGTTTTTAACTTTTGATGGTGGAACAAAAATTGTACACAATTGTAATAAAATAGGAAAATCATATTTAAAGTTTTCTGGAGAAATTAATCCTAATGAAATCTTAATCCCAATTCCTAAAAAGGCATTAGATATGAAGGGATTAGAAGTAGGAACCGGTTTGTTTTTTAATTCAGATTCTAATTCGGTTTATCCAGCCTTCCTATCTTTACAAGGAGCCAGAAGTTCAAAAAATGTGATTGAAGCCGATGGATTATTAACCTTCAATAGAGAAACAAAAGAGTATGAAATTTCTAACAAAGAAAAATTAGATGAAAAAAGTTTGCCAGGAAACTATGTGGGGCTCGATACGAAAAATTGCATGATTAATTCCGAAGGCAGCTATAATTTAATTAACGATTTAGGTCAAGTTAAATTAACAAGTGTTGGAAACGCAAATTATAATAGTATTACTGATAGTGTTAATTTTAATTTAATGTTAGTTGTTGATTTCTTTTTTGAATCAAGTCTAATAAAAAAAATGGCTAAAGATTTAGAGTTATATATAGGGGCATTAACTCCGGTTCCTCTTGAAGGCAATTTATTTTCTCATGGAATAATTGAATTATTAGGAAAAGAAAGGGGCGATAAGGCTTTATCTGACCTAAATGTATACGGCAACTATAAAAAATTTCCAGATGAGTTAGAAAAACCGCTGGTATTTAATAATGTTAAAATGATCTATAATAAAAATACAAAATCATATTTGTCAGAAGGAATGTTAGGGCTTGGGAATATTCTTAAAACCGAAATTTTTAGATATATGAATGGGGTTATACAAATTAAAAAACAGAAAGGCGGCGATGCTTTGGATATTTATTTAGAGGCAGATGCCAATACTTGGTATTATTTTAATTATTACAAAGGAACCATGTTGGCTTTTAGTAATAACAGTGAGTTTAACAGAGGTATAGAGGGATTAAAGTCTAAAAATAAAAAAATGAATGTTGAAAAAGGGCCTTCCTATAAATTCGACCTAGGGAATAAACGTAAAAAAGATTTATTTTTAGAAAAACTAAAACAATTTGGTGCTTACGGCGCCGAAGAAGAAAAAGAAAAAAAGCAAGAAGAGTAATCTGATTGATTAAACTCTTTTCAAAATTATCCTTCAATTAAGTTAAATGCTATACTTATATTTGTTGCCCTAAAAAAGCGATTACACTAAACAATGAATAACATACGTAATTTTTGCATTATTGCTCATATCGATCACGGAAAAAGCACGTTGGCCGACCGGTTATTAGAATATACCGGTGCTGTAAGTAAACGCGACATGCAAGCACAGGTGTTAGATGATATGGATCTTGAAAAAGAAAGAGGCATAACCATCAAAAGCCATGCTATTCAAATGGATTACGAGTATAAAGGAGAAAAGTTTGTTCTTAATTTAATTGATACTCCTGGGCATGTAGATTTTAGTTACGAAGTGTCTCGTTCAATTGCTGCCTGCGAAGGAGCACTTTTAATTGTAGATGCAGCTCAAGGCATTCAGGCTCAAACAATTTCTAACTTATATTTGGCTCTAGAGCACGATTTAACTATTATCCCAATTTTAAATAAAATGGATTTGCCCAGCGCAGAACCAGAATTAGTAAAAGATCAAATCGTTGATTTAATAGGTTGTGATCGAGATTCAATTATTCCTGCTAGCGGAAAAACAGGCCTTGGAATCGAAGAAATTTTATCGGCAATTATCGAAAGAATTAACTCACCAATCGGAGATCCTGAAGCGCCTTTACAAGCATTAATTTTTGATTCTGTATTTAATTCTTTTAGGGGGATTATTGCCTATTTTAAAATTACAAATGGCACCATTAGAAAAGGCGAAAAAGTAAAATTTGTTAATACTGGCTCTATTTATAATGCTGATGAAATTGGCGTTCTTAAATTAAAACCCGAGCCCCGAAGTATTTTAAGTACTGGAGATGTTGGTTATATTATTTCTGGAATTAAATCCGCTAAAGAGGTTAAAGTTGGTGATACAATTACTCACTTCGATCGCCCTTGTTTAGAAGGAATTCACGGATTTGAAGAAGTAAAGCCTATGGTTTTTGCTGGAATTTATCCTATAGACACTGAAGATTTTGAAGAATTGCGCTACAGTATGGAAAAACTACAATTAAACGACGCTTCTTTAACTTGGGAACCCGAATCTTCTTTAGCATTAGGCTTTGGTTTCAGGTGCGGTTTTTTAGGTATGCTTCATATGGAAATTGTTCAAGAACGATTAGAGCGTGAATTTAACATGACTGTAATTACCACCGTTCCTAATGTATCATATATGGCTTATCAAACTAATGGAGATGTTATAACTGTTAATAATCCTAGCGACTTACCCGATCCTGCAAGAATAGATTATATAGAAGAACCATATATTAAAGCTAATATTATAACAAAGTCTGACTTTATTGGCCCAGTTATGAGTTTATGCATCGAAAAAAGAGGTTCTATTGTTACTCAAAACTATTTAACAGCCGATCGGGTTGAACTCGTTTTTGAAATGCCTTTGGGCGAAGTTGTATTTGATTTTTTTGACCGCTTAAAATCTATTTCAAAAGGTTATGCCTCTTTTGATTATCATCCTATAGGCATGAGAGAATCTGATTTAGTAAAACTCGACATTCTTCTTAAAAGCGAACCCGTTGATGCGCTATCTTGTTTAATCCATAGAAGTAATTCATATCAATTTGGAAAAAAAATATGTGAAAAACTAAAAGAATTAATTCCTAAGCAGCAATTCGAAATCCCAATTCAAGCAGCCATTGGCGCTAAAATTATTTCTCGCGAAACAATTAGTGCAATGAGAAAAGATGTAACGGCTAAATGTTATGGAGGCGATATTAGTAGAAAAAGAAAGTTATTAGAAAAACAAAAAGAAGGTAAAAAACGCATGAAACAGGTTGGAAATGTTGAAATCCCTCAAAGCGCTTTTATGGCAGTTTTAAAACTAAATAACTAACTTCATCACTATTTTTTAGTTTATTAAACTTGCCTCTTCTTTAAAAATATTAAAATTATATTTTCTATCATTTCATAGTCTTTTTTGAATATTTTTTAAAAATGTTCAAAAAACCAATTACTAGAGTATTCAATTCTCATTTTGTTGTTTAAATTTACATCATGCGTTTCTATATTTTTCTATATTTAGTTTTTCTATGTTTTTCTTTATTTAGCCAACAAAAAAAGGAATATTATGATGCCCAGCAATCTCAATTAAAGACAGAAACAGATTATTTTAAAGGAATGCCACATGGGCAACATTTTGAATATTATGTTTCGGGTAAACCCAGTCGCAGAGGCTATTATCATGAAGGAAAAGAAGATAGCATTTGGATGTTCTATTATGAAGACGGAACTAAAAAAGCAGTAGAGCATTATTTTAGAGGAAAAAAATGGGGCACAAATACTTATTATTTTAAATCTGGCAAAATAGCCCAAATTACTAAGTATAATAATGATATTGCCGATAGTACTTGGACTTCTTTTTATGAAAATGGTAAACAAAAAACAGTAGAGAATTTTGAAAATGGTAAAAAGGAAGGGGAATGGATTTATTATTTTGAAAATGGTACTCTTGAAAGTAAAGGTGCTTTCGAAAAAGATAAGCGTAATGGCAAAGCCCAAACATTTTTTAAATCTGGAAAAGAGGCCTCAATACAAAATTATTGTTCGGGTAATCCTTGTGGAATTTGGGAGGAATTTTATGAATCAGGCAAAAAAAAATTCACTAAAGAATATAAAGATACCTTATTGTATTTATTAGAGTTGTTTGACACAAAAGGGAACCAACTTATAGCCCAAGGAAATGGAAGTTTAACAGCTAATTACAACAATGGTATAATTAAGGCCATTGGGTATTATAAAAATGGTTTACAAGACAGCGTTTGGAGATTTTTTCATATCAATGGCGAATTAAATTATGAATCCACTTACATTGAAGGCATACTCAATGGCTATTATTCATCCTATTACTCAAATCATAATATAAAAAGTGAGGGGAATTTTGTGAACAATAAAAAAGAAGGAGTCTGGAAGTTTTACAATCTAGAAGGTAAAATCGAAATGCAAGGCCCTTTTAAAGAAAATACTCGCGAGGGTAAATGGATTTATTATTATTCGAATGAAAAAATTGAAAGTGAGGGCGATTTTTTAAATGATAAACAAATAGGCGTGTGGAATTATTTTTATCGTGGAGGCGAAAAATGGAAACAGGGTAATTTTGAAAATGGCACTAAAAATGGCATTTGGTCTACTTGGTGGGAAAATGGCAATAAATTACAAGAAGGTCCTTACATAAAAGGCGAAGAAAATGGGCTCTGGCTTAGCTGGTGGGAAAATGGCGCTAAAAAAGATGAAGGTACTATTAAAGGAACCTCTCTTATTGGATTTTGGAAGGGTTGGCACAACAATTCTATGGCTAATTATGTTGGTAGTTATAATAACAAAGGGGCGAAAAAAGGCGAGTGGAACTACTTTTATGAGAACGGTAAGCCTAGAGAAACTTCTAATTATGTAAATGGAATCAAACACGGTAAACACATTCAATGGTTTGAAAAAGGAGGTTATGTGGATACAAAAGGTAAATATCGCAGAGGCCACCAAACTGGTAAATGGTCCTACAATTTCGAAACTGGCGGCCTTAGTAGAATTCAGAATTTTAAAAATGGGAAATTGTGTGGAAAAAGTATTATCTATTACCCTAATTCAACTATTCAGGCCATATCAAACTACTCCATTGTTAACGATAGCCGAAAAGGAAAATTGCAAAGCGTACCTGATGGTGAATGGATTTTTTATGACAAAAACGGCAAGGAAATAAATCGAATGAGATATTCGCGCGGAACTAAACAATAAATATTTTTTACTATATTTGATTTGTAAATTATGAATCAGTTAAATTTTAAATTTTTATTTTTTGTATTTTTTTCTTTATTTTTTTCATGCAATAGACAAGCTGAAAAAAGCGAAGATGTTCATCACGATACAGATACTGTTAATAAAGATTTAACTCCAATTAAAATAACAGCTCAAAATGTATTTGTTAGTTTACCTGATAGAAAATTAATTTTTAAATTAATAGAAGAAAATAAAATAGAGTATAATCCCGATTTATTAAACAATCCTGTTTTAGTTTCAAAGTATACACTTGATGTATTTAAAGCTGCTAATTTTGGTATTTATGGCTCTGATTTAAGTATTGCCAACTCCTTTGGCCAAACTCAAGAAAGTTTATTGTTTTTAAAATGCGTTAACAAATTAGCAACTCAACTAGGCGTTAGTAGTGCTTTTAATCAACAGCTATTTGATCGAATTCAAAATAACGAATCAAATAGAGACACAACGCTTCAAATTATTAGCAATGCATTTGCTAAAGTTGAAGAGCTCTTAAAAACAAGTAATCGAGCCGCAGCTTCGGCAATAATATTATCTGGCTGTTGGATTGAAGGACTTTATGTGTCTTGTAAAATAACCGAAAATCCGAATACCGAAAGTATAATAAAAGCTATATTTAACCATAAAGAATCTCTAGAAAATATAATTATCATGTTACAGAAGGTAAACTTAGATGAAAAATCATTGTTTATTTTAAATGATTTAAAAGCAATAGATAATGAATTTGAATTGGTAAAAAAAAATAAAATCACAGAAAAGCAAGGAATTAAAAATATTACTTCAATGATTACAAAGCTTCGCCAATCTATAATTAATTCTGGGCATTAAATTCTATTGTGTTTCTTTGCTGTTAATTTTGTGGTAAATTCGTCTTTGTTCTTCATCTAAAAGCTGATTATTCGTTTATGAGAAAAAAAATATTATTTATACTTCTTTGTGTTTATGGTATTCAATTGAATGCATCCTATATTTTAATTCCAATGGATGATTCTCAAAAAAACCATATTAAATCATATGGCATCGCTTATTGGGCATTAAAAGGTGAACTAGAGATTCATTGGCTTTTAAATTATCGAGGTGGTAGCTTTATGATTCCTAATGCAAAAGCTGTTTCAAATGAATGCATAATTAGAGGCATCAGTTATGAAATTATTTCTGACGCACAAGGCCAATCCATTTTAACAGATATATCAAACCCTGAAATAAATCAAGATGCCATAAAACTCCAAAAAGCACCACGCATTGCTGTTTATTCTCCAAAAGGTAAACAACCATGGGATGATGCGGTAACACTTGTTTTAAAATTTGCAGAAATTCCTTATGATATAATTTATGATGAAGAAGTGTTCTTGGATAAGTTAAAAGATTATGATTGGCTGCATTTACATCACGAAGATTTTACCGGACAATTCGGTAAATTTTATTCTCAATTTGCATCGGCTGCATGGTATCAATCAGAAGTAAAAGAAAATGAAATGATGGCAAAAAAACTTGGCTTTAATAAAGTGTCCTTAATGAAACTTCACTCAGCTAAAACCATTAAAAATTTTGTTTTGAATGGTGGCTTTTTATTTGCGATGTGCAGCGCTACGGATAGTTACGATATTGCATTAGCGGCCGAGGATATAGATATTTGCGAAAGCATGTTTGATCATGATCCTGCCGATAAAAATTCAAATAACAAGTTAGATTTTTCAAAAGGGTTTGCCTTCGAAAATTATAAATTAAGTATGAACCCCATGGAATACGAGTATTCTTCAATTGATACTTATATGACAAGAAGACAATATGGGCCAACGCAAAATACCGATTTGTTTACTTTATTTGATTTTTCTGCTAAATGGGATCCTGTTCCTACTATGTTATGCCAAAATCATACCAATACCATTCGTGGGTTTTGGGGACAAACCGCCGCTTTTGATAAACGATACATCAAAAAAGGAGTATTGATCATGGGCGAATCAAAAGCTTATGGTGAGGCAAGATATATTCACGGAGAAGCCGGTAAGGGAACCTGGACTTTTTATAGCGGACATGATCCCGAGGATTATGAGCACAGGGTTGAAGAGCCGCCAACTGACTTAACTTTACATCCTAATTCTCCAGGTTACCGGTTAATTTTAAATAATATTTTATTTCCGGCAGCTAAAAAAAAGAAACAAAAAACGTAAATTTACATTATCAATTTTATTTTAAAAATAGTTGTTTCGGCAATCGCCGTTTTTATAGTAGCATACTTTTTACCTCATGTAGAAGTAGACGATTATTTGTCAGCCTTAATGGTTGCTATTGTTCTAGCCTTTTTAAACGCAATTGTAAAACCAATATTAACTATGCTAACTATTCCAATTACAATTTTTACCTTAGGCCTTTTCTTACTTGCTATAAATGCTTTTATTATTATTTTTGCCGAAAAATTAGTTAATGGCTTCAGGGTAGATGGATTTTTATGGGCTTTGTTATTTAGTTTAAGCCTAACTTTTTGTACCGGAATTTTAAATAGAATTTTTGGAGTTAATTCATCAAATAAAAAAGAAGAAAAATAAAAAAACTTATTTATAATTTTTATTCGAATTTTGAAAAATCAGAAGGTATTTTTAAACTAACTTCTTTTGGAATGACTAAACTTATTTTTGTGACCTCTAGTTTTGATATTGATTTACCAGAACTAATTTGTTTTTCTTCGCTTAACATAGGCATACAGCCTATTTCTAAACCTTTAATTGTTCTGAAATAAACGCTTTGTTTGTCTTTTCTGTTCCAAAGATTAATGAGTGATGAAAAGAAATTAAAATTTGTATGGGCAATCCAATAACTTATCACTAAATCTTCTACTGTATTTTTAACAATGTATTCTGTACATTTTAAATCGGCAATAATTTTTGTTTTATGGCCTTTTGTTACTATACATTCTCCCTTAATTATTTGCGGCGAGGTGTTTTTTTGAGGTGCCCACAGCTTGCGCTTTGGATTTAAACATTGTACTTCGTTAGATTTTAAATTAAAAATAAAGCTCCCCTCAACAATATTTTTTTTCCTTGCAAATTGATCTAATCTTACGACTTGATTTTTTACATAATAAACGTTTAAAGTTGTATCATAAACAGTTGCGTATTTAAAATTAATTGCCCCAGAAAACTCTTGAGCTTTAATTAATAAAAGATTGAAATAAAAAAAAGTAAAACAAATAAAAAGTTTTTTCATTAGCCCCTGTATTTGAACGCTAATTTATGTATTTTAGTGTTAACAAGAATATAAAATGAGAAAAAATACAAAAGAAATAGGAGATCGAGGAGAAGAACAAGCAAAGGCCCATCTTTTGGAAAATGGATACCTGCTTTTAGAAACAAATTGGCGCCACAAGAAATACGAATTAGATATTATTGCTAAAATTAATCAAACCATCGTATTTATTGAGGTTAAAACCCGAAAAAATAATACCTTTGGTGAGCCGGAATTATCTGTAACCAAAAAAAAACAACAATTTTTAATTGCAGCTGCTCAGCAGTACGTTATTACAAATAATATAGAAGAAGAATTTAGATTTGATATTATTGCCATTACAAATAATAGCCAAAATAAAAGTATTCAGCATTTGGAATCAGCATTTTATCCGTCAATAAAATAATAATTATCGACATGCACAAAACAAACAACAGCTCTAAAGGGAAATCATTTAAAACCAAAGATGCCAATAAGGCTTTTAAAAAGCCTTCTAACAAAAATTCTTATTCTAACGATAAACCAAAACGACGTTTCGAAGAGTCCTCAGATCGAAACAAAAAATCAACTGATGATGCGCCTCGTCCATTTAAAGATTCGTTCGAGCGTAAACCATATAAACCTTATGAGGGCGATAGGCCTAGACGAACTTTTACAGATTCGAGCGAACGAAAATCAAAGCCTTATTCCGCCTCAAAATCAGATCAAAATGAAAGGCCTCCCAGAAATTTTCGTGGCGATAAATCTGAGTCATTTATAAATAAAACTAAGCCGAAACAAACTTCTGAATTTTCGGATGAACGTAATTCTTTTAAACGTAGACCCTCAAAGCCATTTAAAAAAGGTGGCGATAGCGAGGCAAGAAAATACGGGCCTTCTAAGTCATTAGATAAGCATTCCGATGGTCCCGTAAAAAAGAGATTTTCTAAACCTCGAAAGGGTCAAGAAATAGATGATCAAACTAAGCGAGTAAAATTTAATGATTTTGAAGACGGAAAAGTATTTTCAAATGCCGGCAAAATTGATGGACACAAACCAAAAACAACATTTAAAAAATCTAACACTAACTTAAAACCTCAAATTAGTGATGGCTTAATTCGATTAAATAAATATTTGTCTAATGCAGGTATTGCTTCTCGACGAGAAGCTGATACCCTTATTCAAAGTGGGATTGTAAAAGTAAATGGCGTGGTGGTTGATCAATTGGGCTATAAAATAAATCCAACAGATAAAGTAACATACGGAGACGCAGCTGTTAAAAGCGAACGCAAAGTGTATTTACTTTTAAATAAACCAAAAGATTATATTACTACAGTTGATGACCCTCAAGAGCGTAAAACGGTTATGGAACTAATTGCTAAAGTTTGTAAAGAAAGAGTATATCCTGTAGGGCGTTTAGATAGAAAAACAACTGGCTTACTTTTATTTACAAACGATGGAGACATTACCACAAAATTAACTCATCCAAAATTTGGAGTTAAAAAAGTATATCATGTTAGTTTAAATAAGGGCTTAAAGCCCGAAGATTTTAAAGCGATTACAGAGGGCGTTGAGTTAGAAGATGGGATTGTAAAAGCCGACGACTTGGCTTTTGTAGGAGAAGGAAAAAAAGAAATTGGGATTGAAATTCACAGCGGTCGTAATCGTATTGTTCGTCGTTTATTCGAGCATTTGGGTTACGAAATTTTAAAACTAGATCGAGTAGTATTCGCTGGGCTAACTAAAAAAGATTTGCCGCGTGGTAAACACCGTTTTTTAACTGCAAAAGAAATTAGTTTTTTAAAAATGATTGGATAAAAATTGTAAATTTAAATAGTAAAAAAATATTGTTTTTATATTATGTGCGGAATTGTAGCATACATAGGCAATAGGGATGCATACCCTATTTTAATTAAAGGATTACAGCGTTTAGAATATCGTGGTTACGATAGTGCTGGCGTTGCTCTAATTAATAAATCAGGAAATTTAAATGTTTATAAGCGAAAAGGCAAAGTAAGTGATTTACTTTCTTTTGTAGAAAAAAAAGACACCTCCGGAACCGTTGGAATTGGGCACACCCGATGGGCTACTCATGGCGAACCAAATGACGTTAATTCTCACCCGCATTATTCTCAAAGCAAAAATTTAGTAATGATTCATAATGGAATCATCGAAAATTATGCAGCTATTAAAGAGAGGTTAATAAAAAAAGGACATGTTTTTGAGTCAGAAACTGATACTGAAGTATTAATACATTTAATAGAAGATGTTCAAAAAAACGAGAACACAAAAATGGGTTATGCTGTTCAGGCTGCACTCAAACAAGTAATCGGAGCCTATGCCATTGTATTATTAGATAAAAATGACCCCGATGTTATTGTCGCCGCTAAAAAAGGAAGCCCAATGGTTATTGGCATTGGCCATGATGATTTTTTTGTTGCGTCCGACGCTTCGCCAATTATCGAATACACAAAAAATGTAGTTTACCTCGAAGACGAACAGGTGGTAGTTTTACGTAAAGGACATGAAATAAAAATTAGAAATTTAAAAGATAAAGAAGTAACTCCATACATTCAAAAATTAACATTAGAACTAGAGTCGATTGAAAAAGGAGGATATGCTCATTTCATGTTAAAGGAAATTTATGAGCAGCCTCGTTCCGTTTTAGATAGCATGCGCGGAAGGATTAATGCAACTACAGGCGAAATAAAAATGGGCGGGATTGTTGACCATGAGAAGAAATTTGAAAAAGCTAAACGGATAATCTTTTTAGCTTGCGGTACGTCTTGGCACGCGGGTTTAGTAGGTGAATATTTATTTGAAGAATTTGCTCGTGTTCCTGTAGAAGTAGAATATGCTTCTGAATTTCGTTATCGTAATCCAATTATTTATGAAGATGATATTGTAATTGCAATTTCACAAAGTGGGGAAACTGCAGATACATTAGCCGCTGTAGAATTGGCTAAATCTAAAGGCGCCACTGTTTTAGGGGTTTGTAATGTTGTTGGTTCTTCTATTGCTCGTGCAACTCATGGTGGAAGCTATACTCACGCTGGTCCCGAAATTGGTGTTGCATCAACAAAAGCATTTACAGCTCAGGTAACCGTACTTACTTTAATGGCTCTGCATATGGCAAAAGTTCGAGGTACCTTAACCGAAAGTCGCTATCGTCAATTATTATACGAATTAGAAACTATTCCTACAAAAATAGAAGAAGTATTAAAGCTAAACGATCAATTGTATAAAATAGCTACAAAGTATAAAGATTGCCGAAACGCACTTTATCTTGGTCGCGGCGTTTCGTTTCCTGTTGCATTAGAAGGCGCTTTAAAACTAAAAGAGATTTCATACATTCACGCCGAAGGATATCCAGCTGCTGAAATGAAACATGGTCCGATTGCATTAATTGATGAAGAAATGCCTGTTTTTGTGATTGCCACGAAAGGAGCAAATTACGAAAAAGTAGTAAGCAACATTCAAGAGGTAAAAGCCCGAAAAGGTAAAATTACAGCTGTAGTTACTTTTGGTGATAAAGAGGTAAAAGCCATGGCTGATGATTTAATTGAAATACCTGAAACTGATGAATTTCTAGTGCCTTTAATTTCTGTTATTCCTTTACAATTATTATCTTATCATATTGCGGTATTAAGAGGTTGCAACGTTGATCAGCCCCGTAATTTAGCTAAATCAGTAACGGTTGAATAGAAGCGGATACAAAAAAGTAAAACCTCTACTTTTTAATTGCATTTGTTTTAACTAAACTATGTTTTGCTTCTAATTTACTTAAAACAACTAACACGTTTTCGTAAATGATCTTATATTCTTTTGGATGATGAGTATAGTAAATTAAGGTAGAATCGTATTGAGATTTTCTAACTTTATTTTCATATAAAGGATCAAAGGCATACACTGAATCAATTTTTTGAACACTCACTCCTTTTATATTTAAATTTGCGGCGCTTTCTGCTAAAGCTAATTCAACCAATACCTTTGAAAATAATTCTTTATTTAAAATATTATCTTGGGTATCTTCGCTTTCTAAATTGTTTTGAGAACATTGATAAAAAACAATACAGCAAAAACTTATAATTATACTCGATTTTAATTTGTAATAAAATAATGCCATAATAAATATAAACAAGTGTAAGGCTTTTTTGTGGATTCAAAAAAAGAAAAAATATTTTTACCTTTTTTTGTATAGAATTAACAGGCACTTATTGATAAATTTTATTTAAAGTAATTAAATCGCAATTTTTGATAGCTAAATTTGTTGAAATGAAAATCTTAAATACATTAAAAAACAAATATTTTATCACAATTACCTTCATCATTGTTTGGTTATTTTTCTTTGATAAAAATGATGTTTTTACGCAACGAGAATTGATAAAAAAGTGTGAAAAATTACAGAAAGAAAAAGAGTATTATTTATCAGAAATAAAAAATAACACGTTTTTTTTAAACGAGCTTCATACAAATAAAAAAAGTTTAGAAACATTCGCAAGAGAAACCTATTTGATGAAAAAACAAAACGAAGACATTTTTGTCTTAGTTGCTAAATAAAATAAGAACTGTTGGTTATTTTTTATTTTTAGTATGGCTCTCTTCATTTTCAGAAGCGATAGCCATTGCTTCTAAATCTCTATCAAAAAAGTATAAGCCTCCTTTGTCGTCGCCAATTAATTTTAATTTGTCTACAATTTGTCTAGCCAACGCTTCTTCTTCAATTTGTTCGCTCACATACCATTGAAGAAAATTATGTGTAGTGTAATCTTTTTCTTTTAATGTTGCATCTACTAAACCATTAATATCTGAAGTAACTTTTATCTCGTGTTTTAAAATTTCTTCAAATACCGCTTTTACTGATTTGTAAGTCACAGGTGGTTGTTTTAATACCGGAACAACGCCGTGACCGCCACGTTCGTTTACAAATTTAATTAGTTTAAGCATATGAAGTCGTTCTTCATCGGCATGATGATATAAAAAAGCGCTCACGCCATTTAAGCCCTGTGTTTCGGCCCAGCTGGCCATTGCCAAATAGTATTGAGAAGAAAATCCTTCTAGTTCTATTTGTTTATTTAACGCTTTACTTACCTGAGGTGATAACATAAAATTATTTTTTACAAATATACTTATTTTAAATATTATTAGTGAAGCGAGATAATTATTATGGTTTATTTTTTTTGTTTTTAAAATTGCCTAAGCCTTTATCTAACCATTCAATGTATTTATCAATATCTGAATCGTAACTACTTGAATCGCTAAAATGATTTTCATCCCCATCAATTATCCAATATTGAGGCTGGGTGCTCGATTGATATTTTGTGTTTTGTAAATAACTCCATCTATCTCCAACGCTTTTTAATTTTCGTGACGAACCATTCCATAAGACTTCTTTTTGTAAGTCAAGAGGGAGTTCATTTTTTTTATCTACATATAGCGACACTAAAACAAAATCTTCAGATAGCTTTCTTTTTACCTCCGGATTACTCCAAACTTCTGCTTCCATTTTCCGACAATTTATACATGCTTTTCCAGTAAAATCTATCATAATAGGTTTCCCAACTTTTTTAGAATAATCTAAGGCAAAATAATAATCATCAAAAGCTGGAATTCCATTCGGGCCTCTGTGCATATGTTTAGGTAAAGAAGAACTATTTGAATTTGAAGAATTTATATTAGATTTTGTTCCGCCAAATCCATCTGGCGCTTCAGTATATTCTAAAGGCGGTGGAAATCCATTAATAATACTTAAGGGCGCTCCCCATAAGCCAGGAATTAAGTAACAAGTAAACATAAAAGTGATAATCGCCATCATTAAGCGGGGCACAGAAACAAATTTCATTTCACTATCATGCGCTAATTTAAACCAACCCATTAAATAAGCTCCTAATAAACCAAAGATAACTATCCAGCTTACCAAAAAAACTTCGCGGGTGATAATCATGGCGTCATACACAAGATCAGCATTTGATAAAAATTTCATGGCCAATGCTAATTCCAAAAACCCAAGCACTACTTTTACAGAGTTTAGCCAACCGCCAGATTTAGGCAGAGAATTTAGCCAACCCGGAAATGCTGCAAACAAACCAAAAGGTAGCGCCAAAGCCAAAGAAAAACCAAACATGCCAAAAAACGGACCTGCCAAAGCACCAGTTGATGCCGCCTGAACAAGAAGGGTTCCAATAATTGGCCCGGTGCAAGAAAAAGAAACTAAGCCTAAAGTAAAGGCCATAAAAAAAATGCCAATTAAACCTCCTTTTTCTGATTTAGCATCCACTTTATTTATAAATGCAGATGGCAATGTAATTTCGAAAGCACCTAAAAACGAGATGCCAAATACAACCAATAAAACAAAAAATGCTAAATTAAACCAAACATTGGTAGCCAAATTATTCATTGCATCAGCGCCAAAAATTAAGGTTACACCTAAGCCTAGTAAAATATAAATAATAATAATAGAAATAGAATATATGATAGCATTACGAATACCGGCTGCTTTTGTTTTACTTTGTTTTGTAAAAAAACTAACTGTCATCGGTATCATAGGAAATACACAAGGGGTTAAGAGCGCCAATAAGCCACCTAAAAAACCAGCAATAAACAAACTGATGTAAGTAGTATTTGATTTTTTTTGAGGAGATGGCTCAGGCTTTAAATCTTTTACATTTCCTTTTTGATTATCTTTTTGATTAGACGGTTGGGATAAATTTTTATTTAAATTCGTTGCTGAGGCATTAATTGTATCCTCTACCTTAGGTTCGGTTATTAAGGCATTAGAACTATCCGTTAAGGACCCCTCTATTTTAAAAATAAATTCGGGCGATGGGGAGAATTTTTGACACTGACTTTCGTTGCATGCCATTCCATCTATAAATCCTTTTATAGTAAAAGGAGTTTTATTTTTTACTTTTATTTTTTGTTTAAATGTGGCTGCATTTTCGAAATATCGAACTACTAAATTGTCAAAAACAGGTTCTGCATGCTCTATTGGAGCGGGCTCAATTGTTTTGCCAACTAATACATAATCTTTAGATTTTTCGAATTCAAAACTGGTTGGTAGAGGCCCGTCAGGCGTTTCTATTTGAGAATACAAATGCCAAGTTGGCTCTATTTTAGCTTTAAAAATTAATTCAAATTCGTCGGCGCTAATTTTTTTTTGAGAATAACTCCAGCTCACATATTGTTTAGCCTGGCTATAAAAAGTAGAATTAAAAAATAAAATAAAAAATAAAATAAAAAACCTCTTCATAATAATGCCTTTTTACTATAATCTAAAATTTAAAACACCATTAATTTTTTATTGAGTTTTTATACTTAATTCTATTGTTTTTGGTGGTAGGCACATTTTATCATTGCAACACATGTACTCAACTTTAAATTTAATATTAAATCCGGTTTTACTCAATAGTTTTACTTTTTGACTAAATTCAGCTTTAGTTGTAAATAAAAAAAGCGTAGCGTCAAACTCTTTTATAAATTCTTCTTTTGCTCCTATTTCTTCAGTGATTCCAATTAATTGATATTTTTTTGAGTTTTCAAAATTAAAAGAAGTTGGAATGGTACCGGCATCCGTTGGCCTTTGTGAAAACATATGCCAGTTCTTTTCAATGTTAGCAGTAATAACTATAATTCCCTCAGAAGAATTAATGGCTTTATAATTTGCCATCCAAGTGATGGGATTTTGTTCCTGAGCCTTAATATAAAAGCAAGATAAAAATAATAAGCAGATTGTAATAATTGTTTTCATCGAATTTTATTTAATTTAAAATTGCTAATATTATTTGGCCTAAACAACCATTAAACAAAGTTTAACATTTATCGGCCAAGCTCATTTAATTGACTAAAAATTATTTTTAAATCATTTTCTGTTTTATAATCCTTCGAATAATTTAAGTAATATTTATTTATTCGCTCATAATCATTTTTATTTTTTACGCCGTCTGCTGGCGTTAATACAGAGGGTCTTATAGCTGGCAACTCTTTTTTAATATTTTTGCCGTAACCCACCCAAGAATAAACTCCAAATAAAACTTTAAATAAATTACCAATAAAGTTTAATTTGTTTTTTTGAAACCAGATCAATGTCCAACTAAATAAAATAAATAAAATACTAACAGTAATGTCTAAAAGCCGCTTCATGCGAATATTTGCTGGCCTACCTAAATTATTTACATCTATTACATATAAATCGCCGGCAGTATCAATACTATTACTGCCAATAATCGAAAGGCTTTCTTGCGGTGCTATTTTAAACTCAACTCCTTTTGTTACTAAGGTTATCATTTTATCAATAATGTTTTGCGAAGAAATATCTCGGGCGCAAAATATAATTTCATTGAGCTGATGTATATCGATAGCTTCGTTTATTTGATCAAAATGCCCAATGTAACTTTGGTTTGATGTTCCGTTTATTTCGTTACTTATAAATCCCAAGTATTCCGATTTAATATTGGTTTGTTTTAATAATTCGCTAACACGATTAAACTCTAATTCACTCCCAATAATAGCTATTCTGGCGTTGGTTTTATGTCCATTAAGTTTAAATCTTTTTATTTTTAGTAAACTATAAAAAATACGACTAAGTATAAAAATAAAAAGTGTATTAATAGATCCAATTAAAATTAGTGCGCGCGAAAAGCGATAATATTCTGGTAAAAGCGAATAAATAATTAAAATAAATGCCGTTCCAATTAAAACGCCCCTTAAAATATTTTTTATTCGCTGTGGTGCATCGTAGCCTCCACTGAGGTAAACAAAAAACATCCAAATAAAAGTATAAATTGGAAAAAAGAAATCAATTATTTTTGTAGAATAAAAATTGGGGTAGAGCTTGAAATTAATTTCATAAACAGATTTACAAAAATAAATGCCTGCTAAAATTAAGGCGAAGTCGATTGCCGGAAAAAACAACTGTTTAATTAATCTGTTGGCAATAGCTGCGCCCGCTCGAATATATATCGCTAAATAAATTAATAGGTGAAACGCTTTTGCGTTATTTTTATTAAAATGTTTTTTTGCAAAAATTGCCATGGCTTTATAAAAAACAATGACATAGTTAATGCTGCTTTTTTTAGTGCTTTCGCCTTTGTAATGAATAATGCTACTCTCGGCAAAATAATAATTTTTGTATCCGCCTTGCGAAATTCTATAGGATAAATCTATGTCTTCTCCGTACATAAAATAAGCCTCGTCAAGAAGACCAACCTTATTTAAAGTTTCTTTTCTTAAGAGCATAAAGGCCCCACTTAAAACAGCTACCTCATTGTTTTTATTTTGGTCAAGATACGTTAAATGGTATTGCCCAAATTTATGTGATTGAGGAAATAATTTTGATAATCCAAATATTTTATAAAAAGCAACTTCAGGCTTAGGCAATCCGCGCTTGCTTTCTGGTAAAAAATTACCCTTTCCATCCAGCATTTTAATCCCTAAAGCCCCGGCTTCGGGTTGAGTATCCATAAATTGCAATGTTTTTTCAAACGTATCTTCTTGTACTACCGTATCTGGATTTAGAAGCAACACATACTGCCCTTTAGATAAAATTATGGCTTGATTATTGGCAACAGCAAAACCATTGTTTATTTTGTTTTGGATAAGAATAACTTGCGGAAATTTATTTTTGATTAGCTCAATAGAGCCGTCTACCGAATTATTATCTACCACAAAAACTTCGGAAGGGATATTTTTTAAGGCCTTAAATACCGAAAAAAGACACTGTTCAACAAAGTGTTTTACGTTATAATTAACAATTATGATAGATAGTTTCAGGGGTATTATACTTAAGGGACTAAAATAATTATAATTGTTTAGATAATATCTTTTTTTACCTTTACATCTCAAAAAATAATTTTTGTGGCTTTTTATCTGGTCCCATAGCTCAGTTGGATAGAGCACAGGTTTTCTAAACCTGCGGCCCTTGGTTCGAATCCAAGTGGGACTACTTTTAAAATAAATAAACCCTTGGCTATCACTAGTTAAGGGTTTTTGTTTAAATACTTAATCTGCTTTTATTCTTTTTTGTTATTCCATAATTTTATTGATTTTATTACCCATGCTTTTGAATTTTTCTTTTCGGCTGATTCAAAACCTGAATTAACATAAATTTCAATAATTTCTTGCTTTGCTTCAACAATAAAAATCTTATTTAAATATTTCGGATTTGCGCTGTCACCGTCACTTAATTCAATTCCGTTTAGATTATTAGGAGAAGAACCAAAGTCATATTCTTCATTTGTAGTAATGTCTTTAAAAACTAATTGAGGTAAATCCCCCGGCATTGAAAGGCCCATATAAAATAATTCAAAAGTCATCGCCATTATTTTTCCAGCGGGAGGTGCTTTTTTATTTATTTGTTTTGATTTTTGTTGAGCATTTACGATATTGAATATCATCATCATTGCAAATAATAAAATTATTTTTTTCATATATTTTGTTTTTTTATAAATGTACAACCTATTTTTGTTATTCAAACACATTGAAAAATTCTATTTTAGAAACAACAATTATTTGTTTCAAATATATATTCATCACAAAAAATTAATATAATTTTAATCCTTTACGCAGCGAACTGAAATGCCGGTTTGTTCATCAAACCCATTTGGCGCAATAAATTCATCGTCGTAATAAGTCCCAATACAATTAAAGCCATCAAAAGGAGCCGGCTCTAAATTCCAAATTGATCGACTCCAAAAAGTTCCATCATTCTGTATGCCTGCAAAAACTCCTTGAAAAACTCGCATTCCTGCCGGCAAGGCCGAAAAACCACTGCTATTTGTGGCCTCGGTGTTTGGCGCTAACCAATGCGATAAGCCGGGCTCCTTCATCTTCCCTCCTGCTACCTACACGCCTCCTAAATAATTTATTAAGGTCATGAATTCCGAATTGTTTGGTATATGGTAGCCTGTTGGGGCTAAGCCGCGGGAGTCGGTTACAGCATACCAATTATACAGCTTGCCATATATGGTCCCATTGGCGCTGTTATTTTCGTAATAGCACCAGGCCCCTGTTGTTAAATTATCCCATAGGGTCGGGTCTTGAACTTGAGGTATTAAATCGCCAGTTCTGTATTTGCTAACATTTAGGTTTTTTGTTGTCCAGGTTTGATTGCCAATTAATTTTATACCATAGCTGTTTCCATCAAGGTCTGTAATTGTTGTGGGGCAGTTTTTTTTAAGACTATCTGAGGGTGGCGTGCCGCTGCAACCAGTTGAGTTGGCCGTTCCCATTCTTGTTTGGATGCCATTGTCGCATGCAGCCCATGGGGCATATGAAAATGTGCACTCGGTTATTTTTGTTTCTTTTTTACAGCCCATTAATATTGTTAACAAGGCCAATAGCATTGTGATTGAATTTAGGTTTTTCATAATTTCTTATTTCTAATAAATGTACAACCTATTTATTGTTATTCAAACAAATTGGCAAAACATCTTTTATTTTAGAAGCAGTAATTGGTTTTGTTTATTTTTTTTATTTGAAGTCCTTTTTAAATTAAGAGAAAAAAAGCAGTTTTTTTCAAAACTTTGTGGTTTATTTGAATTATAGAATTAGATAGTAGAAACCATCCGTTTATTATTTGTTATTTTAAAATTAAAAAGCTGTCAATAACGTAATATCAATGATTTTAATTTTTTTAAATATAAATATATTATCTATTTTTTAACCTTAATAAAAAAATTAAACTTAATTAAGAGTTGCTCCAAAACACATAAAGCTTTTTTTTGCCAGGTTAATCTTGAGCTGACAAATCATAGCCACTTCGCACCAGAGAGTAAATTTTGCTTCTTTGAATTATTGTATAGCGAGGCTATAAATAAAAAGGATTGATAAAAAAAGGGGTTTAAAAATTCTGAATTAAAATTCGGGCTATAATTAGTCAAGACGTTCCACGTGAAACAATTTTAAGCGTGTTTAAAAACGTATATAACGCTTGAGTAGTCGGTGGCTTTTTTAGCTTTTAAATTAGAGCGTAATCCGACTAAAAATGCTTTTAAATAATTAATTCGACCAAACCCATATTTCTCGCTTAACATACTTACATAAAAGCTATCAAACCTCATAGGATAGGTTTCGTTGAGCACAAAGCCATATTTGGCCATGAGTTGGCAAATTGTTTTAGCTTCAAAATGATATAGATGTCGTGGTAAATCGTAGGCCGCCCAATGAGCTTTATAATGCTTTGCATCGTAACTGTTGTAGTTAGGAACCGCAATAATTAGAGCGCCATTTTGGTTTAATTTTTGTTTGAAAAAATTTAGAGTTTCAGGCAAATCTGTAACATGTTCTAAAACATGCCAAAGCGTTATTGCGTTAAAAGTAATGAGTGCATCAAAGGCATTTAGTTCTTTTTTATTTTCAAAAGCAAGCTTTTTATTAGAATTTGAAAGTTCTCTTGCGCCTTCATCTGGTTCGGTACCAAAAGAATTCCAGCCCTTGGCATTTGCTTGTTTCAAAAACGTGCCAGTTCCGCAGCCATAATCTAATAAATTTCCAACAGCAACGTTGGCCTTTAACATCTTGAGCTTTTGATTCAAAGTGTATTTTCTTACGAGATGGTAAACTTGTGAGACGAAACCTTTTTTGGTATCGGAATGAGATATATAGTTGATTGACTTATAAAAATCAGGCAAATTATCATTTGTTGGGCGAGGATTTGTAAACCGAAAAGAACATTGCTTGCACCCAATAATATTGAAGGGATTTTGGCTAACGGTATAATCATTACATGTAATTATGTGATCGAATTCTGTTGAATCACAAATTGGACAATTAGTTAAAGTAAGCATAATAATATTTTTGTTCCACGTGAAACCATAAAATTAACGACCAAGATAAACCAATAAAACCGAAATGTCGGCTGGATTAATCCCTGATATGCGGCTGGCTTGTCCAATTGTTTGTGGTTTATATTTAATAAATTTTTCAATAGCCTCGGCACCTAAACTTTTTATACTATTGTAATTAAAATCAGGCTTAATAAAAAGTTCTTCGAGGCGTATTTGCTTTTCAGCATTCTCCTTTTCGCGCTCAATATATCCTTCGTATTTCATTAAAATCTCGGCCTGTTCTATGGTTTCCTTATCAAAAACGGACATTTCTTTTAACAACATGGTGTCTTGCTCTATTAATTGAGCGGCCGATACATTTGGGCGCGATAAAACATTAAAATATCTGGTTTTTTGAGAAAGATGGGCAGAATTAACGCTCTCTAAAAAGGGATTAAGCGTATTTGGATCTGCACTATTATTTTTAAAATAATTAATAATTTTATTTGCGCCGTCAATCTTAGTTTCAACCCTGTTTAAACGATCTTTATTAGCTAAACCCAATTTGTTTGATAGAGGTGTGAGCCTGATATCAGCATTATCTTGTCTCAATAAAAGTCGGTACTCGGCCCTAGAAGTAAACATTCGATAAGGCTCATCAGTTCCTTTCATTACCAAATCATCTATTAAAACGCCTATATAAGCTTGGTGTCGACTAAGGATTAATGCGGGTTTGTTATTTATTTTTAAATGGGCGTTTATTCCGGCCATAAGTCCTTGGCAGGCCGCCTCTTCATACCCAGTGGTCCCATTAATTTGCCCTGCAAAGTACAGATTATCAAGCAGTTGGGTTTCTAATGTGAGTTTTAATTGTGTTGGCGGAAAATAATCGTACTCAATGGCGTAACCTGGCCTAAACATTTTAGCTTTTTCAAAGCCAGGGATTAACTGCAATGCTTTTTGCTGAACGTCGATTGGTAATGAGGTAGAAAATCCATTTACATAAATTTCTACGGTATTCCAACCCTCGGGTTCTATAAATAGTTGATGCCTTTCGCGCTCACTAAATCGTGTAATTTTATCTTCTATACTTGGACAATATCTGGGCCCTAATCCTTGAATTCGGCCTTGAAACATTGGCGATTTTTCAAATCCTGTTTTTAAAATATCATGAACTTGTTGATTTGTATAACTAACGTGACAAGGAATTTGTTTTATGGAATTTGGACCTATAAAAGGTGAGGTGTTGTCTAGATACGAAAACTTATCGGCCACTTCATCGCCACCCTGAACTTCCATCTTCGAATAATCTAAGGATCGGGAATCTATTCGTGGAGGAGTGCCAGTCTTCATACGACCCGAAACAAAGCCTAAGCTGACTAATTGTTCGGTTATTCCTATGCTTGCCGATTCGCCGGTTCTGCCGCCTCCAATTTGTTTTTCACCAATATGTATAATGCCGTTTAAAAAAGTTCCGTTTGTTAAAACAATGGCTTTGGCTTTAAAAGAAATGCCCATACCTGTAACAATTCCTTCAATGCTTATTCCATCAGCAGAAATGATTAACTCCTTTACCATGTCTTGCCAAAAATCAACATTAGGCGTTTGCTCCAACATTTCGCGCCAAAGCGAGGCAAACATCATGCGGTCGTTTTGAGTACGTGGGCTCCACATGGCGGGGCCTTTGCTTCTATTTAGCATTCTAAATTGTATAGCCGATTTGTCAGAAATAATTCCACTATAGCCACCCATGGCATCTATTTCTCGAACAATTTGTCCTTTTGCAATTCCTCCCATAGCGGGATTACAACTCATTTGTGCTATGGTTTGCATATTCATGGTTACCAACAATACTTTTGATCCCATATTAGCAGCGGCGGCAGCGGCTTCGCAGCCTGCGTGGCCAGCTCCAACAACAATTATGTCGTACTCGTTAGTCAATTTAATTTATGTAAAGGTAAATATTTATTTAGTTTGAGATTAAAATTATATTCTCTACAAATTTACGTTAGTTTATTTCGTTATTAGTATCAACAAAAAAATGTTAGTTACATATATTTTTGTTTATAAAAGTTCATTTCCTTTTTAATATTTATTCATTTTAATTTTTGCTTATCATAAATTCTAATTATTAATAATAATGTTTTAAATTTTTGTTTTCCTTTATCAAACAATAAAATTGATTATTAACATTCGTAAAACTAAATACTTATTAAGGTTAATTTATATTAACATAATGTTTGTTGTTGTTACCTACTTAATAATCATTTAATTAAAAAAAATAATTGTTTATAGCTTGTTAGGTAATATTTATAACCTACATTATCACTATAAAAACCTAAATTATATAAACAATACTAACAGTATATATATACAACAAAATTTTTAAAATCTTTAAAATAAAATTTTATTTATATATACTGTTCTTATTAAATAATTTTAATTTTTTTTATTAATAAAACAAAATTATGTTTAGTTTAAGCTTAATTAATATACTTTTATAATATAAATAAATT
>CAMCZO010000005.1 GCA_945887955.1 Chitinophaga pinensis | reverse complement strand
TTCCAATTTTAAAAAAATTTGGCTGGTATTTGGATCTGCGAAAAAGAGCTCCAGAAAAAGCCTTGCCCAATTGGATGCTAAAATTTCTGAGCTTTAACAGAAAAACATTTTAATTAGCCTCCTATGTTTAAGTTCTTAATCGCATTTATTTTAATAAGTACTAATTTTTCTTCTCAAGTTAAAAATCTAACTGCGGCAAAAATATTTATTAATAAACTAGAAAATCAAAAATTTGATAGTGCTTATTCTTTTTTTGACACCATAATTACTTCTAAATTAAGCGCTGAAATGCTTGAACAAATGTGGGGTGGCTTTACAAAGTTTATGGGCCAATATATGGGCTATTCTGATCTGCGAAGCGAAAATGTTGAAGGCAAAGATTCGGTTATTATCGCTTTATGTAAATTCGAAAAAAATAAATTAAATTTAAGTTTACATTTTAATGCATTTAATAAAATTGATGGCATTTATTTTAAGCCGCCTAAAAATGACAAAAGCTACTCTGCACCACCTTATAATAAATTCGGTTCTTTTTACGAAAATAAAGTTAGCGTTAAAACTAACACCTTTGAATTACCTGGCATTTTATCCATTCCAAATAATTTAACTAATCCGCCGATAGTTATTTTAATTTCGGGTTCAGGCCCTAATGACAAAGACGAAAGTATAGGACCAAACAAACCTTTTAAAGACCTTGCAATAGGCTTAGCCTCTAATGGAATTGCGAGTTTAAGATACGATAAACGAACTAAAGTTTATGGCAATAAATTTTACAATAAAAAGGGGCATTACGATTTATATGAAGAATATATTTTTGATGCTTTAAATGCAATTAAATTAATTCGCAATCATCCGGCCACTAAAAAATCAAATATTTATTTATTAGGCCACAGCTTAGGCGCTGTATGCGCTTCAAAAGTTGCTTCAAAAAGCAAAGATGTTCGAGGTGTAATTCTCTTTGCAGGACCCGCCCGAAATTTTGAAGATATTTTTTTAGAACAAACCCAATACATTTTTAGTTTAGATAGTCTTAGTGCTGAAGAAAAAAAGACTATAGAATCGCTAACAAAAGAATTAAGATTAGTGAAAAATTTAAAGGCTCTAAAAAAATTAAATCCAAATGAATTACCATTAAATTTACCCTTCGAGTATTGGGAAAGTTTATCTCAACTAATTAATACTAAAATTACAAGTCAATTAAAACAACCTATTTTAGTTTTGCAAGGAGGAAGAGATTACCAAGTAACAAAAATTGATTTTGAATTATGGAAAACAGCACTAGCTAATCAAACAAAAAATCAATTCTTATTTTATGAAAACTTAAATCATTTATTTTTTAATGGCAATAAAAAATCAGTTCCTGCAGACTATGAAAAGCAAGGAAATGTAGAAGAAAAAGTTATTTTGGATATCTCGAAATGGGTTAAAGAAATTGAAGCGAAATAACCTTTTTTCAAAAATTTAATTAATTTTGCTTATCTTTTACTATTTTACTTGAACAAAACCATTAAATGAAAAAGCAAATTGCTTTATGTTTACTAATAATTAACTCCTGTTTTTTATTCGCTCAAAAAAACACCATTTCTGGTTATGTGAGCGATGGAAAAACTCAAGAAAAAATTATTGGCGCAATCATTTATGATGCTAAAACCAAATTAGGAACCATAACTAACAACTTTGGTTTTTATAGCCTCACTCTGCCAAGCGATAGTGTAAATCTTTTAATTTCTTACATTGGTTTTACGCCGCAATACCTTTCATTTTTACTAAATAAAAATGTTCCTCTTAATATTGATTTAAGTCTCTCTAATCAATTACAAACCATAGAAATTTTAGCCGACGAAAGTGAACGTATTGAAGAGCGCACACGAATGAGTACCATTAATATTCCTATTGAGCAGATAAAAAAAGTGCCTGCTTTGCTGGGAGAGGTAGACGTGCTAAAAGTATTGCAACTATTGCCGGGTGTAAAAAGCGGTGGCGAGGGTTCGAGTGGTTTATATGTGAGAGGCGGCGGCCCAGATCAAAATTTAATTTTATTAGATGGGGCTCCTATTTATAATGCCTCTCACTTGTTTGGATTCTTTTCTACGTTTAATGCAGATGCTATAAAGAATGTGGAACTAACTAAAGGCGGGTTTCCTGCCAGATATGGCGGGCGATTATCTTCAGTTATTGATATTAATATGAAAGACGGAAATATGCGAAAATATAATGTGGAAGGTTCTGTTGGTTTAATTGCAAGCAAAATACTTATTGAAGGCCCTATTTGGAATGAAAAAACTTCTTTTCTCTTCACTGCTCGACGAACTTATCTTGACTTATTGCTTGGTCCAATTATTAGTGCGGCAACAATAGGAGAAGGAAGTGGTGGATATTATTTTTATGATTTAAATTTAAAAGTAAATCATAAATTTTCAGATAAAGACAAGCTGTTTTTAAGTTTATATAAAGGCTTAGATAACTTTTATTTTTCTACGGGATCTTCATTTACAGGTGAAACAAGCTATGGCGGGTATTTAAAATGGGGCAATGCCATTGGCTCTGCCCGATGGAATCACGTTTTTAATAACCAATTATTTTGCACCACAGGGCTTACTTATACTCAATATTTATTTGGTCTTGGGCAAGAGCTGAAAGATTTAAAAAATGACACCAAGGAATCGGCAAATTATTTCTCGGGCATAAATGATTGGGCGGGCAAAATAAATTTAGACTACATGCCAAATCCAAATCACAATGTAAAATTTGGAACAAATTATATTTATCACACTTTCAAAACGGGCGCTGAGCAATATAAAACAAGTGGGTTTGACCGAAATATTGATTCGATAAGTGGAAACCCTGATATTTTTGCAACAGAATTAAATTTATATGCCGAAGACGATTGGCGCATCAACCCAAAATTAAAAATTAATGTGGGTATTCATGCAGCCGGATTTCTAGTTCAAAATAGTTTTTATAAATCTCTTCAACCGCGCTTTACCGGCAGATACTTATTGCCAAATAATTGGAGTGTAAAAGCATCTTACGCTAGCATGATGCAATTTATTCATCTTTTGTCTAATTCAAATGTTGGCTTGCCAACAGATTTATGGGTGCCCGCAACAAAATTAATTAAGCCACAACAATCCTATCAAGGAGCTTTTGGTTTTGCGAAGAGTTTTAAAAATAACGCTTTTGAATTTAGTGCCGAAGGATACTATAAAGAAATGAAAAATATTATTGACTATTTAGATGGCTCAAATTTTATTGGAGGTAATAACGATTGGGAGAAAAAAGTTGCGCAGGGCATAGGTTGGAGTTATGGCGCAGAATTTTTAATTCAAAAGAAAAAAGGGAAGTTAAATGGATGGATTGGCTATACACTATCATGGACTAACAGACAATTTACACAAATTAATGAAGGAAAAATTTATCCCTATAAATACGATAGAAGGCATGACATTTCTATAGTAGCTATTTATAAATTAAGTAATAAACTTGATGTTTCGTCAACGTGGGTTTACGGAACCGGAAATGCGATCAGCTTGCCATTACAAAGTTATGCAGCTGTTGTTGACCCCGGAAGTTATCTTAATAACGAAGTTCAGTACTATGGTGGAAAAAATAATTATCGTATGGCGCCCTATAGTCGTATGGATGTTAGCGTAAATAAACACAAGAAAAAGAAATGGGGAAGAGTAACTTGGAGTTTCGGTGTTTATAACCTATATAACCGACAAAATCCATACTTTCTTTATTTTGCCAGAAATCAATACGGCGTGCAACAATTAAAACAAGTAAGCCTCTTCCGTTTAATTCCAAGCATTAGTTATAGCTTTAAATTTGATTTTAGGAATGTTAATGATATTTTTAAAGATGATGCAGAGTTGGAAGAATTTGAAAAACAACAGCAATAAAGCCATGAAAAAGTTAAAATTATTAATTTGTTTGTTTGCAGTATTTATTTTTTTATCCTGCGAAAAAGTTATCGAGGCAAAAGATTTACCAGAACAAGATTCTCGGATTGTTTTAAATAGCCTGCTTTTTTCAGAAGATTTAATAACAGCTAACATTACTGCTAGTAGAGGCATCCTGAGCAACAAAGCGTTTAAAGATTTAGACAATGCTGTTTGTCAGGTTTTTGAAAATGATGCTTACTTAGGAAATTTAATAAACATTCAGAATGGAAATTTTACGAGTTTTTTTACAGCAAAAGTAAATAATAAATATCGCCTAATTGTAAGTGCTAGCGGTTATTCATCAGTTACAGCAACTACTATTATTCCGCCAAGTGTTAAGTATACTAACCTCGAAAGATATGACACCCTAAATTACAATTATCGCCTCAATCAATATTCTCCATCAGAAAAATCGGTGGGTGGCACTAGTAAGTTTAAACTAAAAATTTTAGACGATTTAAGTGCCAAAAATTTTTATAGTATAAAGCCCATTGTGATATTAACAGATAGCCTAGGAAATACTATTGAAAATGATGGCTATGCATATATTAAAAATAATAATGATGAAAACAGCTATGAATCAACTTCTTTTGAAATAGATGATTTAACTAAAGTGAATGGTAATCAAATGCAATTAGATTTTGATGTGTCTTTTTATTTCAACATCCCTGAAAATTTAAAAAGTATACGCGTTTATCTGGAAATAAGCAATTTAAGTCAAGAATATTATAATTATAAAATGACCTTAAAAAAACAAGCTGAAGCTGGGGGTGGTTTTTTTTCTGAGCCAGTTCTTGTTTATAGTAATGTAATTAATGGCTTAGGAATTCTTGGTGGTTCTAGCCTAACAACGTTCCGAATTTATTAGTTAGCTTTTTCAAATTAAAATTAATTGCTACAAGGGAGTTACACAATAAACTATTTACTTTTGTTACCTTTGTGGCTTGATTTCAATCGGCAAACATATTCAGCTTCCTGACTTCCCCCTATTATTAGCTCCTATGGAAGATGTAAGCGACCCTCCTTTTAGATATGGTTGCAAACAATATGGGGCCGATTTAATGTATACCGAATTTATTAGCTCCGAGGGTTTAATTAGAGATGCGATCAAGAGTAAAAAAAAACTGGATATTTTTGATTATGAGCGCCCAATTGGAATTCAAATTTTTGGTGGCGATGAGGAGGCGATGGCTTTATCTGCTAAAATAGTAGATGCAACTAATCCAGATTTATTAGATATAAATTTTGGTTGTCCGGTAAAAAAAGTAGTTTGCAAGGGCGCAGGGGCTGGTGTTTTAAAAGATATTGAGTTAATGGTGCGATTAACCAAAGCCGTTATTAAAAGCACTCATTTGCCCGTAACGGTAAAAACGCGATTGGGCTGGGACGAATCAAGTATTAACATTATGGAAGTGGCCGAAAGGCTTCAAGATGTTGGAGTTCAGGCGCTAACTATTCATGGTAGAACTCGTGCTCAAATGTATAAAGGCGAGGCAAATTGGAAATATATTGCCGATGTGAAAAATAATTCTCGTATTAAAATACCTATTTTTGGAAATGGAGATATTAATAGTCCCGAAAAAGCATTGAGTTATAAAAACACTTATGGCGTTGATGGAATTATGATTGGAAGAGCCGCCATTGGATACCCTTGGATATTTAATGAAATTAAACATTTTGTTAAAACCGGGCAATTGCTTCCTAAACCAAGTATTATAAATCGAGTTGAGGTTTGCAAAAATCATTTACAAAAATCGATTGAATGGAAGGGGGAAAAGCTAGGTGTAGTTGAAATGAGAAATCATTACGCTAATTATTTTAAAGGCATTGCTAATTTTAAAGACATAAGAATAAAATTAGTGACCCTTAACAAATCCGAAGATTTATTTTTAGTTTTAGATGAAATAATCAATATCTCAGAATTTCAAGAAAATTAATTCAATCTTTTATACCAATTAATACGTGTTTTTTAATACATTAGTGGCTTACTATTATATTATGAAAAACATTTTTTTCTCATTATTATTTATTTTATTCCTAAGCGCCTTTGATGGAATTTCGCAAACAAAATTATTAAGTATTCAAGATGCGGTCTCTAAGGGAAGGACTAGTTTAGCACCAAAAAGACTACAAAATTTAAGTTTCATCCCGGGGTCAAGCCAAATATCATACCTTGATAAAAATCACTTATTTGTTTTAAATTCCAAAAATGGGAAAGAGATTAATCATCTTTCGAAAAATGAACTAAATGCCGCTCTTATTAAAGCAAACATGGATAGCGTTTCTGTGCTTGAAGGTATTTTATTTAAAAACGAGAATGAACTTTACTTTTTAAGTAAAAAAGGAGAGATGATTTATTCATTTATTTCAAAATCAGTTGTTCCTTCACTAAGAAAAATAAGCGACGCCTCCTTAGAAAATTTAGATGAATATAAACAAGGCGAAGTTTATGCCTATGTAAATAATAATAATGTGTTTGTTTATTCAAATGAGAAAGTAAAACAAATTACTAAAGACGGTTCTTACACTATTGTAAATGGAAAAAGCGTGCATCGCGACGAATTTGGAATTCATAAAGGCACCTATTGGAGTCCAAACGGAAATGCGCTTGCCTATTATAGAATGGATCAAAGCGACGTAACAGATTATCCAATTATAGACTGGTCTGTTTATCCAGCAAAAAATAATAACATTAAATATCCTATGGCTGGAGGAAAAAGTCATTACGTAACTCTTCATGTGTATCATTTAAAAACTGGAGCAAACATTCAAATTAAAACAGAAGGCCCAAAAGATCAGTACCTCACAAATATTTCATGGAGCCCTGATGAAAAAAAGATTTATATCGCCGTTCTTAATCGTGAACAAAATCATTATAAATTAAATGAATATGATGCTAATACGGGCAATTTTATTAAAACTTTATTTGAAGAAAAAGATGAGAAATATACCGAACCTTCAAATCCGATGTTGTTTGTAAAAAATAATCCGATACAATTTATTTGGCAAAGCCGTAAAGACGGCTTTAATCATTTTTATTTGTACTCAATAGATGGAAAGTTGATTAAACAATTAACCTCAGGCAATTGGGAAGTTAAAGCAGAAAACGGATTTGACGAAAAAGGAGAGAGCTTATATTTTCATGCCAACGAACAGGGGGCTGTAAATCAAGATTTATATGTGGTTAATTTAAACACAGCAACTATTTCTCGGCTAACTAAAGATGACGGCTTTCATACTGCCGTAAAAAATAGTGATGGCACCTTTTTTATAGATAACTTCAGTGCTTGTAATATTCCTAGAGAGTATCGTTTAATAAATACATCCACAAAAAATAATTTCACAATTTTTAAAGCCGATAATCCAATTAAAGATTATAAAACTGGCTCATGGAAATTATTTCAAATAAAAAATAAAGAAGGTCTCAATTTAAATTGTAGATTATTTAAGCCAGTTGATTTTGATAGCACAAAAAAATATCCTGTTATTGTTTATTTATATAATGGGCCCCATTCTCAAATGGTTACAAACACTTGGATGGCCGGTGGAGAACTTTGGTATCAGTACATGGCTCAAAAAGGATTTATTGTTTTTACTTTAGATGGCAGAGGAACTTCCTATCGAGGCAAAGCATTTGAACAAATTATTCATCGACAACTCGGCACAAAAGAAATGGAAGATCAATTAGCGGGTATTGATTATTTAAAAACTTTACCTTACGTAGATGCAAGTCGCTTAGGGGTTCATGGTTGGAGTTATGGTGGCTTTATGACTACTTCTCTAATGACCCGTTATCCAGGAGTTTTTAAAGTAGGTGTCGCTGGTGGACCAGTAATTGATTGGAGTTACTATGAAATTATGTACGGAGAAAGATATATGGATACCCCTCAAGAAAACAAAGAAGGTTATGATAAAAATAATTTATTAAATTATACAGATAAATTACAAGGTAAACTTTTAATGATTCATGGCGCACAAGATGATGTGGTTGTTTGGCAACACAGTGTGATGTATCAAAAAAAATCGGTAGACAATGGTAAACAATTAGATTATTATGTTTATCCGGGACACGAACACAATGTTCTTGGTAAAGACCGCTCGCATTTAATGGAAAAAATTTGTAATTACTTTATTGATAATTTGTAAAAAATCAACCTGTTGAAATAAATTATTTTCCCATTAATTCTTCTATCTCATCTGTTTCAATTGGAATGTTTTTCATTAAATCCATTTGCCCAGTTGTGGTAATCATTAAATTATTTTCTAAACGTATTCCTAAACCCTCTTCTGGAATATAAATTCCTGGCTCAACAGTAAAAACCATCCCCGCTCTCATAGGCTCCGAAAATAAACCAACATCATGCACATCTAATCCTAAAAAATGCGATGTGCCGTGCATAAAATATTTTTTATAGGCTGGCCAATTAGGATTTTGATTTTTTACATCCGTTGTTTTTAGCAAGCTCAACTTTAGTAATTCTTCCGTCATTATTTCACCAACAAACTTATTATAATTTTCAAATGTTTGTCCAGGCAATAATTGTTTAGCAGCGGCGCGATGCACACGTAAAACAGCATTATAAACTTCTTTTTGCCTCTTAGTAAATTTCCCATTCACAGGGATGCATCGAGTTAAATCACTAGCATAATTTGAATACTCAGCCGCCACATCCAACAATATAACATCGCCATCTTTGCATTGTTTGTTGTTTTCTACATAATGCAAAACGCAGGCGCTAGCTCCACTTGCAATTATAGGGCCATATGCCCATCCTTGCGAACGATTAGAAATAAATTCGTGTATCAACTCTGCTTCAATTTCATATTCCCAAACGCCTGGTTTAACAAAAGATAATACTCTTCTAAACCCTTTTTCGGTGATATCACAAGCTTGTTGAATTAAATCAATTTCCTGAGCGCTTTTCACAGAACGAATATTATGCATAATAGGCGCACTTCTCTCATAATTATGTAGAGGAAACGAAGTGCGAAATTTTTTGTTAAAACGGTCTTGTGCAGATTCTACTAAACTAGAATTACGAGCATGTTCGTTTGCATTTAAATATATATTATTAACCTGCAGAATAAAAGGCTTCATGATTTTATCGAAATCTTGAATCCAATAAATATGGTCAATGCCGCTAACAGAAGTTGCTTGGGCTTTATTTAACTTCGCGCCTTCCCAAATAGCAATTAATTCGCTAGTTTCTTTAATAAATAAAATTTCTTTATGCTTACCGTCTTTAACATCAGGAAAAATAACCAAAATTGTTTCCTCTTGATCTATCCCACTTAAATAAAACAAATCGCTGTTTTGTTTAAATCCCATACTGCCATCAGCATTGGTAGGCATAATGTCGTTACTAACAAAAATACCTAAAGAATTAGGCTTTAAATTATTTTTAAATTTTTTTCTGTTTTCAATAAATAAAGCGTTGTCTATTGCCTGATATTTCATTAGCTTATTTTTTATTTAAAATAATTAATAATTGCTAAATTACTTATTAAAGCATTTAAAAACAACAACGACTTAATTCGAGATTATATCTAAAAAAGTTTGAAGTCAAATAAAGCTAATTAATTGATTTAAAAATCAAAAAAAATTTTTATTTCTCATTAAAAACTTATCTTTGCTAATCTAAGAACAAAAACAAAATTTTATGATTGACTTAACTGGCATAATTTCTATTTCTGGGCAACCTGGTTTATTTAAAATTGTAGCACAAAGTAAAAACGGTATTATTGTTGAAGGCTTGTCTGACAAAAAACGAATAAATGTGTATGCTTCTACAAAAGTATCTACATTATCTGATATTAGCATGTTTACAACCTCAGAGGATAAACCCTTAGAGGCTATAATGGCTTCTATTTTTGAAAAAGAAAAAGGAGGCGCCGCAATTGACAACAAAGTTGATGATAAAGAAATGGCCGCCTATTTTGAAACGATTTTACCTGAATATGACAAAGAGCGAGTATATGTTAGTAATATGCGAAAGTTAATTACTTGGTACAACACACTTCAATTAACTGGAAGCCTTAAAGAAAAGGAAGAAAATAAAACAGGAGATGAGAAAAGTGTCGCTTTAAAAACAGATGAAAAAGCTAAAATAAAGAAAACAGTCACTAAAGCTTCTTCAAAAACCAAAACAAGTGTAGGCGTTAAAAAAACTACAGGAGTTAGGAAAACTGGTACCGCCTAATGGAATGAATTAATTCTTTTATTAATACACAATTCAAATAAAAAACCCTAAAAGTAAAACTTTTAGGGTTTTTATAATTAGAACTAATCTTTAATCCACTAATAATTTGATTTGCAGACAATGATAATCCTAAAATTGGGTTCGTCGTTTTAAGTTTTTTATGTTTTATTTTCCCTACTCATTTAGCTTTTAGTTTTGCGTCTTTCTTATTTTAACTTATAAAAAAGGTTTATTGATTAGTTGCAAAATAAAAACTAACATTAAAAGGTTTACATAAAAAAATTATTTTTTATTTATTTTCACGTTCATTTCTACACGACGATTTTTTTTGCGTCCTTCTGCTGTTTTATTAGATTCTATTGGTTTTGTTTGCCCAAAATATTGGGTAATTATCTGGTTTTCAGGCACGCCTTTATCTGTCAAATATCTTTTGACTGCTAACACACGACCTTTAGATAGTTTTAAATTATCTGCTGCTTTACCGTCATTATCGGTATGTCCATCCATTTTTAGTGTCCAATCCGAGTGTTTAATCATTAAGTCAGCTAAATCATCTAAGCCAGTTGTAGAATTTTGCATCAAAGTAGAATCTGCTGTAGCAAATTCTAAACTACTAATAGCAAAATCAATTATTTTTTGCTCTTCTTCTTTTAAAGCTACCTCTGGGCAACCGTTTAATTCTTGAATACCATATTCTGTAGGACATTCATCTTCTTTATCTAAAATACCGTCTTTATCTTGGTCTGTGTTTTGATCTTGTATTTTATCTTCTCCTAATAAATAATTAAGAAAAGTTATATTTTTTAGAGAATATGTATTTTTATTTTGAATTATAGAATCTATTTTATTCCATTGTTTTTTACTATCCATAAATAAATTACTTCGGGCTGTATCTATTTTATTATAACTTTTATCTAAAATATTTTTAGGCCCACTCTTTAATGAAACAATATCTATTATTGTTTTATAATTTGTTGGGAAAACATTCATTATTGGTTTATAAAATAAAATAAAAATAGTTAACAAAGTTAATCCTAATAAAGGTTGATTTGGGTTTATGCTTTTTGCATTCTCTATTTCTGATAAAACCATCCACTTATTATCAGGACTTGATATATTATAAATTGCATGATTTAAATGTGCAAACAATGATAAAGCAAGGCCAAATGCTAATGCTAATAAAAGACAAAGCCAAATACTTACAAATAAATACATCCATTTGATATTTGCTTTTTGGGATAAAAAAGTATCATTAATACATTTAATTTTAGAATTTAAATGATTAACTATTTTTTTTGATCGTTCTATTTGGAGTTTAGTAAGTGCTAATTTATTTAATAGTTGTGATTTATTTGCTCTATTATCGTCTATTCTGGCGTTAATTGCATTTCTCTCCCTTAAACATTTATCCACTTCCTCTTTTTTCAACTCCGGCTCATTAGTTTCCTTTTTGATTTCTTCTAATGGCGAGCCCTTAACTGATAATGATGGGTCGAGGCAGACTGCATTCAATTGTTCTTTAAGAGAAATAAAAACCGAGTCTACATTAGCTATATTAGCATTAAGTATAAGCATTTCATTAATGAATGCTGTTGTATCTTCGGCGCTTTTTTTTCTAGAATCAACTATTGAAGTTGTATCTTTAGACTTATATTTTGTTGAATCAAGAGCAATAGAATTAATCCATTGGTTATTAAACTTTTTAAACTTACTATATCCTTTATTTAATAAAAGAAATGGGGTTGCACCAATAGAATCTGAAAATTTAGAATAATACTCTTGTAAATATTGTTGATTAATTCTTAATTCGGTTAATTGAGTAATATTATCTAAAGACGAATTATCAATAGTAATGAGTTTAGATAATGAGTCGTCTGATATTGTAAGCTTGGATAATGAATCTACTTTTGACCAAGATTCATATTTTGCCGTTTTAGAAGAATCAACTACTGCTTGCAAATCATTAATTTTCTTTTCATAGTTAGAATTTGAAAATGATTGAGAAACAACCGACAGGCCTTTTGTTAAAAAATAAGGCAGAATACTCACTAAAATTGCAGGAATAATGATAGCTGGTAATGCTAATAAATATTGCGGCCATTTATGTAACAAGTATGAACCAAATGCTTTAATAAGTCCTTTATTATCTCCATCATAATTAATAGAAAATGAAGGCAATGCGCTAAGAATAAAAATTAATAAGGCTGCATTTAAAATAATAAATGCAGACGCAAATAAATTTCCGCCTACCATTATTGTTGAAAAAATAAAATTAAAAGATCCTATATTTATAATTATTCCTTCAACTAAATATAGTGCGCAAAATAAAATAATTAATATTGATGCGTGTTTAATATATTTATTTCTATGCTCAACTTTTTTTTCTGAATTACCATTTAAAGAATTAATAATAGAAGAAATGGCAATACCTATAGGTAAGATAGATAATAGAGTAAAAATAGTCTCATAATAATTTGATAAATGAAAATTGTTAACTAAGAATTTCCCAAAAAATGAGATAAAAAAAGATAAAAACAAGGCATAAACCGCAACTTTATAATTTGCAAGATTAGCTGCAGGCCTTATAGATTCAAAAGCTAATTTAAAAATATTCCAAGGCCAAATTAAAAGATAATGATAGAGCACTTTAAGTAATAAAAATCCGCCTGCTATTATTACTTCGTTCCAAATCCATTTTAGGCCTTTAACAACCCAATTTATTATATTCAAAGAAAACCAAACAACCGTTACTCCAATATTATAAAATACTGACATCAAAGAAACTATTGGAATTAAAAAAAGCCAAACGCCACTTAATTTACGAATAGTGTCATTTATATCAGCAAGGTCTAGTAATTGAGACGGCTTCTGATTATTTATTGCGGAATATAATTTTCCACAAAAAAACAAGACAGATAATATAACTATTAAATTAATTACATTAGGTGTTAAAGGAATAATGAATAAACTAAATACCATAATTTTTTTTTTAATTTTTTTAATTGGTATTAATTAAATACCCCGTTTTTTATTGTGGGTTCTGGACTCCACATTCAACATAGTTAAACATAAAATTTGTTAAAAACAAAACAAAATGTAACAATTTGATTTACAGTAATTTAAATGCAATTGTTTTTTAATTATTAATACAAAATAGGTGAACAAATTCTTTTTGTCGGTAAATTATAAAAAAATTGTTTAGATCTAAACGTTATTTATTTGAAGAATTAGCTCTTTATTTAAAAATTAAAGCTGATGGAAGTTCTGAATATTAAACTTGTAAAATTATTTTAAACCCATTCGCCTCTCTCCAAAATCTAAGATTTTGTCAATAAACTCATAGGGCTTGTAATTATTAATTGCCGCTTGATGAAAAATACAAGTAGCTGGTGTCATTCCTGGTAAAGAATTTAATTCAATAAAAATAATTTCAACACGGCAATCGGCATACACTCTCACAAAAGCATCTATTCTGCAATATCCATTTATGCCCAAAACTTTTGCAGCAGCTCCTAATGTTTGTTTTACTTGTTCGCTTATTTTTTGACGATCATCAAGTCCTTTTGCGTATCGAGCTGGCGTAATATTTTGTCCTTGCCCTGCTAAAAATTTTTCTTCTAATGTTAAAATTTCTCCGTCAGCCAAAGCTTCAGATGCCTCGAAAACTTCATAAACAATTTCTGCTTCTAGATTAAAGGAAGTAATCATCCCGCCTGTAATTTCTATAAAATGAATTGCATCTTTTTTGCTAATTAATTCTTCTACTAAAACAACTTGCTTTTGAGGAAACTCTTCTTTTAATTTTATATGTAAAATATTCGCCGCTGCTAAATCTAATTCTTCAACCTCTCTAAATAACAATATACAAAATGCTTCAAACTCTTCAATATTATTTATTTTCTTAACTGCACTACTACATCCATCATCAACAGGCTTAGCAATAAAAGGATACTTAATTTGATTTTGTAATAGAGGTAAAAATCTTTGTTTATCTGTTAACCAATCTTGCTTTGAAATTAAAAGATGATCTGCAATTAAAAAACCATTTGATTTTAATATTTCGTTGGTGCGATATTTATCTATAGTAATAGATGAACTTTCTTTATTAGATCCATTATATGGTAAACCAATCTCTTCTAACTTTTGCTGAATAGCCCCGTCTTCTCCCGGCCTTCCGTGTAAAGCAATAAAAACCAAATCGGATTTTTGTTTAAGAAGATCGTATGATAAAATTTCGGGTGTTTCGGAATGTTCGTTAGACGCATATTTAGAAGTAATGGCCGAACATTGTCTCATAATGTTTTTAATTACCTCATGAATTTTAAAATTTTCTAACTTTTCTTTTATATCATCTGCGTTATCTTTTAATAATAAATTAATTGGCACTTGATATAGTTGATGCTCATCTTTATTTCCGGTTAAAAAAACAGGAAATGGCTTATATTTTTCTGACGAAGCTAATTTTTCATACACATTTCTTCCGCTTTCAACAGAAATATGTCTTTCAGAAGAGTAACCACCTAAAATAACCGCTACTCTTTTTTTTGTGCCACTTGCTTTCTTGTCTTTAATAATTTGTTCGTCTAATTGATGCAACAATGCTTTATATTTTGAATTCCCTTTAGACTGAACAAGCCTTTTCGAAAGTGAGGTGCGAATAATAAAGGTCAGAAATTGTGAAGGGCTTAATCCTATTTCGGCGGCTTGATGAAAAAAGAAAGATGAAGGCATCATGCCACTAGTTGTATTGGGATCGTTTAAAAATATTTTTCCATCTATACTTAAAAAACCATCTATGCGGGCATACACATCAAAATGCAATTCATAAAATAATCTTTCACATTCTTTCCGAATTGCTTCGATTTGAAGGTCGGGCAAATCAATTGGTGTAATCTTTCGAGATAGTCCTGGCAAATATTTACTTCGGTAATCAAATAATTCTTTTCCTTTTATTATTTCGGTTGGTGGCAAAGCAATGGCTATTCCTTTTTCGTCCTCTAATACAATACAACTAAATTCTTTTCCTTCAATAAATCCCTCTACCAAAACCGTGCTTTCTCCATCCAAACTCTCAACTACAAATCCATCTGTTTTTAAATTGGTATTCAAAAATTCTAACAACGCATTTGGGTCATTAATAATTGGGGCTTGCAAATCGTGAGGATAGCTAACCACTATGGGCATTCCTATTCCCTCTTTAATATCAGCCAGAATCTTAACATAATTAATTTTTTCTTCGTCCGAAAAACCCTGCCATTGTGAAGCGTCTATCCAGCGGGTAAATAATGCTTTTTCAACCGCGGACATAAACTCAAATTCATTTTCGGTATTTAATATACTAACACCAATGCTTGATCCCTGATTGGCTGGCTTTACTACGCAAGGAAATCCAATCTTTTCTTTTACTAATTCGAAAGGCTTTGCTTCTCCTCCTTCAATCCAATCTTTTCTTTTAATAATAATATAATTTGGGCTATTAAATCCCCGACCTACCATCATTTCTTTTTGTATTCCTTTATCAATGCCAATAGCTGATGCTAAAATCCCTGAACCGCTATAGGGTATTTGATTAAATTCAAACAGCCCTTGAATTCGCCCATCTTCGCCATAAGGCCCGTGTAAACATAAAAAAGCAAAATCTATTTTTTGTTTTAAATCTGTTATACTAAGTTTATAGCCAATTTTTGAAATAAGCTGCTCCTGCTCAGCAACGTTTAAATCTCCTAAATTTTCGGCGTACAACTGAAACGAATTCTTAATTGGCAAAGCTTCTACGGGTGGATAAAAATCACGAATAGTCCCTTTATAAATAAATTCCCAATTAAGTTCAATAAAATTTCCGAAACTATCTACAAAAATTGGAACCGCATGAAATAAAAATTTATTCAAATTGTCATATACGGTTCTTCCGCCAGCAAATGAAATTTCACGCTCTTTGCTTTGACCTCCAAAAATAATTCCAATATTTATTTTTTTTGTCATGATGAGATCAATTGTAATTTTATTTTCATCTTCAAAAGTAAGCGAAACCTTTAATTAACAAACTATTAATTTTGGAATTAATTAACATTGATTTGTAAATACGATTTGTCTATAATTTTGTAAATTTGTTCTTGATGTTTTTGCGGTTCCTACTTGTTTTTCTATTTATTGCTTTTATTGAATTTTATTTCTTTCAAGCGGTAAAAACTTTTATTCAAGATTTTTCTCAAAATAAAAAATCCATTATATTATTAGGTACTTACTTTTTAATGGGGATAAGTCTATTCATTGGCCTGGTTTCTTTGTTTTACCCTCCTCCCCAATGGAATAACTTTTTTCGCTTTATTTGTTCGGTTTTCTTAATTATTTTATTGTGTAAATTAATTGGCTGTACTTTTTTAATTGTTGACGATTTAATCCGTTTGTTTAAATGGCTTATCTCTTTATTTAAAAAAAGCGAAATCACTTCTACCATAGGTTCAAACGAAGGGATAAGTCGTTTAAAATTTTTTAGTCAACTGGCCATTGTTTTTACTGTTATTCCGGCTATTGGCTTTATTTATGGCATTGTTCGTGGCGCATATAAATACAAAATTCATAAAGTAAATATTTCGTTTCCAAATTTACCAGACGAATTTATTGGGTTTAAAATTGTTCAATTGTCCGACATACATTGTGGGAGTTTTATGAATGCCGACCCTTTAATAAAGGCTTTTAATCTTAGCTTAGAACAAAAACCAGATGTTATTTTATTTACTGGCGATTTGGTAAATAACGAAGCCGCTGAAACGAAGCCATATATTGAAGCTTTTAAAATGTTAAAAGCGCCTTTTGGGGTATACTCCTGTTTAGGAAATCACGATTATGGCGATTATAAAGTATGGGAAAGCTCCGAAGCAAAAAAAGAAAATTTAAATAACTTAAAAAATATTCATGCTGAATGTGGATGGCGTTTATTGATGAATGAAAATGTTTCTATTGAAAAAAACGGGCAAAAAATTGCTTTATTAGGAGTCGAAAACTGGGGGGGTAATCTTAGATTTCCTAAATATGGTAAGCTTGAAAATGCTCATGCAGGAACAGAGTCCTATCCATTTAAAATTTTATTATCACACGATCCTTCTCATTGGGATTATCAAGTTTTAAAAGAATCAAAATACAATGACATAGATTTAACCTTAAGCGGTCACACTCATGGAATGCAATTTGGTATAGAAATTCCAGGATTTAAATGGAGCCCTGTTCAATATATTTATAAAAATTGGGCCGGCTTATATAAGAAAGGCAGTCAATACTTATATGTAAATAGAGGCCTAGGGTTTTTAGGCTATCCCGGCAGATTAGGTATTTGGCCTGAGATTACTGTTATTGAGTTGCAAAAAACCTAAGTTGTTTTATTCTCAATAATACCTTCAATAAACTATAAAACCTTTTCTTAAATAAAAAAACCGCAACTAAATGCTGAGGTTTTTTATTAAATTTATTCTTGAATTAATAGCGATAAGCCTCTCCTTTAAACGGCCCTTCTATTTTTACGCCAATATAATCTGCTTGATCTTTATTAAGAGTATCTAATTCAACGCCAATTTTAGCTAAATGTAAACGAGCTACTTTCTCATCTAAAATTTTTGGTAAAACATAAACCTTTTTCTCATAAGCAGAAGTATTTGTCCATAGTTCTAATTGAGCTAAAGTTTGATTTGTAAATGAATTACTCATAACAAAACTTGGGTGACCAGTAGCACATCCCAAATTAACCAAGCGTCCTTCTGCTAAAACAATAATATCTTTTCCGTTGATGGTATATTTATCAACTTGAGGCTTAATGGTATCTTTAGAAGATCCATGTGTTTTATTTAACCAAGCCATGTCAATTTCAGTATCAAAATGGCCAATATTACAAACAATGGCACCATGTTTCATGTTTTCAAAATGACGGCCAACAACAATATCTTTATTACCCGTAGTAGTCACAATAATATCAGCAATTTTAACTGCATTATCCATTTTTTGAACTTGGTATCCATCCATTGCGGCTTGCAATGCGCAAATAGGATCAATTTCGGTAACAATTACACGAACCCCTTGCGATGATAACGATTGCGCTGAACCTTTTCCAACATCACCATATCCAGCAACTAAAGCAACCTTTCCTGCCATCATAATATCTGTTGCTCTGCGAATAGCATCAACCAATGACTCTCTACAGCCATATTTATTATCAAATTTAGATTTTGTAACCGAATCGTTCACATTAATAGCTGGCAACATTAAAGTTCCGTTTTTCATTCGCTCATATAAACGATGAACACCAGTAGTTGTTTCTTCTGATAAGCCTCTAATTCCGGCAGCTAATTCTGGATTGTGATCAAAAACCATATTTGTTAAATCGCCACCATCATCTAAAATCATATTTAAAGGCAAACGATCTTCTCCAAACCATAATGTTTGCTCAATACACCAATCAAATTCTTCGGCGGTCATTCCTTTCCATGCATAAACCTGAATACCTGCAGCGGCAATAGCAGCGGCGGCATGGTCTTGAGTAGAAAAAATATTACATGAACTCCAGGTTACTTCGGCACCTAATTCTTTTAAAGTCTCGATAAGCACAGCTGTTTGAATTGTCATGTGTAAACAGCCGGCAATTCTTGCTCCTTTTAATGGTTTAGTTTGTCCAAACTCTTGTCTTAGTGCCATTAATCCTGGCATCTCTTCTTCAGCTAATTTTATTTCTTTACGACCCCATTCAGCCAAAGAAATATCTTTAACTTTAAACTTACTATAATTTGTTTTGGTTGTTGACATGTTATTTATATTTTATTTTTAAAGATTACAAAGATAAGTTATATGTTTGTAAAACTCAACAAATTAATTAGTGTTAAGTTTAAAAAAAATAAATGAAGATTCTACCATTGGAATTCTTGACCTAAAGATGTTCTCGTTAAATAAAATAAATTTAACAAGGCGTGAAATTGAGAAAGCAGGAGCTAAATGGGTTATAGAGCATTTACTTAATTCTACTGCATTTGAACTTTTATATACACCTGAAAATAAACCATTCTTAAATAATCGAACAGAACATATTTCAATTTCTCACTCTTATGATAAATTGGCAATAATTATAAATAAAAAAGCAGTAAGCGGAATAGACATTGAATTAATTAGAAATAAAGTTTTAAAAATTAAACACAAATATTTAAACGAGCATGAACTTAATTTTGCGAATAACGATGTTGAAAAATTAATTACCTATTGGTCGAGTAAAGAAACTTTATTTAAACTTTATGGGTTAAAAAATATTGACTTTATAAAAAATTTGTTTGTTGAAGATTTTTTAAATAATACTTTTTATGGCCGAATTGAAATTGGTAAAAAAAAGACAAGATATCTTTTAAAAAAAGAGAAAATAGAAGATTATATTTTAGTTTATAGTATTGATGAAGTTTAGTTTGCTTATTAAATCCGTTACAGAGACTAAAAAGCCTCTTTTAGCTGTTCTTATCGATCCCGATAAATTTAATTTAGATTTAATAAAATTATGCAATCAACGCTCTGTTTTTTGTTTTTTAGTGGGCGGAAGTATTCTTGAAAAAGGTAATATTAAAACTACCGTTTTAGCCATAAAAAAACATTCTAATATTCCCATAATCCTTTTTCCTGGAGATGAAACTCAACTTACAAAAGATGCCGATGGGTTATTTTTACCTAGCTTAATCTCGGGTACAAATCCTGATTATTTAATAACCAAACAATTATTAATGGCGCCTCTAATAAAAAAAATGAAATTAGAATCGGCTCCAATGGCTTATTTATTAATTAATAACACCTGTGTTTCTAGCATTCAAAAAATAACAAAAACAAAACCATTAAATCCCAAAAATAAAAAAGAAATAATTAATACAGCAATTACTGCTGAACTTTTGGGTTTTAAATTAATTTATTTAGAAGCTGGTAGTGGTTCAAAAAATCCAATTTCGAGTGCATTAGTAAAACAAATAAAACTAAAAACATCACTTCCTATTTTAGTTGGAGGTGGAATTGACTCTATAAATAAAGCCAAGCAGGCTATTAGTTCTGGTGCAAATATAATAGTAGTTGGAAATGCACTGGAAAAAAACATATCTTTATTAAATAAAATAAGTTTGCTTTTTTAAAATCTTAAAAAATGAAATTAATTGTTATTACTCCTTCAAAAGATATGCCATTAGAACAAGACATTGTAGTAAAAATGTTTGAAAATGGCTTGAATACCTTACACATAAGAAAGTCAAAACATACAACTCTTCAAATTCAAGACTATATCAACAGCATACCCAAACACTTTCATAACCGAATTGTTCTTCACTCTCATCATAAATTAGCTTTAAAATTTAATTTAAAAGGAATTCACTTGGGCAGCATACATTTATCTAATCATTGGGAATATTGGCTTGTAAGGTTAAGACTTAAACTAAAATATACGAATTTTCATAAAAGTCGATCTTATTCTAGAATTCAACAAGTTTATTTGACAGAAAATCATGATTTTAATTATTGTTTAATTGGCACAATGTATAATAATTTGACTGGTAAATTATTCAGTGGCTTTTATGAAGAAAGCCTCTTGGCAGCCATTAAAAGCTGTGGGAAAAATTTAGTTGCTAAAGGCGGTACTTCAGAAAAAAATATTGAAACAACTCATCAATTAGGTTTTCATGGAATTGCTTTTAATTCCTACATCTGGAAAGCAACAGATCCTTTAGGAAATTTTATAAAAATAATTAAGAAAATGAAAGAGCTTGGTATTGAAATTAATTAGATGACAGGTCTTGGCATTCTTGCTTTTATATTTGGGGTAGCTGGAGTTTGGTTTACTGTAAAACAGAATATTCTTTGTTGGCCAATTTCTTTGGTTGCTGTAATTGCTTCGGTAATTGAATTTTATCGCCAGCATTTGTTTGGCGATATGACCTTACAGGTGTTTTATTTTTTCGCCAGTGTTTATGGTTGGTTGTATTGGAACAAAAAGAAAGATGAATCGTTCGTTACAAAACATATTGACTCTAAATTAATCCCTTTACTTCTTGTTATCACAGTAATACAAGCCATTGTGTATTATTATTTATTAATTTATTTTGGCGGCGATAAACCCTTGTTCGACGCAATTCTTACTGCAGCCAGCTTAACCAACACTTTTATAATGACTAAAAAATGGCTTGAAAATTGGCTTGTCTGGATTTTAATTGATATCTCTTATGTATTATTATATGGCATTAAAAATATGTGGCCATTTGCTTTGTTATATTTTTTATTTGCAGTAATGGCTTGTTATGGTTGGATAAAATGGAAAAAAACAACTTAAAAAAAATAGCAATTATTGGTGCTGAAAGTACCGGAAAATCTTGGCTTTGCGAAAGATTAGCAAAACATTTTAATACTATTTGGGTGCCTGAATATGCAAGAGAATATTTTAATAATTTTAATAGTTCTAATTACGCGCTTTCTGATTTAATTAAAATTGCAAAAAAACAAATTGAACTTGAAAAAGATTATGCCTCAAAGGCAAATCAGCTTTTATTTTGTGACACTTCAATAATTACAATAAAAATATGGGCTGAACTTGAATTTAAAAAAGTACCCACTTTTATTTATGATCAAATTAGTAAAAGTGACTACAATTGCTTTTTGCTCACAAACAATGATTTACCTTGGCAAGCAGATAATCAAAGGCAAAATAAATTTAATAGAGAACTAATTTTTAAACTGAATGAAGATGAAATTAAAAAAACAGGCTTGCCTTATTTTATTGTAAAAGGATTTGATGATAGTCGATTAAATGAAGCAATTAAAATTGTTCAATCGATTTAAAAATTGAATGGACTATTTTTTATTTATAATTTTACTCCGCCCAAATCACAAATTTTATAAAACTCGGTTTCAGTTACTTTCCCTACACTTAATCTGGCCAAACGAATTAAATCCATATTTTTAAAAAAATCATTTTGTTTTAATAGTTGTAAGGTAACGGGCTTATTAAACTCATTATATGGCTTAAAATCCACTGCTGACCATGCCGGTTCGTTTGAGCTAGGATCCGGATAATGTTCTTTTGTAAGCATTGCGATGCCAACAATTTCCATGCCTTCGTTACTATGATAAAAAAATGCTAAATCTCCTTTTTTCATAGCCCTCAAGTTATTTCTTGCAGCATAATTTCTTACGCCATCCCAAGTTGTTTTTTTATCTTTTTTAAATTGCTCCCAGCTATATTTTGCGGGTTCTGATTTAATAAGCCAATAATTCATTTAATAGTTAATTAATTTTGGGTGTTAATTTAAGATATTAATAGTTAATTTACCTAAATGTGCTCAATTTTTCTAAAAAATTTGCTTTGGTTTTAGTAAACAAATAACTACATTTGTCACCGAATTAAAAAAATCTGATAAGAGTTACAGCTAATGATTAGTAAAATCAATACTTCTGGCCTATTAAAAGTTGTTTTAGCAGTGTTTTTAGTGCTTTTTTCATCATCTTCATCATACAGCAACAAACCAAATCAACATTCTTCTGTTTCAGAAAATCATTCTGTTAGTGATTCACTAAATAAAAACGCTTCAAAAAGTGAAACGGTTGATATCACTAAAGTTGCATTTGAGCACATTTTAGATTCACATTCTTGGCATTTTTGGGGCGAAGGACACGACGCCTTGGTTTTTTCATTACCCATAATTATTTATTCTAATACCAAAGGGTTACAAACCTTTATGTCTTCAAAGTTTGATCACGGTCATGCTTCCTATAATGGATATAATTTAGAAGAAGAGGTAATTAAATCTGAAGATCTAAATGAAACCATTTATGATTTTTCAATTACAAAAAATGTAACGCAAATGTTTATTTCAATGGCATTATTATTGTGGTTATTTATTTCAATTGCAAATGCCTATAAAAAAACAGGAATTACTTCAGCGCCTAATGGTAAACAGTCTTTTTTTGAACCTCTAATTATTTTTGTTCGCGACGATATTGCAAAAGAAAATATTGGTGGTAATAAGTATGAACGTTTTGTGCCATATTTACTAACTGTTTTTTTTCTTATTTTAATAAACAATGTTTTAGGATTAATCCCCATAAGTGCAAACCTAACTGGTAATATAGCTTTTACTTTGGTTCTGGCTGTGGTAACTTTGCTTGTAACTAATTTTAATGCTTCAAAAACATATTGGAAACATATATTTGCCCCTAAACCTGCTGCTCTCTGGTTAATTTTAATGCCAATTGAATTAGTAGGAGTTTTTAGTAAACCATTTGCTTTAATGATTCGTTTATTTGCTAATATTGCTGGAGGGCATATTGTGGTTATTTCTTTAGTTGGCCTTATTTTTATTTTTAAAAGCATCTACATTGCTCCAGTATCAGTTGCCTTTACTTTATTTATAGATATTTTAGAGTGCTTAGTCGCTTTATTACAAGCTTATATATTTACAATGTTAACTGCATTATTTATTGGATCTGCCATGGAAGACCACGGGCATTCTAATGAAGAAGCAGCATCAAACCATCATTAAATTAATAAACAAATAAAAACAAATAAACATGACAGGTAGTATCGCAGCAGTAGGTGCAGGTTTAGCCGCAATAGGTGCAGGCATCGGTATCGGACAAATTGGTGGTCACGCAATGGATGCCATTGCTCGTCAACCAGAACACACAGCAAAGATTCAAACAGTAATGCTTATCGCGGCTGCCCTTGTAGAAGGTGTAGCGCTATTCGCAGTGGTTGTTTCAATCATGAGCAAGTAGTTCAATTCTTTTCCAGAGCCATTACGGTTGGTATTGGCTCTGGTTATTTTAAAATTTAATTAAACCCTTTATAAAAAATGAACCAATTATTTATTTTAGCAGGATTATTAGAACCCGCAGTGGGTTTAATATTTTGGACTAGTATTACCTTTTTATTATTATTGGTTTTACTTGGAAAATTTGCTTGGAAACCTATACTTAATGCAATAAAAACTCGCGAAGAAAGCATAAAAGTTGCATTAGAAAGTGCTGAAAAAGCTAAATTAGATATGCTAGAATTAAAGTCAACTAATGAAACCATATTAAATCAAGCAAGAGCCGAACGCGACATGATGCTTAAAGAAGCTCGCGAAACTAAGGACGCAATTGTTTCTGAAGCGAAACAAAAAGCTCAAGCCGATGCCGACAGAATTATTTCATCAGCTCGAGAACAAATTATTAGTGAAAAAAATTCTGCTGTAGCAGATTTAAAAAAGCAAGTTGCGAGTTTATCTATCGAAATTGCCGAAAAAATATTAAAAACTGAATTATCAAATATCGATAAACAGAAAGAATTGGTTTCTGCTTTAACAAAAAATTTGAAACTTAATTAAGATGATTGTTGCCAATAGATACGCCAAATCATTAATGGATTTAGCCATTGAACATAATCAATTGGATGCCATCAGATTTGATATGAAAAGCGTTGAAAATTTATGTAACACTAATCGCGAATTTTCACTATTTCTTCAAAGTCCAATTATTCAAATTGATAAAAAAATAAAAATCATTGAAAGTATTTTCACTAAACATATTCATAAAATCACTTTAAATTTTTTAATTCTGATTACAAAAAAACACCGGGCATTCATTATTAAAGAAATTGCGATTGCTTTTGACGAGCAATTTAAAATTAATAAAAATATTTTTACTGCAATTGTTACTTCTGCTGCCGCTTTAGATACTAGTACAAAGAAAAAAATCGAAGAGCTTATTAAATCTCAAATGAATGGAGATGTTGAAATAATTGAAAAAATAGACCCCAATACAATTGGAGGATTTATTTTAAAAGTAGGCGACGTTCAAATTGACAAAAGTGTTTCTAGACAATTGAATGATATCAAAAAACAATTAACAAGCAAAATATTAAATTAAAATAACCCATCAAACATGGCTGAAATTAAACCAGCAGAAGTATCTGCAATATTAAGAGAACAATTAAGTGGCTTTAAAACTGAAACTGAATTAGAAGAAGTTGGAAGCGTTTTACAAGTGGGCGATGGAATTGCCCTAATATACGGACTATCTAAAGTTCAATCTGGAGAATTAATTGAATTTGAAACGGGTGTTCAGGCAATTGTATTAAATCTTGAAGAAGACAATGTAGGTGCTGTATTACTAGGATCTAGTATTGGAATTAGAGAAGGTAGCTCATGTAAAAGAACCAAACGCATTGCCTCTATAAAAGTTGGCGAAGGGATGTTAGGTCGTGTTGTAGATACTTTAGGAATGCCAATAGATGGTAAAGGGCCTATACAAGGTGCTACCTACGAAATGCCAATTGAGAGAAAGGCTCCTGGCGTAATTTATCGTCAGCCTGTTACGGAGCCACTTCAAACTGGAATTAAAGCAATTGATGCAATGATTCCTATTGGACGCGGACAGCGCGAATTAATTATTGGTGACCGTCAAATTGGTAAAACTGCTGTTTGTATTGATACCATTATTAATCAAAAAGAATTTTATGAAGCTGGCAATCCTGTATATTGTATTTATGTTGCCATTGGTCAAAAAGCTTCAACTGTAGCCAACGTGGTTCGTGTTTTAGAAGAAAATGGTGCCATGCCTTATACCGTTATTGTAACTGCTAGTGCTGCTGATCCCGCACCTCTTCAGTTTTATGCGCCTTTTTCAGGGGCAGCAATAGGTGAATTTTTTAGAGATACTGGCCGCCCAGCTTTAATCGTATTCGACGATTTATCTAAACAAGCTGTTGCTTATCGTGAAGTATCTTTATTGTTGCGTAGACCGCCAGGCCGTGAAGCATATCCCGGTGATGTATTTTATCTTCATAGTAGATTATTAGAGCGTGCAGCAAAAATTAATCAAAACGACGACATCGCTCAGCGGATGAATGATTTACCAGAGTCAATACGAGCTCTTGTAAAAGGTGGTGGTTCATTAACCGCTTTACCAATTATAGAAACGCAAGCTGGCGACGTTTCGGCTTATATCCCTACCAATGTTATTTCAATTACAGATGGTCAAATATTCTTAGAATCGAATTTATTTAACTCAGGTATTCGTCCAGCAATTAACGTTGGTATTTCAGTTTCTAGAGTTGGAGGAAATGCTCAAATAAAATCAATGAAAAAAGTAGCAGGTACCTTAAAGCTCGACCAGGCTCAATATCGAGAATTAGAAGCTTTTTCTAAATTTGGTTCAGATTTAGATGCTGCTACAAAATCTGTTTTAGATAAAGGTGCTCGTAACACTCAAATTTTAAAACAAGGACAGTTTTCTCCATTCAGAGTTGAACAACAAATCGCAATTATTTATTTAGGAACAAAAAACTTATTAAGAAGTGTTCCAATAAATAAAGTAAGTGAATTTGAAAGTGAATTTTTAGATGTTTTAGAACGTAAACATAAAACAACACTTGATGGATTAAAAGCAGGGCAATACACCGATGAGATAACAAAAACATTGGAAGCTTGTGCCAACGAATTATTAGCTAAATATAAATAATATTAGTTTTTAACTGTTAGTTTACAAATAAAAACATGCCAAGTTTAAAAGAAGTAAGAAATAAAATAACGTCCGTTGGTTCAACAATGCAAATTACCAGCGCCATGAAAATGGTAAGTGCTGCTAAATTGAAAAGAGCTCAAGATGCTATCATTCAAATGCGACCTTATGCCAATAAACTTAAAGATATTTTAGAAAACGTAAGCGCAAGTATTGATTCTTCTGATAATATTTATGCCAGAAACAAAGGCGATAATAATCTATTAATTATTGCGATCTCATCAAACAGAGGGCTAGCAGGAGCTTTTAATTCTAATATTATTAAAAAAGTAAATGGTCTTATTACTAATGAATATAAAGACTCAAATATTACGATTATTCCCGTTGGAAAAAAAGTACAAGATGCTTTTAAAAAAACAAAATATATTATTAGTGGACAAGATTTGCCGCATCATACCAACGAGATTTTTAATCAACTAAATTACGATAACGCTTCTCTAATTGCTGATAAAATAATCAACTCTTTTTTAAATAAACAGTTTGATAAAGTAATAGTTGTTTATAACCAATTTAGAAATGCGGCCATTCAGGTTCCTACCGAAGAACAATTATTACCTGTTTTATCTGCTAAAACAGATTCAATATCAGAGTCTTCAAAAACAATTAAACAGAGTAAACAAGATTATATTTTTGAGCCTAGCGAAGAATTTATTGTTAACGAATTAATTCCTCGTTCAGTAAAAACCCAATTTTATAAAGCACTTTTAGATTCGGTTGCAAGTGAACATGGTGCGCGTATGACCGCCATGCATAAAGCAACAGATAACGCTAAAGCCATGCAACGCGACTTAAAAATCACTTATAATAAGGCAAGACAAGCATCTATCACTAAAGAAATTTTAGAAATTGTTGGTGGCGCTGAAGCATTAAAAGGATAAAAAATCTAAACAATTTTACTTATAATATGTTTGTAAAATTGTAATTAATTAAAATTTAGTATTAATTAATTGCCTTATTTCATTTAATAAATTAACAACACAAAATGGTCATCTTACTTTTTATTATCTTGCACTGGTACCTTTCACTTTTCGGGCAAACATTCTTTCTACACCGTTATGCTGCTCACAAAATGTTTACCATGAATAAATTTTGGGAAAAATTTTTCTATATATTTTCTTGGATTACTCAAGGTTCATCATACCTAAATGCAAGAGCCTATGCAATTTTACACCGCATGCATCATGCATACAGCGACACCGAAAAAGATCCTCATACGCCGCATTTTTTTAAAGACGCTTACCATATGATGCTTCACACTCGCACAATTTATAACAATGTATTAAATAATAAAGTTGTTGTAGAGGATAAATTCGACCGTAATTTTCCTGTATATCCGGCAATTGATAAAATTGCTGATAACTGGGCCACACGCTTGTTATTTGCAGGGGCTTACATTGCATTTTACATTGTTTTTGCAACTCATTGGTGGATGTTTTTATTTTTACCAATTAATTTTTTAATTGGGCCTATACAGGGAGCTATTGTTAATTGGGCTGGCCACAAATATGGATATAGAAATTTTGATAGTCCTGACAAATCTAAAAACACTTTGTTTATTGATTTTTTATTAATGGGAGAATTATTTCAAAATAATCACCACCAAGCTGGGGCAAAACCAAATTTTGCTGCTAAATGGTTTGAATTTGATCCTACCTATCCCATTATATTGTTTTTACACAAAATCCGAGTAATCAAATTAGTAAGATTAGAAAAATAAATTACTTTATTTTATCCCCTATAAATATTTATTCTAATTTTAGATAATCAAAATTATTAATTAAACAGAATGGGTCGACTTTGGTTTATATTTTTAATTTTTAGTGCGTCAAACTTTTTTTCACAAATAACAAAATCAGATTTTGAAGCTATATTTTTAGAATTTCCTTTTGAAAAAATAGAAACTATTGTTGTAAATAATGTTAGATATCATAATGATGACGGTACAAGTAAATTGACTTATTTTACATACAAAACTTCTGCAACTAATTACGAAATTAAAAATAATTCTTTTTATATTATCTATTATCCGGACTCAAAAAAAAATAAAGCGGCAGGTTACTATATTATACCGTTTGACAAAATGAGTTCTGTAGGTGTTCGAGATGATATTCTTATTATTTATTTAATAGAATAAATAATAATTTTTCAACTCAAATTTATTTTAATAAATAAATTCTTTTTCAATTTCCAAATCCAGTTAAGGCTTCCTTGTATAATTTGATTACCCTTAATCGTGCAATGGCATGATCTATTATAGGTGCAGGATAGTTGGTGGAACCGTATTCGGGAATCCATTTTTTTATGTAAATAAAATTGGGGTCAAACTTTTTTTGTTGTTCTGATGGATTAAAAACTCTAAAATAAGGGGCGGAGTCGCAACCACTTCCTGAAGCCCATTGCCAGCCACCGTTATTTGCACTTAAATCAAAATCATTTAATTTTTTCGCGAAATATGCCTCGCCCCAACGCCAATCAATTAGTAAATCTTTTATTAAAAAACTGCTTACAATCATTCGGACACGATTGTGCATAAATCCTGTCGCATTTAATTCCCGCATTCCAGCATCTACAATAGGAAAGCCAGTTTCTCCATTACACCATTTTTTAAAATCTGTTTCATTATTTTGCCAAACAATTCTCTCGTATTTTGATTTAAAAGCATGTTCTGCGACATGAGGAAAATTAGATAAAATCATCATATAAAAATCTCTCCAAATCAATTCGTTAAGCCATGTTTGGCTTAAGTTTATTGATTTTGAAACGAGCCCTCTAATACTTATTAAACCAAATCGCAAATAAACACTTAATTTACTGGTGCCTTCAATAGCAGGAAAATCTCTTTGCTCTTTGTATTTTTGAATCAACTCTTCGCTTACTGTTTTGTTTGGTAATAACTTTATATCTGTTTCTTCAAAACCTAGTTGCGAAAGGCTTGGCAATTCTTCTGGACTTTGTTTGAGAAAATGATTAAAATATTTTTGAGTTTCGTAAGATTTGTAATGTAAATAACTGAGGGTTTTTTTCCATTTGTTACTATATGGAGTAAAAACTGTATAAGGAGTTCCATCATCTTTAACAACTTCTTTTTTTTCAAAAATACATTGGTCCTTATATGTTTTAAACTCAACATGTTGTTGATTTAGCAACTCTAAAATCTCAGCGTCTCTTAGTTGGGCATATGGCTCGTAGTCATGATTAACATAAACACGCTTAACCTTATACTCTATTAATAATTTATTAAATATTTCTTTTGGAGTGCTATTGAAAACTAGTAAAGTAGAAGATATTTTTGTGAGCTCTAATTGAATTTTTTCAAGTGCTTGATGAATAAAATGAACTCTTCGGTCGTATTTATCTTCTAACTTATCTAGAATGTTTTTATCAAAAATAAAAATTGGGAGTACGTTTTCATTTTCACTCAAAGCGTAGAATAAACCTACATTATCTTCTAGTCGTAAATCTCTTCTAAACCAAAAAATAGAAACATCTTTATTCATTTATCTAAATTAATCTTAATACTTAATGAATAAAAATTATGTATTTAATTATTTAGATGCTTTAAGCTCTCCATTAAAATTTTTCTAGCAATAAAAATTCTACTTTTGATTGTACCTAAAGGTAAGTTCATTTCATGAGCAATTTCTTCGTATTTATATCCAGTATAATATCTAGTAAACGGGACTTTATATTGATCTTCAAGAGTTTCAATCTGCCTGATAATTTCTTTTGCATTCATTCTACTCTCGCAGTGATCATAACTATTTTGTTTAAAAGCACGATTTAAAGCGATTTCGTCGCCCTTACTTATTAATTGCTTAGTTTTTCTGTTACGGCGATAAGCATTTATAAATGTATTCTTCATGATAGTAAATAGCCATGCCCTTAAATTAGTGCTGTCTTCAAACTTTTCACGATATGTAATTGCCTTAACATAGGTGTCTTGTAAAAGATCTAAGGCGTCATCAATATTATGAGTAAGGCTTAATGCAAAACTTTTTAACGAAGTTTTTTCTTGAGTAATTCGAGTATTAAATTCAATTGCCGTCATCTTGTTTAACTTTTAATATAAATAGTTAAACAAATATACACATTTGTTTAATCGTAAAATAAAAACATTAAACAAAAAGGTCTTAAATTCGTAAAAGCCTGATTATCAGTTGCTAAATTTTTTAAATAAATTTAAAAATAATTCTTTTTGCTAATCTCGAATTTTAATAAAAATTATTTAAAATACAACTTTATTAATAAAGAATAAAGTTTGAAAATAAGTGTGATTTGTGAAAAAATGTATTCGCTTGTTTATTAATATTAAATGTACTTTTATATCAAAATAAAATATAAATTATGTCGGTAACCCTTAGCGAACAAGAATTACAAAGAAGACAAAAGTTAATCGAATTAAAAGAACTGGGCATTAATCCATATCCAGCTGAAGAATTTAAAATAAACGCTAATGCTGCGGACATAAAAATAAATTTCGAACTCAATCAACAGAATTATAAAAATATTTCAATTGCGGGTCGCATTATGAGCATTCGCGACATGGGAAAAGCCTGTTTTGCAGTAATTCAAGATGCTTCTGGTCGTATTCAAATATATATTAGAAAAGATGATATTTGCCCTAATGAAGACAAGACTTTTTATGATGTTGTTTGGAAAAAACTAATTGATATTGGAGACATTATAGGGCTTGAGGGCTATGTTTTTATTACTAAAACTGGCGAAACTTCTATCCATGTTAACAGTCTAAAACTATTAAGTAAATCGCTTAAACCACTGCCTATAGTAAAAACTGATGCAGATGGACATTCCTTTGATGAAGTAACAAATCCAGAATTTAGATATCGTCAGCGTTATGTTGATCTAATTATTAATCCAAACGTAAAAAAAACATTCGAGCAACGAACAAAAATTATTAATACTATAAGAACATTTTTAAACGAAGGCGGCGCTTTAGAAGTTGATACTCCAGTATTACAATCTATTCCTGGAGGTGCAGCAGCAAAGCCATTTCTAACTCATCATAACGCATTAGACATTCCGCTTTACTTAAGAATTGCAAACGAATTGTATTTAAAACGTTTAATTGTTGGTGGTTTTGATTGGGTATATGAATTTAGTCGCAACTTCAGAAACGAAGGTATGGATCGCACACACAACCCTGAATTTACTGTTTTAGAATTTTACGTGGCCTATCGCGATTATTTATGGATGATGAATACTACCGAGCATTTAATCGAAAAAATTGCTCTCGATTTACATGGCATAACAGAATTAACTGTTGGCGATAAAATAATTAATTTTTCAGCACCATTTAAACGAATCAGTATTTATGATTCCATCAAAGAATTCACAAATTTTGATGTAAGTAATATGAACGAAAACGACTTAAGAGATGCTTGCAAAACACTTCATATTGAGACAGACTCATCAATGGGTAAAGCAAAACTCATTGATATTATTTTTGGCGAAAAATGTGAATCTAATTACATTCAACCAACATTTATTACCGATTATCCAATTGAAATGAGCCCCCTTACCAAAAAACATCGCAGTAAAGAGGGATTAGTTGAGCGATTTGAACTTATGATAAATGGCAAAGAAATTGCAAATGCATACTCTGAGTTAAACGACCCCATCGATCAGCGAGAAAGATTTGAAGAACAAATAAAATTAATGGAACGGGGCGACGATGAGGCCATGTTTATTGACAATGATTTTTTACGTGCTTTAGAATATGGAATGCCTCCAACTGCTGGTATTGGAATTGGAATTGATAGACTATGTATGTTAATGACAAATCAATCTTCGATACAAGACGTATTGCTTTTTCCAACTATGCGACCAGAAGTGAGTCATATTAAAAATCATGAAGAAACAATTTAATTTTATTTAATAACAAATGTCTGTTTATGCTTTTTTTTAAAGTATAAATTTGAAGTGTTAATATTTATACTTTTGTATAAAAGAAATCTTCAACATGCGATTGTGCTTTAAAATATTTATTTTTAGTTATTCTTTTTCTTTACTATTTATTTCTTGTAATCAAAAAGCAGAATCTCCTCGAATTTTTGAGGGCTATCATCAATATTTAGACGAAATAATTATTTCGAAAAAAGGGGCGTTTAGAGGGATTGATCTAAACAATAATTCGGCCTTTATTAAAAAAACTGAAAAAGTGGCACCTATTGAGTCATCTCCAGAACAATTGTATTTCGAATATGTTTTGGATAGCGCTATGAATTATTCAATTCAATATTCTTTAAATAATGATAGTTTAGAAGAAATTAGCCTTCAAATAAATAGTACTGATTTAGAGCTGGTTTCGTATTTATTTTGTGATCTTAAAGATTTTTATGCCAACAAATTACCAAATCCCATTGAAGATAAAGGACATGTTGTTTATAATGGAAATGAAGGTTCTCCTAAGCCTTATAACATTTCATTAAGTGATAACTCTAGCACATCAAAAGGGGTTATTAATATGGTAATTTATAGAGATAAATAAAACTTTATTTATACTCAAAAGTTCCAAATTGGCTTTTAATAGTTACCATTTTTTCTTTTGATGCTTCAACTCTTCCTATTATTTTGGCTTCCACATTAAAACTTTTGCTTATCGAAATAATTGTTTCCGCCAAATTTTCTTCAACATACAATTCCATTCTATGTCCCATATTAAAAACCTGATACATTTCTTTATAATTAGTGTGGCTTTGTTCATGAATTATTTTAAATAATGGAGGCAAATCAAATAAATTATCTTTTATTATATTTAGTCCTTCGCTCATAAAGTGTAATACTTTTGTTTGGCCACCACCACTGCAATGCACAATGCCATCAATATTATTTCCTAAAGATTCAATTACTTTTTTAATAATTGGCGCATAAGTTCTGGTAGGAGATAATACCAGTTTAGCAACATCAATTTGTTCTATTATATTTTGATTTTCATTATTTGAATAACTTACCTCAACCTGGTCCATTAAATTTAATCCACCTGAATAAACTATATTTTCAGGCAAGGCGGCATCATAACTTTGAGGATATTTTTTTGCCAATGATTTATTAAAAAGATCATGCCTCGCGCTAGTTAATCCATTACTACCCATTCCTGAATTATATTCAGTTTCATAAGAGGCTTTACCGTAACTACAAAGGCCAATTATAACATTACCTGCTTTTATATTAGCATTCGAAATAACTTTTTTTCTCTCCATACGGCAAATTACTGTACTGTCAACAATTACCGTTCGAACTAAATCGCCAACATCAGCGGTTTCTCCGCCAGTTGAAAAAATTGAAATTCCATTATCGCGAAGATTTTGTAAAACGTCTTCGGTTCCATTTATAATTGCCGATAGAACCTCAGCAGGAATTAAGTTTTTATTTCGACCAATCGTAGAAGATAATAAAATATTTTCAATTGCGCCTACACAAATTAAATCATCTAAATTCATAATTACAGCGTCTTGAGCAATGCCTTTCCAAACACTTAAATCTCCAGTTTCCTTCCAATACATATATGCTAAGGCTGATTTTGTTCCAGCGCCATCTGCATGCATTACTAAGCAGTGATCATTGCTCCCTGTTAAATTATCAGGCACAATTTTACAAAATGCCCTTGCAAACAAACCTTTATCGATGTTTTTTATGGCTGCATGCACATCTTCTTTGCCTGAAGAAACTCCTCTTAAATGATATTTATTATCGCTCATAATCTAAGTCAAAGATAAAATATTTGATTTATTTATTATGTTTATTTTTACACAAGGTGAATTCAAAAAAAATAAAAATATCTATAGTAAATTATACAAACACTATGCCTTATAAATGGGCATTAAAAAGAAGCGATTTATCAGATAAAATCGACTTACAAGAGGATATACCAAGCATTTGTGCTCAAAAATTAAAATTTGGCCAAGTAGACATTGCCTTAGTTCCCGTTGCATTACTGCCTGAATTAAACTCGTATTTTATAGAAACTGATTTTTGTATTAGTGCTGACGGGAAGGTAGATAGCGTAAAACTTTATAGTGAGGTGCCATTAAACCAAATAAAAACAATAACCCTTGATTATCAATCTAAATCTTCTGTTACTTTAATAAAAGTTCTAACTAAGTTTTTTTGGAAATTAGATGTGGGTTTTCGAGATGGCTCACCAGGATTTGAAAATGAAATTAAAAATAACAATGCCGCAGTTATTATTGGAGACAGAACTTTTTTATTAAATAAAAAATATTCTTTTGAATTTGATTTGGCCGAAGAATGGAAAAAATTTACAAATCTTCCTTTTGTTTTTGCCGCATGGGTGAGTATAGAAAAATTACCCGTTTCTTTTATTAATGAATTTAATTCTGTATTAAAATATGGTGTAAATAATATACAGCAAGCAGTTAATGATGATTTTAAATTAACAAGCCTCTCAAAAAAAGAAGCATTTAATTATCTTACTAAAAGAATTAATTACAATTTAACTGCAGATAAAAGAAAAGGGTTGCAATTATTTTTAGAATTTATTAAGCGACTTTAAAAGAATCGCCTATTAATACTTTTAGCGAGTTTGGTTTATTTTCAAAAATAATCTCTTCACCTTCAAAATAAGGCTCACCATCAAAATGAATTACGTCTTTTTCATTTCTGATAATGGTAATTTTATCTGTAACAAATGTTTCAATTGAAGAACTTAAATGAGCGCTTCTTTTTAGTATGTTTATAAAAATACCTATACTTTTTATTATATTAAAAGGCTTTAATAAGGCCACATGAAAATATCCATCTTGAAGATTAGCTTGAGGGGCAATATAAAAATCGTTGCCATATTGCCCGGCATTAGCTACTGTTATTAAAAAAGCTTTTCTCTGAATGGTTTGATTATTAAAAATTAAGGTGTAATTTTTAGCTCGATATTTAAATAATTCTCTAAAAGTGATTTTTATATAACTGTTTAATCCTCTTGTTTTAGATGTGGCAAACAAATTACCTATGTGAGCATCAAATCCAATACCACTGGTGCAAAAAAATGGAATGTTGTTCACGTTTCCAGAATCAATTGTAGTAGTTTGGCCATCAACTATTTGTTTAATAGCTTGTTCAATGTCTATAGAAATTCCCAATGTTCTTGCTAAGCCATTACCTGATCCAATAGGGATAATCCCTAAAGTAATATTTGAATTTAAAATATTTTTAGCAACTTGATTTACTGTTCCGTCGCCACCAACTGCAATAGCATCAGTATAACCTTCTGATTTTAATAACTTAACAATTTCATCAAAATTATTTTTGTCTTTCCATATAACAAACTGATAATAAATATTAATGGGAAAGGTTTTTCGGATAGTTTGAATAATTTTATCAGATTTTTTTTTTCCTGCATTGGGATTTACTATAAACAATAATTTGCGTGGCATTTTAACTTATACTTATTTCGTTATAAATTCTCAATTTTGCAGTACTAACCCATTCTATAAACCTAGGGTTAATTCCATCAAAGGTAATTGAAAAATCAATAAGTTTAGTTAAATCAAAACAATCTGAAAAAATTCCGGCACCAGCTTTATAACCATCCCTTGAATTACAAAATTGTTCGAAATGTCCCTTGATTGGAACCATCAAAACTGGCTTGCCTAAATACATAGCCTCACAAACGCTTTCAAAACCTGCAGAACTTGCAAGGCCCTTTGAACGACTCATCATTTCCATAAAAAGAAAATCGTTTATGGCATGTATAAATAATTTATTTCTATCAAATTGATATAAATGATATAGCGTTTCTGGCTGATCTGTAAAACAATGGATTTCCTCACAAGGGTTATCTTTATGCCAAACTAAAATCTCTTCGAAATAACCATTATTTACTAAATAAACTAAAAAAAAATCCTCTTTAGTCGCCTTTAATTCAAAAATTTCTTTTCTTAATAAAGGTGGTACAACAATTACATCTTTACTATTTGTATGGATATTATAAAAAGATAATGCTAAATTTTTTGATGAACCATAAGCTGTTAGTCGAGTAAATGATTTAATTAAGAACTTATCAAGCATTTTTCCGATTGGAAACTCAAAGTCTTGATGAAAATAAATATATTGATGTCCAACACAAATTAACTTTATTTGAGGTTTATAAAAACGATAATATAACCCTATTAATAAATCGAAAAAATTAATTATCACATCAGGCTGATGTGTTTTTATAATATCATCTATTTTTTTTAAACTACTTTTATAGCATTTGATTTCTCTTATTCCTTTAATTATTGACTTTCTAATATTAATACTTTTGTTTTTATTATCAGTTACAAAATTTGGACTTGTTAATTGTATAATAGGGGATTTAATTTTTTGATTTAAAAATTCTGGGATTTTTCTTTTGCCACTTGAACCTATAATAATTGCGCTAACGGTATGACCTTTTTCAATTAATAATTCATACATACTAATTGCCTGTGTTAGGTGCCCCCTACCCTCACCTTGAATTGCTAAAATAAATTTTTTAGACATATTAATAATTAAATTGAATGTCTAATCCTTGTGAGAAGGATATATCGCTTTCTTGCGTATTAGGAATTAGAGGTTGATTAATAGCTAAAGAATTTAGCCATTCTTGATACTGAATAATTTTCCAATTCCCTTCGTTATCTTCTACTAATGCGGTTAAACTTTCAACCCAGTCTCCTGAATTTAAATATTCTATTCCTTCAATATTTTTTATTGCAGCTTGATGAATGTGGCCACAAATTATACCATCACACTTTCTATACTTTGCCACTTTTACTAATTCGTTTTCGTAATCAGATATAAAAGAAACCGCTGACTTGATCTTGGCTTTAATTACTTTAGAAATTGAATAATAAGGCATTCCTTTCTTTTCCCTGTATGCATTAAAATGTCTATTTATCCATAATAAAAAAGTATAACCTATATCTCCTAATTTGGCAATCCATTTTAATTTTGATGTAATGCTGTCAAACAAATCGCCATGCGTAACAAAATACTTTTTGTTAACTCCAAAATGGATATATGATTTATGTATTGAAAAGTTGCCTATTTTTAATGGCATAATCTCTTCTAAAAAATCATCATGATTTCCTCTAATATAAACTATTTTAGATTTTTTTTTAGATGATAATGAAATGATGTATTTAAAAAAATTACTATGCTGCTTAGTCCACTTTCCGTTTTTTCTTAATTGCCATCCATCTATAATGTCTCCATTTAGAATTAGGGTTTCACATTTGTGATGCTTTAAAAAGTTGATAACTTCTTTTGCCTTACTGGCTTTAATCCCCAAATGAATATCTGATAAAACGATTGTTTTGTAAAAAGTCTTCATCAATAGTTTTTACAAAACTACTTAACCTGTATAAATTAATTTAAAATTAAAAACTATTAATTTATTAAATAATACATCCTAATGTTATAATAAAGTTAACTAATGAAAATATTTAATATTAAATTTTTAAGTCTATATATTTTCAATTCAAATTCTTAATAATCAAAAACAATACCTGATATATCTAGAATAGTTTCCTTTTAAATTAATAAGGTTATTGAGTTAAATAATTAATCTAAAAAAAATTATAAAAAAAGCCGTTAGTTTAATTTCTAACGGCTTTCTAATTGAATTAATTAAATTACTCCTTAATTAGTTTTTTAGTTATTAAACCTATTCTAACAAAATAAATACCTTTGGCTTGTTGGTTTAAATCAATTTCTATTTTTTCATTTTCTATCCTTGAATAATAAACTAAAGAACCAATAGCATTATATACTTGAACACTTTGATTTGATGAGCTTGAAATAATTGTTATTTTATTATTGAAAGGATTAGGGTATACAATAAATTCATTACCAGAGTTTGTAATTTGACTTATGCTGGTACAAGCATTTACCGTTATGTTACTAGTGGCAAATATTTGAGATACACATCCTGCTGTGCTTGTGCCTGCTACCGTATAACTAGCACTAATGCTTGGACTTACTACTGAATTACCTCCTTGTATGGTATAAGTATTTGCTCCACTTGGATTAATACTGAAGTTTTCTCCTGCACAAATAACTCCACTGTTTACAGTAATTGTTGGACTAGCATTAACAATTAAATTACTTGTTGCAAATGTTTGTGATCTACATCCTGTTATGGTATTAGTTCCAATTACAGTATAAGAAGAATTGCTTAGTGGACTTACTACTGCGGTACCTCCTTGTATGGTATAAGTATTTGCTCCATTTGGATTAATAGTAAAATTATTTCCAGCACATATTGATCCAGAGTTTACTGTAATAGTTGGATTAGAATTTACAGTATAAGAAACATTTAAAGAACTACTACAACTATTTGATGAAATTCCAACAATTGAATAGTTTCCTGAACTTATAGGACTGAATGATACTAATGAGTTTGTTGGCAAGCCATTATTTGAATAACTAACTGCTCCTGACAATGTTTGTGATAATGATGATCCCAAACAAATGTTATTTGCTCCAGAAATTGTTATTGTTGGTGATGGATTAACTGTAAGTGTTTGCAAAATAGAACCAGTTGCGCAATTTGTGCCTCCAATTATTGCTACTGAGTAGTTTCCTGAATTAATAGCAATGATAGAATGTGAATTTGCACCTGAAATTAGATTTCCATTATTACTCCATTGATACGTTAAGCTTGCAGAATTTATTACACTAAGAACAGGCGCGTTATTTGAACAATTATTCGAAGTTTGTCCTACTGCAGTAATAGAACTTGAAATAGGTGCTAAACAACCTGGGATTCCCCAAATACTTAATGTGCTACTAATTTCATTTGCTGCAATAACTATGTTTTGACCATTTGGACTTTGTGATTGAGGAATAAAAATAATTCCTTCGGCACCCAAATCTGGGCCATTAGCTGGTAAATATCTGTTATTAACATAAGTAACAAAAACAGGCGTTAATGGATTTGAAACATCATAAACCATTACCCCTCCTATTCTTTCTATCGCGATAAAAGCATATGTATTTAATCCTATCTTTCCAATAGCAACACCCTCTGGCTCTGGACCCTTATCGTCGCTTCTGTCTTTTCTTGTTGAATTTGAATTGCTTGCATTAAAAAGAACTGAATAAGAATTGGTTGCTGTAATCATTTCAAGATCATCTTTACTATCATAAACTAAATTTCCGGTACTTCCGTTCCAAATTGAAAATGAGCGAGAGCCATACGTATAAATAGTATCAATATCTCCATCATTATCTATATCTCCACTTTTATTAGTTGACAATAATCTACCTAAAACGTAATTGTTTTTTAATTCATTTCCGTTTGGAAACTTTTGTGGATCTAAGTTTAATAGAGCAACTCGGCTCTCTTCTGAAAACCCATTATAAGCTCGTGCATCTCCTTCATTTGCAGAAATTATATAATCTACACCACCAACAGTATATGTGGCTATTGCATCGGGTAAATAAAATCCTTTTATAGGAAAATTAGAAATGTTAACTCCACGTGTTACGTTCGAAGCATCAATTCCATTATTTAATAAGGAATGATTTTTTGTTCCCAAAGATTTAATAGAAGTAATTGTGTTGTTTTGCAAATTAATTTCAACCATTGCATTATTTTCTTGAAGGCCCACCCATGCTTTTGAATCATCTTCTGAAACACAAATATATTCTGGCTCAAAGTCTTTCGAAGCGCTCGCATTTAATCCATAAATTCTTATTCCTTGAGCTCTTAAGCTTGCTTCCTGGCCATTATAAGCTGTAAATGTTATATGAGAAACATTTGATTGATTTAAATTTGCAATCCCTCCCGAAATATTAATAATGCTAACTGATCCGTCAGGATCTAGAGTATAAGCTGCATTTGGCTCTCCTTCGTTAGCGGTTAGTACTTTTGTACCAGCTCTATTAAAAGTTATCATATCTGGCATCATTCCAACTTTTACTTGATTTAAATAAACGCCATTTGTATTAAAAAATACGACTTTTCCTGAATCTTGAGGATTTATTCCATTTTCAATAGCGGCAGCCACTATTCCATTTTTAACAGCAATAGAATTTATGTTTCCGTAAGTTGTAATTGGAACAGAAAGTAGTAAACTTGGGCTTGATGGATTTATAAAATTTACAATATCCAATTTTCCGCCTATACTGTTTGCTATAAATAAGCGTTGAGTAACTGGGTCGTGTGCAACAATTTCGGCCGAATTTGATCCACTTACTGTGTTTGAAAAGCTAGATAATAGATTTAATGATAGGGTGTTTGATGCTTGAGGAATTACTTTGTCATTATCTGAAATATAAAAAGCAAACTGAGTAATAGAGCCTAAATTACAATTTTGAGGATCATATAATCTTAAAATTATATATTCTGCACTTTCTGCTAATACATCATTATTTAAATTAATAGTAATTGGAACGCTAGAATTTATTGGCGCGTTCGGGGCAAAAGTAACTGTAATATTGGCTAAAGTATAATCACTAGCCGAAGCATTGGATATTACCGAAGCATAAACAGAAATAGAAGAAGACATGGTACTTGTAGAAGTTAATCTCATAAATATATTTGCTGAAGAAACACTTTCGTTAACAGTGGTGTCGTTACTCAAAAAAGAAATGCTGGCTGGACTAACCATACCTGAAGTTATGAGCGAAACTGATGATACTGCAACGGTTTGAACAGTTCCAGAACTAACTGTTCTTGAAATAGACCAAGTATTATTTGCTAAATTAAATAAACCTGATGTAGTTATTAAAACATCGCTGCCTGGGTCAGGTCCAAAAAAACTAGTTCCAGTTAAACAACCTCCAGAATATAAATCACTTATTGGTAATTGATAACCAATATTACCTGGACTAACGCTAGCAGTTCCAATTCCGGTTCCAAAAAACAATACATCTGATGGAACAGTTAAACTATTTATAGCCGCAACTGGTAATTTAAAAACGGCAACGGCATCTGCATTACTTCCTCCATTTCCAAAAACACCCGATGCATTTGGAAGACCAATTCCACCATCACCATTTACATATTTTACATTAATGGTTCTAATTAAATTCACATTAGGAATCATACAATTGCCTCCAACATAAACCACTTGGCCGATTCCTACAGAACCTGAATTAATGCCAAATGCATATGTAATGCTTCCACCTGCTACCCATCCTGAACTTGATGCAGCACCGTTATTAGTTACAATTATTGTGTATGGGGTTAAAGAAAAATTTATATTTTGTGATGCGATTAACTCTACATATTCTTTGCAACTGTCAGTGCCTAATGGGTTTGCAAAAACTTCGCTTATTATTAAACCTGGATTTTGGGCTTTAGAATTGAATACAAATAATGTAATTAAAATAGTAATTGCTTTTTTCATGTGTTAATATTTTACGCAAATTTGATGCATTCATATTAAGCATATCCTATAAAAAAATTAAATAATTGTAATTTTTTCTTAATTTAATTTAACACAAAATTGACTTTTTAATTTAAATGAAAAATCAATTTAAATGATTTATTGTACTATTATTTTTTTGTTAAACTTATCTTTTGGAGTAATTATTTGAATAAAATATAGTCCACCTTTAAATTCATTCAAATCTATTGTTATTTTATTTTCATTAGTTTTTAATGAATATACACTCTGCCCCAAACTATTTTTAATCTGAATTTCCCTAATTACAATATCATTAAAAAATAATTCGATTTTTTCTTTTGCCGGGTTTGGATAAATTACAACATCATTAATCAATTCATCATCAAATTCTATTCCAGTACAAGGTGAAACTATTATTGTAATTTGACTATTTGAACTGCAGTTTAAAGAACTAGTTCCAAAAACACTGTATGTTGATGTCACAGTTGGGCTTAAAACTAATAATCCACCTGAATTATTTCCTGTCCAAGTATAAGTTAATGCGCCAATTGGAGTAAGAGAAACTGAATTTCCTCTACAAATTAATGAGGCTGATGGTATTATTGTAATGGTTGGTGTTGGATTAACATTTACGTTTACTGTATTAGACGCTAATCCCGGACAACCAGATAAATTTCCTGCTAGGCTATATGTTGTGTTAGTAGTTGGTGTTACAATAATAGAATTTGTAAGCGCTCCGTTGCTCCAAGTATAAGTAGAAACTCCTCCCGCAATTAAAGTAGCAGATTTTCCAGAACAAATCGTGATAGAATTTACTGTTATTGATGGAGAACTCGCAACTGCGACTTGAGTTACTATTGAATTTTGACATCCAGCTAAACTAGTCCCTATAACTGTATAAGATGTATTTACAGCAGGTGATACAGAAATTGTTGAACTCGAACTTCCTGTACTCCATGAATATGAATTAGCTCCACTTGCTGATAAAACTCCTTGCTGCCCTAAACAAATTGTAATTGAATTTGAAATAATTAAAGGCAATTGATTTACTGTAATTAAAATAGTATTTGATGTAATACATCCATTAGTGTTTCCTGTAACTGTATAAACCATTGTCACACTTGGATTAAATGTTGCACCATTTTGTAAGCCGCTAGATATAGTATAAGATTGAGCTCCACTCGCATTTAAAGCTACAGATTGGCCAGAACAAATAGAAGCTGTGGTTGCAGATATCGTTAGGGTTGGCGCATTACATGTTGGCGAAAAAGCTAGTCCTCTAAAAACAGTATTAGCTGTACTTGCAGTTGCCAAAGTTGTAGCTGAAGATAAGGCCCCTTGATCTAGAATAGAAATTAATCTATTTGAAATGCTCTCGTTAGTTGTTGCATAAATAATCGGATTTAAACCTGAAAAATCTGCCACAACACCAGTTGCTCCTATTGCTGCAGATCCAGTAGATAAAGTATAAGCTAGAGTCCACGTGTTTGAAGCATTAACCCATTTTTGAATTCCACCTAATGAAGAATTTCGCATATCAGCAACATAACAAATATTATTTCCTGAATTAAAATAAAATTGTGCGGGTTGAGAAGATGCCCCTGTTATAATTACACAAGAGGCAGTTTGTCCGGCAGAGGTAGATGTTCCAGTTCCTATAGCATAAACTCCAATATCAGTAGGGGTTCCGCTTGCCACCTGAGAAGAGGCGTAAAGCTGATTATTAAAAATATTAATCGCTCTTAAGTTTAATTTTGTGTTTTGAATTGTTGTTGGAGTTGCAGCTGTGCCATAATAATTTGTTCCTTGAGATGATCCCGACGCCCAAAAATTTGAATTATCTGTAGCCGTTGCGCCACGAATATTGCTCCCCGAAAAAAACAAAGTGTTTGTTGATGCAATTGAAAAAGATGATAAGCCTGCTGCTCCAACAATTCCTATTGATCTAGGTATTAATGTGCTAGATGCTGAAGTTACATTGATTAAGTTTGGAAGCGATTGAGAATATCCGGTAAATACTAAATAAAGCCCGTTGTTAGAGCGAGATAGTAATCCTTCAGATGTTGCTGAACCACTAACAACAAGAGAATTTACTGTTGATGTATTAGGAACAGTCATCGAATAAGTTAATACCCCTGATGTAGAAAATTCTTTAAGCACAATTGGATTTCCTGTGTTAGAAAGTGGGTTAGATCCATCTCCTGATTGAAAAACAGTAATGTTTCCTGATGAAAATTGAGAATAAGAATTAGATACAATTAACAATAAAAGACAAACACTTATTTTGATTTTATTTTTATAAATTTTCATAAAATTAGTTTTTTTAAATTAAATACTTTTGTTGAATTAAATGTTATCTAATAGTTTAATTAAAGATATATTTTTTTAAAATATAATACAAATTCAATGCTAATTTAATCTCTTTAATTTGAACAAGCCTTAAAATATAATTATCTTTGATAAATAAAGAAAATTTCATGCAAGACACATTAAGCGCATTAGGCATCAAACAAATTAACGAAGGATGTTCATCAGGATTAAATTGGTTTTCTTCAGGGGAATCAATTTCTTCATTTAGTCCCGTTGATGGCAAATTAATTTCAAAAGTAAAAACTGCTAATTCAGAAGATTACCAAAAAATAATTTCAACATCAAAAGCAGCTTTTGAAATTTGGAAAACTATTCCTGCCCCAAAACGCGGAGAATTCGTTCGTCAATTTGGTGATAAATTAAGGATTAAGAAAAATGAATTAGGTAAACTTGTTTCATATGAAATGGGAAAGTCATATCAAGAAGGATTAGGCGAAGTTCAAGAAATGATAGACATTTGTGATTTAGCTGTTGGCATGTCTCGACAGTTATTTGGTTTACAAATGCACAGCGAAAGGCCTAAACACCGAATGATGGAACAATGGCATCCTTTAGGTGTTGTTGGAATTATAAGTGCCTTTAATTTTCCTGTTGCTGTTTGGGCATGGAATGCAACTTTAGCTTGGATTTGTGGGAATGTCTGCATTTGGAAGCCTTCAGAAAAAACTCCCTTGTGTTCAATTGCCTGTCAAAACATTTGGAACGAAGTGGCCCTCGAAAATAATCTACCCGAAGGCATTTCGTCTTTAATTAATGGCGATTATAAAATTGGGGAATATATGACTGCAGATCATAACGTTTCGCTTATATCCGCAACAGGATCTACTAGAATGGGAAAAATAGTTGGCGCAAAAGTTGCAGAGCGTTTTGGAAAAAGTATTTTAGAACTTGGAGGTAACAATGCCATAATTATCACAGAAAATGCAGACCTAAATGTGTCAATTGTTGGTGCTGTTTTTGGCGCCGTTGGCACGGCTGGACAGCGCTGCACCTCTACTCGTCGTCTTATTATCCATGAAAATATTTATCAAAAAGTAAAAGATAATTTAATAAAAGCATATGGCCAATTAAAAATTGGTAATCCCCTAGACGAATCAAATCATGTTGGCCCATTAATTGATAAAGAAGCGGTTAAAAATTATATTTCAGCTCTAGAAAGTATTATAAAAGATGGGGGCGAAATTATTGTTCCTGGTGCTGTATTAGAAGGCCCAGGATTCGAAAGTGGCTGCTATGTTAAACCAGTTATTGCCGAAGTAGAAAACCACTTTTCTATTGTGCAACACGAAACATTTGTGCCTATTTTATATTTAATAAAATACAAAACACTTCAAGAAGCAATTAAACTTCAAAATTCTGTTCCACAAGGATTATCAAGTGCAATTATGACCTTAAATATGCGTGAAGCGGAGTTATTTTTGAGTGCTTCTGGAAGCGATTGCGGAATTGCTAATGTAAATATTGGAACAAGTGGTGCTGAAATTGGTGGAGCTTTTGGTGGTGAAAAAGAAACAGGTGGAGGCCGAGAAAGTGGCTCTGATGCTTGGAAAGCTTATATGCGTCGACAGACCAACACGATAAATTGGGGCGACAATTTGCCATTAGCACAAGGAATAAAATTTGATTTCGGATAAATAAAATTCGCATTCGTTTTAATAGTCTAAAAATTCGCGCTGCGTTATCCATCAAAAAATTAAGTAATTTTACATTAATATATGTATAGACTGTTTAATCTTTTTTGGCAATATAATTTGCCCCGATGGTCAATTCTATTTATAGATCTAATTATTTGTGCGGGGTCTTTATCATTAGCATTTATTATTAAATTTGATTTCAATACAATTCCTGAAACCGATTTTCGTAATGTCCCTTATGATTTTTTAATTGTTCTACTGATAAGACTTTTCAGCTTTTCTTATACAAAAACATACAAAGGTGTAGTGAGGTATACCAGTTCAAAAGATGTTTCTAGAATATTTTTAGTAATAGTACTAGGAAGCGTTTTTGTTTTTTGTCTTAATCTACTTTCTTTATATTTTTTTATTGGTTATTATTTCATTCCAACTTCAGTAATTATTATTGATGCGCTAGTGTCTTTATTTGTTTTGATAAGCTCAAGATTTGTAATTAAAGCGCTTTATTTTGAGATGAAAAATCCTGCAAAAGAAAAAATAAATGTAATTATTTATGGCGCTGGTGAATCTGGCATTATAACAAAAAGAACACTCGATAGGGATGTGGCAATTAAATATAATGTAGTTGGGTTTTTAGATGATGACTTAAAAAAACATGGGCAAAGCTTAGAGGGCATTTTTATTTTCTCCCAAAATAATTTAGAGGATTTAATCAAAACGAATAATGTAGAATATATTATAATTTCCATTCAAAAGATTTCTATAAAAAATAAAAATCAAATAACCGACATTTGTTTAAATAATGGTGTCAGGGTGTTAAACGTTCCTCCAGCTTCTAAATGGATAAACGGAGAACTAAGTTTTAATCAAATTAAAAGTATTAGAATAGAAGATTTATTAGAGCGCGATTCAATAAAATTAAATACAGATATGATTTCGAGTCAACTCGAAAATAAAACTATTTTAATAACTGGGGCTGCAGGTAGCATAGGAAGTGAAATCGCTCGACAATGTTCTAAATTTAATCCTAAAAAAATTTATTTATTAGATCAAGCCGAAAGCCCATTACATGATATAGAATTAGAATTTACAGATAAATTAATAAAGCCTGCTTTTGAAGTTATTATGGCAGATATCAGGAATACTGACCGAATGAAAAATGTATTTAAAACATTTAAACCTCAAGTGGTATTTCATGCGGCTGCATATAAACATGTTCCCATGATGGAAAACAATCCTTCTGAATCTATACTTACAAATGTTTTGGGCACAAAAATTATTGCAGATTTATCACATGAATATAACACAGAGCGTTTTATATTTGTGAGCACAGATAAAGCAGTCAATCCAACTAATGTAATGGGTGCAAGTAAACGCATTGCCGAAATTTATATACAAAGTTTAGGAATAACTTCAAAAACAAAATTTATTACCACGCGTTTTGGAAATGTTTTGGGGTCAAATGGTTCGGTAATTCCTCGCTTTAAAAAACAAATTGAGCAAGGCGGTCCAATCACAATTACCCATCCAGAAATTACTCGTTTTTTTATGACTATTCCCGAAGCAAGTCAATTAGTTTTAGAAGCGACTGCTATGGGAAAAGGGGGGGAGATTTTTGTTTTTGATATGGGTGAATCTATTAAAATTGTTGACTTAGCTCGAAAAATGATTTTACTTTTAGGAATGGTAGAAGGCAAAGACATCAATATTATCTATACTGGCCTTAGGCCTGGCGAAAAACTTTATGAAGAGCTTTTAGCAAATACCGAAAATACTTTGCCTACACACCATGATCAAATACTTATAGGAAAAGTTCGTAAATACGATTTCGAAGAAGTAGATACTATAATAACAGAATTAATTAAAACATTTGATACTCAAAATAACGAATTAATTGTTCAACGAATGAAAGACCTCGTTCCTGAATTTAAAAGCAACAACTCTATTTTTCAAAAATTAGATTAATTTATTTTATACTGTTTAATATGTCATTCTTAAATTCTATTTCAAAACTCTTGGTTGTTTTTCTTTTTATTTTTAGCCAGTGTTTGCTATCTCAAAATAATTCTTCTGTAAAGCCAAAACTAGTTGTTGGCATCGTTGTTGATCAAATGCGAAATGATTATATTTATCGTTATTGGGATCGATTTGGTGAGGGGGGATTTAAACGCCTTATTAATAATGGCTTTTATTTTAAAAATGCTCATTACAATTATATTCCAACATACACTGGCCCCGGTCATTCTTCTATTTATACAGGCGCAACCCCTCGAACTCATGCTATTATTGCTAACGACTGGCACATAAAATCTAGCGCCATTTCTAATTATTGTGTATCTGACACTGGAGTTAAAAGTATTGGTTGCACAAATAAAAACGGCAAAATGTCTCCAAAAAATCAATTAAGCTCTACCATTGGCGACGAACTTAAAATAAGCACAAATCAAATTGGGAAAGTATTTTCAATTGCATTAAAAGATAGAAGTTCTATTTTACCCGCTGGGCATGCTGCCAATGCAGCTTTTTGGTACGACGAAATTACAGGTAATTTTATTTCATCTTCATGGTATATTAAAGAACTTCCTTCTTGGGTTAATGAATTTAACAATAAAAATTTTCCTAAAGTTTATTTAACAAAAGGCTGGCAAACCCTATATCCTATTTCTAGCTATTCTAATTCTCTTGCCGATAATAATAATTATGAAGCATCGCCTATTAAAAAAGCAGCCATTACTTTTCCCTACAACTATAAAGATTTTATTGAAAAGAATGATTTTTCTATTATTAAATCTAATCCTTACGGAAATACTATTACAAAAGATTTAGCTATTAGTTGCTTGATAAATGAATCTTTAGGCAAAGACAATATTCCTGATTTGCTTTGTATTAGTTTTTCTAGCCCCGACTATATTGGACATTATTATGGACCAAGATCAATTGAAGCAGAAGATATTTATTTGCGTTTAGATAAAGATATTGAAGATTTACTAAATACACTTGACGAGCAAGTAGGTAAAAATAATTATACCATTTTTTTAACGGCCGATCATGGCGGGGCAGATGTACCAAATCATTTAATTGATTCCAAAATTCCAGCAGGCTACATCAAAGAAAAATATCTTGTAACTGAAATAAAAAAATTCTTTCAATCTTCTTTTGGAGATTCTTCAATTTTTGAAAATAATAGCAATGAACAGATTTTTTTAGATTCGAGAAAAATTAATCAATTAAATTTAAAAACAGCTGAAGTAGAATCAAAACTTGCTGATTTCTTGATTACAATAAATGGAATTTCAGAAGCTTTTACCTCATCAACTTTAAAAACTCAATGTTTTTATAAAAACGACTACCATACATTATTACAAAACGGGTATAATCATAAATTAAGCGGGAACGTTTGTTATATATATAATCCTGCATGGATGGACTATTCAGAAAAAGGAACCACTCATGGCGCTGGTTATAATTACGATACCCATGTGCCAATAATTTTTTATGGTAATGGCATAAAAAAAGGAAACTATTTTCAATACGTTTCAATTACTCAAATTGCCCCAACAATTTGTGAATTATTACAAATAAATCAAACTAATGGTTGTATTTCTGATCCTTTAAACGAATTTTTTATAAAAAAATAACTTTTACTTTATTAACTAAATAAAAAAATCCCCGTTAGTTTAATAACGGGGATTTAATAGTTTTAGAAATTAATTATTTAGAAATTGATATTTTTTTAACCACAGTTTCAGTTGCAGTTTCTAGTATAACTGAATAAATGCCGTTTGAAAACTCTTTTGTATCTATAAGTATATTGTTATTTCCTGAAAATAAATCAATCGTTTTTGATGAAACGATTTGTCCCATAGTGTTAATTAAAATCAATTTAGATTTTCCAGAAGTCAATGAGAAAACTTTTAAAGTAGCATTGCCACTTGTGGGATTTGGAAAAATACTTACTTGATTACTTAATTTAGTTTCTTTTATAAGTCCAACAGGTTGTGTTTGATTTAAATTTACATTATCAATATATAAATTATTTCCATTATCATTAGTAACTACAAATTTTACTAAAACAGATGCTGAATTATAACCATTTAAATTAATTGTAACCGTTTGCCATTGACTTATATCATTAACATCTGGCAAATAAGCCATTGGCATAGGAAGTGCAGTAGCTAATGTGTAACCCGAGCTACTATAAACATTAGTCCATGACGAACCACAATTATTAGACACCATCACCTCTAATTTATCATTACTATTAGCATCACGTTGCGCATAAGCATAATCAAATGATAAAACTGGAGCTGCAGTGCCAGATAAATTCATTGGAGTAATAAATAATTCGTCCATGTCGCCAATTACTTTATTATTAAAAAAGTCGTATTTAGTACATTGCGTCGACAAATTATATCCTCCAGCATTAGTAACTCTTGTCCAAGAAGGTCCTGAATTTGAATTAACTGCAGCCCATTTAACAGGCGGAAAATTTGTTAAAGCAAAATCTTCTGAAACAGGAGATCCTTGAAAATCAGAAGCAACTAAATAAGATACTTTAGTCGAATTATTAGTCATATTTCCATCTGTTCCATTCATTGCCGAAATATTATATGAAAAGGTATGGGCGCCTGTATTGGTTGGCGAAGAAATAGTATTTAAAGAAATGGTAGCAGAAGTTGCCGGAGCAATATTACCATTCCAAGATATAGTTGGGGCAATGGCTCCATCTATATAAGGTGTAATGGTTAATGCAGTAATTGCATTTAATCCATTATTATAGACAGAAATTATAGGCGAAATTGTTGAAGAACAAGTTGCTGCTACTTTAGCTGATAAAGCTATGGCATCATTAGATAATACTGATTTTTGAACTCTCACTGCCTGAGCTACTCTTTGGTTTCCATCATCTTGAATAAATCCAACAAAAGCAATTTCTTCTTTTTTTCTAGCATAAGATGGAATAGGGCAATTAAGTGTAAATGTTTGAGTTTGGCTTACTATCCAATTAGATGCCATCGAAATTCCTGATTGAAGAGTTGGAAAAGATTTAATGGCTACGTCTTCAAAATGTTTTTCGCCGTTTGATCCGGGAGCAGTCAGGAAGTCGATGTTATTTTCAACCATTACTGTTCTGAATTTTAAGGCCCCAACAGCAGTAAAGTTAGCAGTTGCTGCAATACTTACCGTTAAGTTAATTGAACTACAGCTTGCATCCCATGCACGAGAAACAGAAATTGAAAAAGCAGATGTAAAAGATTGAGCAGTAGAAATGACATTGTTATTTAGATTTGCCGGGTGGGCTGAGGCTGCACCAAAAACAGTAGGCGCTTCTCCATCAATCTTGCCCGATGGGGCTGAATTAATTGCTGGAATATAGCCATAACCTCCATTTGCAACACTTTTCCATCTCCAATCAATTTCTACTTTATTGGTTTGATATAACGACCATGTATTAGATGGCGCAGAAGGAATAGGAACTTGCCATTTAATAGCAACAATTTTTGGTGTATTTGTTGGGGATGCCAACAAAAGATTTAACGGGGGGTTAGCTGATGCGCATGGCGGGCAAGTTTCGCCAGTAAATTCTTCGTATAAAGATAATCGAGGGGTTTGCGAAAAACTATTAAGCCCTATTAAAACGATGCAAATTGAAAATACTTTTTTTTTCATAAATCTTCTGTATTTTTAGATAAATTAATTTCTTCTAAGATAATAATGTTATTTGATTTAAAAAAAAATTATCAAGATTAATTTTCTTCAAAAAATAAATTGCAAGAAGTATAAATGTGATTAGCATTCTATAGCGAATTATTCTTAATTTTACCTGTACTAAAATGATCTTAAATAAATCGCTAGAAGGAATTTTTCATTCTAAATTAGCCGATAATCCCCTTTCTCAAAACCATTATTTAAATGGTTTAAACGGATCCTCTTTGTCTTTTTTTATTCAATCACTTCTTGCTAAAACAAAAAAAACATGTGTTATTATTGCCTCTGATAAAGAAAAAGCGGCCTATCTTTTAAATGATATGGATGCTCTAATGCCTGATAATCAAATTTTATTTTTTCCTGAAAGCTACAAGCAGCCCTATCAAATAGAAAAAACAACAAATGCCAATATTCAAGAAAGAGCAGAGGTTTTAAATTTAATAGCTAAAGAAAGTTTTTCAGGAGTTGTAATAACCTATCCTCAAGCACTATCAGAAAAAGTTGCTTTAAAAAAACAATTGCATAAAAATACATTGCAAATAAAAAAAAACGAAAAGCTATCAATTCAATTTATTTCGGAGTTTTTAATTTCATTTAAATTTGAACTAGTCGATTTTGTTTATGAACCAGGGCAGTTTAGTATTAGAGGCGGCATAATTGACATTTATTCTTTTGCGAACGAACTTCCTTATCGTATTGAGTTGTTTGGAAACGATGTTGAAGCAATTAAAACATTCGACCCATCTTCTCAACTTTCCAATGCCGTTTTCGAATTTATCACCATTATTCCAAACATTAATTCTTCTTTATTTATAGATGAAAAAGGGTTACTTTTAGAATATTTTAGCTCTTCTAACACCCTCTTATTTTTTGATGATGTAGAATTTGCTTTTGATGTTTTTGAAAAAAAACTCGAATCAGCGAAAAAAGCACACAAAAATTATCTTGGAGAAATAACACAAGTTTTACCAGAAAAATTGTATGCCAATTCTAATGAATTAAAAGTTTTATTAAAAGAATATACTTGTTTCGAATTTGGAATAAAATCAGTACTTAGCAAAAACAGAATAGAGTTTAATCAAAAACCACAACCAAGTTTTAATAAAAACTTCGATTTACTTATTTCAAATTTAAAAGAAAATAAAAATAATGGCTTTCAAAATTATTTTCTTACCGATAATAATAAACAAGCCGAAAGATTAATTTCAATTTTTAACGATCTGCTAGCTAAAGAAAATAAAACCTACGATAGTCTTATTAACTACCTTCCATTAAATATACACGAAGGATTTATTGATGAAGATTTAAAAATTGCAATTTATACCGATCATCAAATTTTTGAACGCTACCACAGATTTAAACTTAAAGACCTAAAACATAAAAGCGCCGAAACTTTTACTTTAAAAGAACTTTTAACTTTAAATCCAGGCGACTATGTAACTCATATTGACCATGGAATTGGTCGTTTCGCTGGTCTACAAAAATTAAATATAAATGGCAAAGAACAAGAAAGCGTTAAATTATTATTTAAAGATAACGACGCTTTATATGTTAGCATTCATAGTTTACATAGAATTAGCAAATTTAGCGGTAAAGAAGGGCAAGTACCAAGAATTGATAAATTGGGAAGTGCGACATGGCAAAATTTAAAAAATAAAACAAAACGAAACGTAAAAGAACTTGCTTACGACTTAATTAAATTGTATGCCGAGCGAAAATCAAAACCAGGTTTTTCGTTTCAAAAAGATAATTATTTACAACACGAACTTGAAGCGTCTTTTATTTACGAAGATACGCCTGATCAACTTAAAGTAACCAACGATGTTAAACGGGATATGGAAAAACCTCATCCTATGGATAGATTAGTTTGTGGAGATGTTGGATTCGGGAAAACAGAAATTGCAATTCGAGCTGCATTTAAGGCCGTTTGTGATAGTAAACAAGTGGCTATATTAGTGCCAACTACTATTTTAGCTTATCAACATTTTAAAACTTTTAAAGAAAGGCTCAAAGATCTGCCATGTAATATAGACTATATCAATAGATTTAGAAGCTCTAAAGAAACCAAAGAAATTATTAAAAAATTAGGCGATGGTAGAATTGATATTATAATTGGAACTCATAAATTAGTAGGAAAAGATGTGAAATTTAAAGATGTAGGCTTATTAATTATTGACGAAGAACAAAAATTTGGAGTTGGAGTAAAAGATAAACTTAAAACATTTAAATCAACAATTGATACCCTAACCCTTACCGCAACTCCAATTCCCAGAACATTGCAATTTAGCTTGATGGGCGCGCGTGATCTTTCTGTCATCTCTACTCCTCCTCAAAATAGGTATCCTGTTCAAACTGAATTGCATTCTTTTAACGAAGAGTTGATTCGAGACGTAATTAGCTATGAATTAAACAGAAGCGGCCAGGTTTTTTTTGTACATAATAAAGTTCAAAATATTACTGACATTGCTGGAATTATTCAACGTTTAGTTCCAGATGCTAGAATTGCTATCGGCCACGGGCAAATGGATGGAGATAAACTTGAAAAAGTAATGTTAGGATTTATGGAAGGCGATTATGATGTTCTTATTGCAACCACCATTATTGAAAGTGGCTTAGATATAAGTAATGCAAATACAATAATAATAAACGATGCTCAGAACTTTGGTTTAAGCGATTTACATCAAATGCGAGGCCGTGTAGGAAGAAGTAATAAAAAAGCGTTTTGTTTTTTATTCGCTCCCGCACAAATTTTACTATCAGGCGAAGCACGTAAAAGATTAAAAGCAATAGTTGATTTTAATGATTTAGGAAGCGGTTTCCAAATTGCGATGCGCGATTTAGACATTAGAGGAGCCGGAAACTTATTGGGTGGCGAACAAAGTGGCTTTATAAACGACATGGGTTTTGATACCTATATGAAAATTTTAAACGAAGCGGTTGAAGAACTAAAAGAAGAAAATTGGTACAAAGAAATAGTTAACGAAAATGGAGAAACACAAAATAAATCCGTATTTTCAAGACAGTTTGTAAAAGAAACAGTTATTGATACAGATCTTCAATTACTAATACCAGATATTTATATAAACAGTATTACTGAAAGATTGTTGTTATATCGAGAATTAGATAACATAACAAAAGAAGAAGATTTATTGATTTTTGAAAAAAATTTAAAAGATCGTTTTGGCCCTGTTCCAATTGAAACAATTGAATTAATTAGAGTTGTTAAAATGCGATGGAAAGCCATGAAATTAGGATTCGAAAAATTAACTCTAAAAAACAATAAAATGTTTGCATATTTTTTAAACAAACAAAAAAGTGAATACTTTTCTAGCCCAATATTTCAAGGCTCACTCATGTTTAGTCAAAAATATCATAGTTTGTGCAAACTAAAAGAACAAAATGGTAAATTATATTTAGCTATCGACGATGTAAAATCCATAAAACGCGCTGATGAAGTTTTGTCTCAAATAGAATCCCTTATTCAAATCCCTCAAGAAGCCAACAATGAAAATTAAATCTAATTCTAAAATAATTTTTATAGTTCTATTAGTTTATATTCTTTTGCAATTTTTATGGTGGGAATTTTTATTAGTAACCCAAAATGGAAAAATAATTGATGAAAAACAAAAACTTATCGAGCTTAGTTCCCCGAATGAAATTCAATTAAAAAAAGATATTGCTGTTTTACATCATAAAAAAAATATGCAAACCATAATGATTGTTAGCGAAGGAAGCGTTTTTTTATTATTACTCCTTTTTGGTGTTTATAAAATAAAGTTGGCGCAAGAAAAAGAAAGTGCTTTAAATAATCAACAAAAAAACTTTTTTTTAAGTGTCACTCACGAATTAAAAACTCCCATTGCAGCAACCAAACTTCAGCTACAAACCTTATTAAAACAAAAATTAAATGAATCCACTCAACACGATTTAATTAATACTGCATTAAAAGAAACAGAGCGTTTAAATTCACTAATAGATAACGTTCTTATTGCCAGCCGCATGGACGCCAACGAATTTGATTTTAAATTAAAAAAACAAAATCTTAGCCAAATTATAAATCAAGTTATAAATCGATACTATAAAAAAGAAATTGAATTAGGAGAAATTACTGTTTGCATTCAAGACAATTTATTTGCTTCAATCGACGAATTTTCATTCCCTTCAATCATAACAAATTTAGTTGATAATGCTGTAAAATATAGCCTTGATCCAAAAAATATTTATATCGATTTAATATGCGAAAACGAATTTATTACTTTCAAAATAAGCGATAATGGTTGTGGCATTTCTGATAAAGATAAAGTAAACGTTTTTACAAAATTTTTTCGTGCTGAAAATGAAAACATCAGAAACTCAAAAGGAACAGGCCTTGGTTTATATATTGTAAAACAAATTGTAAAAGGTCATAAAGGAGAAATAGTAGTAAAAAATAATCTGCCAAAAGGAATTACCTTCGAAATCAAATTAAATGAAGCTTAGTAAATTATTATACTTTCATTGTTCCTTCTATTTTATTATGATGAGCTGCCAAGCTCCAGATCAAAATATAATTAAGCAAAAAACTATACTAGAAAAAAATATAGAGATAAAGTATGCTAAACGATTTACTATTATATATTCTCATAAAATTACAAAAGTTTGTCTATTTGGTAACAAGAACAGCATAGATACCACTGCTGTATTTTATATTTATAAAACGGTAAATAAACTAAGGGCAAATTCAAAAAATACTTTTTTTATCAATTCTCCTTGTAATAAAATTGCAGCATTAAGTAGCATTTATTCAGCAATGCTATGCGAATTAAATTGTATTAATTCGATTGCCGCTATAGACAATGTTGATTACATAACCAATATTCAAATAATTGAAAAACAAAAGTCAAATAAAATTATCGAATTGTCAAAAGGACCTCAAATTGATTTAGAAAAAACCATAACGCTATCTCCTGATATTATTTTTTCTTTTGGAATGGGTGAGGGTGAAAAAGACAAAAATAAAAAACTTGATCAAACAGGTATTCCTATTGCAATAATTCTTGATCACCTTGAATCTTCTCCTCTAGCTAGAGCCGAATGGATTAAATTTTTTGCTGCCTTTGTAAACAAAAAAGAACTAGCCGATTCGCTTTTTAATGAAATAGAAAAAAATTATTTAGAATTAAAAAAAATAGCTAAAAACTCAAGTTATAAACCAAGCGTTTTTACTGAGATAAAATATAGTGATGCTTGGTATGTTCCTGGAGGAAATAGTTATATAGCTCAATTAATCAAAGATGCCAACGCAAATTATATTTGGGCTAATGATATTAATACAGGAAGCTTTCCTTTAAGCTTTGAACAAGTTTTCTCGAAAGCAAATAAAGCAGAATTTTGGATTAACTTATCTAATATTAAAACAAAAAAAGAATTATTAGGCTTTGAAAATAGATATCGAGAGTTTAATGCATTTAAAGTTGGTAATTTATACAATAATAATAAAAACACTAATGCTCTTGGATATAGTAAATATTGGGAAACAGGGATGATTTATCCCAATAAAATTTTAAATGATTTAATTTTAATTTTTCATCCTGAATTAATCAATTCTATTTCTAATAAATTAACTTTTTATAAAAAAATAAACTAAATTTTATAAATCTAAAGATTAAATTTTTTGATATATCTTCGTTTATAATTTTTTATTATAAATCTTAGCTTTGCAAAATAATATTTCAATAAAATTTAGCTTCTTGATGCTCTTTTTTTTAGCCTCATGCTTCTTAAGTTTATGGTATGGTGGATCAGAGGATTTAAATAATCAAATAACTTTTACGAATAATTTTATTTTTTGGCAAATTCGTGTTCCAAAATCAATCACCGCTATTCTTGCTGGATCTTCACTAGCACTATCTGGTTTGATTTTACAAATAATCTTTAGAAACCCTTTGGCAGGGCCTTATGTATTAGGAATAAGCTCTGGCGCTTCGTTAATGGTAGCTGCAAGTATTTTAGCAGGTAGCTCATTTAGTTTTATGACTAATTATTTTTATGGAAAAGGGTTTATAGTTTTATCTGCTATAACAGGAAGTTTTATAGTTACAATTCTAATACTATTTATTTCTAAAAAAATAAGCAGTAATGTGATATTACTTTTAATAGGTTTAATGATTTCTCAAATATGTGGTGCAATTCAAACTTCACTAGAATACTTTTCTGATTCTAATAGCTTAAAAACATTTGTTGTTTGGGGCATGGGCTCTCTCGCAAATACAAACCTTAGTGATCTAACTATTTATTTACCATTTTATTTTATTTTTATGCTGTCTATTTTGTTTTTTATTAAACCATTAAACGCTATGCTTTTAGGAGAAAATTACGCAACTAATCTTGGCATAAATTTTTACAAAAACCGATTTTATTTAATTCTAATTTCTTCTGCATTAACCGGTTTAACAACTGCCTTTTGCGGACCAATAGCATTTATAGGAATTGCTATTCCTATCGTGTCCCGCTTAATTTTTAAAACCTCTAAACAACAAGTTCATTTATTTTCATGCATACTTATTGGAAGCTCAACTTTATTAATATCAGACGCAATATCAAATTCAATTTTTAATTCCATTTCTCTGCCAATAAACATGATAACAACTTTTATTGGGGCTCCGCTAGTAATTTATTTAATGTTTAAAACTAAACACTGGTAATAAGATGAATCAGACAGAATGTATCTCAATAAAAAATGCCGATCTAGGTTATATAAAAAACAATAGTCACCTTACTGTTTTAAAAAACATCAATGCGTCTTTTTTTATGGGCGAAATGGTTGGAATTGTTGGCATAAACGGCATTGGAAAATCAACATTATTAAAAAGTATCAGCGGCCTTATTTTGCCTTTGACTGGTGAAATTTTTATTAATCAGCGACCTCGTAAACAAATGTCTTTATTGGAGCTATCGCAACAAATTTCTGTTGTTTTAACAGAAAAAATTGAAGGGTTTAATTTAACTGCATACGACATTGTTGCATCTGGCCAAATGCCTTATTCTAATTCATTCAATCAATTATTTAATAATCATAAAGCCTATATTAATGAGGCTATAAAAGCCTGTAATTTGTCAGACCATATAAATAAACTAAGCTCCGAATTGAGTGATGGCTTATTTCAGAAAACAATAATTGCAAAAGCTTTAGCACAACAAACTCCAATTATGCTTTTAGATGAGCCGAGCGCCTTTTTAGATTATGCATCTAAACATGATATTTTTATTCTCCTAAAAAAATTAAGTGAAGAAAAAAATAAATGCATTTTAATTAGCTCCCACGATTTAGACTTATTATTAAAATACTGTAACCGACTTTTAATAATTTCCGAAAATGGATGTGAATTAATTTCAACTAAAATAGCAAAAGAAAATAAATCCTTTCAAATAATTAGCGGCGGACATATACAACAGTATTATTAAAGAAGGTCGTATTACCTTAATTCTTAACAAAACACAACAAGTTTTTACCAATTTCAAGAACTTTTTTTTATCGAACGAGGTATTCAAAAAAAACATTTACATTTGTCGCCATTATGACACTAATAGTTAAAAAATCATTATTATCAAATGCAGGCAAAGGCCTTTTTACAAACAAACAAATTAAAAAAGGCTCTATTATTATTGAATACAAAGGAGAAATTATAGATTGGAAAGAATACGAAAAAAGAGTTCTTGAAGATAAAGATGGCTATTTATTTTTTATAAATAAAAAAAGATGCATCGATGCCTTCTCAACACCAAACTATAAAGCCCGTTATGCAAACGATGCGCAAGGCATAAGCAGAAATAAAGGAATTAAAAATAACGCCTCTTATAAAGTTATTTCAAATAATTGCTTTATTGTTGCCGATCGTGATATTGATAAAGGCGAAGAGGTTTTTGTAAGTTATAGCAAAGAGTATTGGAAATGTGTTAGATATAATATTAAACACAATTTGCACAAAAAAAATTAAATACTTTGTAACAATAAATAATTTTAATTAAAGGGTTTACAATGAGTAAATTTTTAATCGTTGGTTTAGGAAATATAGGCGAAGAGTATGCCGAAACCCGACACAACATTGGGTTTAAAATTATTGATGAACTTGCAAAGGAAGCTGGCCTTATATTTAAATCAGATAGGCATGTCGAAATTGCAGAATTAAAATATAAAGGCCAACATTTAATTTTAATAAAGCCAACTACTTTTATGAATTTAAGTGGTAAAGCCGTACAATATTGGTTACAAGCAAAAAAAATAAATCCAGAAAATTTACTGGTTATTTTAGACGATCTGGCCTTGCCTTTTGGGAAAATTCGAATAGGCCCCAAGGGCAGCGATGGTGGTCACAATGGATTAAAAAATATTCAAGAATTAATAAATACCACACAATATCCTAGACTTAGATTTGGCATAAGTAATAGTTTTAATGAAGGTTCTCAAGTTAATTATGTTCTTGGTAAGTGGAACGAGGAAGAATTAAAGACCTTAAACGATCGTGTTAAATTATGCTGCGATGCTATTAAAGCATTCGCTTTTATTGGCTTGCCACGTTGTATGAATGAATTTAATGTAAAATAAGTTTTAATTTTAATGAACTATAATCAAATAATTGGCCAATCTGAACCCAAGCATCGTTTAATTAAAATGGTAAACGAAGGCAGGGTCCCTCATGCATTATTGTTTGGTGGCCATGATGGAAGCGGTAATTTACCCACTGCTATTGTTTTTGCTCAACATTTATTTTGCATAACCAAATTAGCCGATGGTCCTTGCGGGGCTTGCAATTCCTGTAATAAAATTTCAAAACTTATTCATCCCGATCTGCACCTCGTTTTCCCAATTGCAAAAAGCAAATCAATTAAAAGTAGTAACGATTTAATCTCAGAATTTAGAAGTGCTTTTTTACAAAATCACTACTTAACAATTGATTCTTGGTTCGATGAATTAAAAGCAGATAACAAACAACCCATCATTCCCGTTGAAGAATCGAATGATATAATAAAAAAATTGAGCTACACGAGCTTCGAGGGCTCTTACAAAATAATGATTATATGGCAACCAGAACGAATGAACGCTGAAGCGGCCAACAAATTATTAAAAATATTAGAGGAGCCACCCGATCAAACAATTTTTATTCTTGTAAGCAATAATATTGAAAAATTACTTCCTACAATTATATCTAGAGTACAGCAAATTCCTTTTCAACAATGTAGCGAAGATGAAATTAGCAATGGTTTAATAAAACATTTTGGCGTTTCTGATGAAGTATCTAAACAATCGGCATTATTAGCAAACGGAAATTATGCAGAAGCTATTCTAATACTAACAAATAACGAAGAAAGTATTTCTTTTTTAAACAACTTTCAAAACTTTATGCGTTTAACATTAAGATTTGATTGTGGAAAAGTATTACAGTGGATTGACGATAACGCAGCAACTGGTCGCGAAAAACAAAAACAATTTTTACAATATGCTTTAGAAGTTTTTAGAGATAGTTTAATGTTTAATTATGGCGATAAAAATCTTGTAAGATTAACCGGGCAAGAATATCAATTTTTAGAAAAGTTTGCACCTTTTATAAATCATAAAAATTATGAAACGCTCATTAATGAGTTTAATCAAAATTATTATTATATCGAACGCAATGCAAATCCGAAAATTCTTTTTATGGATTTAATGCTAAAAACAAACGAACTCATTCATTTAAAATAAAAAAACGTTTTTTAAGCGAAAGTATTTTTATTCGAAAAAGGGCTAGTTATTAATTACTATTTTTTTAATGTGCTCTTTTTTTCCTGAATTTATTTTTACAAAATAAATTCCGTTAGATAAATAATTTACGTGTAACTCTTTAGACAAAGATCCATTCGATGCTTCCACTTCTGTTTCAAAAACTTGCTTGCCAATAATGTTAGATATTGAAACTTTAACAAGCCCATAATCCAATCCGCTTACATTTAAATTAAAATCTCCATTACTTGGATTAGGATAAATTGTATAAAGTATGCTTTTCATCTCTATGTTTGAATTAGCCATAAAAATATATGGATCAATCACATTCACATAAATCATTGTCGAATTATCTTGTTCGCTTGATCTAAATATATAATATGAAGAACAATGGGAAGAAGTAGCTCCACAATTAACGGTTACTGTTAAACAAAGAGAGTATGTTCCTGCAGCAGAATATTGATGAGAAGTATAAAGTGTGTTACTCGAAGATCCATCTCCCCATGTCCATATTGCACTAGATACGTTTGCCGGAGACGCAGGAATAACATTCCAATATTGAGCCGTTGCTGTTGGAGCAATTGAAAAGTTAGCATTGGCAATACAGGTGTTAGTATTTACAATTATAGAGTGAGATGAGGTGTCGGAGCATGATGGATTAACTGAATAATTAACAGCATTTAATGTTACTATATAATTTCCATTATTATATACATGTGAAGTGTTTGCTCCATTCCCATTATTCCCATCTCCAAAATTCCAAGAATAGCCTGTAAGTGCATTAGTTCCAGTTGAGGTACTGCTAAAATTAACCAATCCATTCGCACCAACAGTATGAGTAAAATTACTTGCCAAGCTGCAAATCGAAACTGATATCACTGTAGTTTTTGTCGAAACACATGAATAGGAATAATTGTTATTTGCACTTAATGTTACCGTATAATTGCCTGCATTAGTATATGTGTGGCTTGGTGAAACACTTGGAGATGTTGTCGCATCTCCAAAATTCCATAAATAGGTTACCCCTGCCGAAGTTCCAGTACTTGTATTATTAAAATTAAAAACACCGTTGGTTCCTGCTCCCGAAAAATTTGCCGATAAATTACATGGATTTACAACATTACCAATATTTATAGTTTGAGAAATTTGACTTACACAAGCTGGATTCGAAGTAGAGTCTTTTAATGTTACAACATACGTTCCATTTGCTGTATAAGTTTGAGCTGTTGATGTCATGTTATTTCCTGATAAAACAATTCCATTACCAAAAGTCCATCTATAATTAGTAAAAGAATTTGTTCCTATTGAAGTGCTTATAAAATTAACTAAACCATTTGCTCCCATAGTATAGGTAAAGTTAGCTGCTAAATTACAGATGGAGTTAACAACCACTACCGCAGTCTTAGTAGATGCGCAAGATGCTGTAAAATTATTATTTGCTGCCAGAGATACGGTGTACGTTCCATTACTTGTATAGGTGTGCGCGGGCGAAAAGCTAGTGCTATTTGTTGCATCGCCAAAATTCCAGAAATAGGTTGTTCCACCGACAGTGCCTGTAGATGTGTTATTAAAATTAACCAATCCGTTAGCGCCCTGAGAAGATGCAAAATTACTTATTAAAGAACATGTTGGCGTAATAGCCCCTGTAATATTAATGGTATAAGAAATTTGGTTTGAGCAGCTCGGGACTGCACTTGAAATAAATAAAGTAACAGTGTAAGTGCCATTTGTTGTATAAGTAGTATTAGTAAATATTAAATTTAACCCACTTGCATTGGTGTTATTGCCAAAATTCCAATAATAGGTTGTGCTAATAGAACTAACTCCAGCTGATGTGCTTGTGAAAGTTACATTACCACCGTTAATAGTATAAGTAAAATTTGGAGAACAAAAAACTTGCGATGTTAGTTTTTGTGTAAATAATAGTGTAAACAATATTATTACATTACGCGTAAATATTTTCATTTGATTTTGGTTTAATTAATATAAATGTAAATGTAAATAAAAAATAATTTATATTTTCGACTTTCAATAGTTTAAACAAGCTGTTTACTCATTATTTTGATGATTTATTTTTATTAAAAATTTCCTTAACAAATTAATTGCCGCATTTGCGCTCATAATTATATTTCTTTGCCTATGATCACCGAATTGAAATTTAAGCGCCCTAACTTTTTCTTTATTTGCAACTGCTATCCAAACAGTTCCAACTGGCTTTTCATCTGTTCCTCCACTTGGCCCGGCAATTCCAGAAATTGCTATAGAATAATCACTATTAAATTTTAATAAGACTTGTTTTGCTAATTGAGTTACACACTCTTTGCTAACCGCCCCCACAGTTTCAAAAATAGTTTTATCTACGTTTAATAAATCTTGTTTTGAAAAATTTGTATAAGGGACGATAGCTCCTTTAAAAATTTCTGAAGCGCCAGGTAACTGAATAAATAAATTAGAAATATATCCTCCTGTACAACTTTCTGCTAAAGCAAGAGTTTGTTTTTTTTCTCTAAGAAGTTCGCTAACTATTTTTTCTAACGAAGGTGATTCTTCTCCATAATTTTCATGGCCAAAAATAAATTCCTCAATAATTATATTTAATTCTTCGATAGCAGAATAAATGTTTTTTTTCAAAACTTCTAAATAATTTCCAAAAGTCGATAGTCTTAATCTTACAATGCCTAATTGTGGTAAATATGCTAGCTTTATATTTTTATTAATTAATTTATCCTCCCAATCAGCTATTAATTCTGCTAATGCACTTTCGCCAATGCCAGTTGTAAGAACCGTATGATGATAAATAAAAGGCAAATTGTTTTCTGTTTTTATTTTTGGTAATATAATGTCCGTCATCATGGCTTTCATTTCGTATGGTACACCGGGCATGCATATAAAAACAGTATTGTTCTTTTTCATCCAAATACTCGGTGCTGTTCCATTTTGATTTAAAATTACTTGGCAGCCTTTAGGAACTAGTGCTTGATTATAATTTGTTGGTAATAGTTTTTTATCTCTTTTTAAAAAATAATCTGAAACCATTTTTAAAACTGTTTCGTTTATGACTAATTCAGTATTAAAAAACTTTGCAATTGTTTTTTTTGTAATATCATCTTTGGTTGGCCCTAAGCCTCCGGTTATAAATACAAAGTCTGCACGTAATGTAGCATCTTCTAAAGCTTTTATAATTTCATCCTCATTGTCCGAAACACTTGCCATATGAACAATTTTAATTCCCATTAAATTTAATTGCTGGGCAATCCAAACACTATTTGTATTGGTTATTTGGCCTATTAAAATTTCGTCGCCAATGGTTAAAATTTCTGCTTTCATGAAAGAGCTGTGCTTATTTAATTTCTGTAAAATTCATTAATTTAAATTAATCAAAAAATTATTTAACTTATAATTATTAATTATTAATTTTACACAAGTTGCAGTTTAAATAAAATAACTTTTTACTTCATTATCATTAATTTTAAATCTATTCCATTATGAAACTTTTTATCTATTGTTTTTCTTTACTTTTTTCTTCTACTTTTTTTTCACAATCTTTTAAAAATGCGTTAAATCAAGGAAAAGACAAGCTTGGCGCTTTTACTGCTCCTAAATCTAATTTATCAAGCGAAGAAATTGTAGCTGGATTAAAAGAAGCTCTTAATGTTGGCGCTTCGGGTGCTTCTGGCTTAGCAAGTAAAATGGATGGGTTTTATAAAAACCCTGCTATCTTTATTCCATGGCCCGAAGAAGCGAAAGATATGAAGTCTAAATTAAGCGGTATGGGTATGTCTAATAAAATAATTGAGTTTGAACAAAGCCTAAATAGAGCCGCTGAAGAAGCATCAAAAACTGCCGCAACTATTTTTTTAGATGCTATTAAAAACATGAGCGTTCAAGATGGTTATAGTATTTTAAAGGGAACTGAGCATGCAGCAACCGAATACTTAATAAAAACCACTTCTAGTCCTTTAAAAAATAAATTTATGCCAATTGTAAAAGAAGCTATTTCTAAAACAAAAGTTACCGCCTATTGGGAGCCTTTAGCAAATACTTATAATACAATACCTTTTGTAAAAAAACAAAATCCAAACTTAGATGAATATATTACAGATAAAGCAATCGCAGGATTAATGTATTTAATTGCTGAGGAAGAAGCTAAAATAAGAAAAGATCCAATGGCTAGAGCTTCAGAATTACTAAAAAAAGTTTTTGGAAATTAAAAAAAACAAAAATTATTATATTTTAAATATAAGTATTCCTTCATTTTATCAAATTTTCAAATAGGGGTTTTTTGTCATTAGATTTGCTTTTTTTAGTACGATTTCCAACTATCAATCCTTTAAATATATACCGGTTCATTGGATTTAGAAATAAAAAATATCTTTCATTTGAAAACCAATTTTTTTTAACACCAGACTAAATTATTTTTAAAATAATTTAAATGGCATTTACAAAAAAATATCGAAAAATAACCACGAAAAAAAAATTCAATTAGTCAAATTTCAATTCCTCAGACAAGGCATTAAAACATTATATTAATATTTATTTTTATCCAAGTCCATTTTGTTTTTTTTATAACTATCTTAATTTAAAATTAGTTTTTTATTAAAGATTTTGTTGTTAGTTTTTAGTTGCAAATTATAAATCCCTTTGGCTAAATGGCCTAAATCTATAATTTTATACCTGCTTATCCCCATTTGATTAAAAACAGATTGGCCCGCTAAATTATATAAAACAAGATCAGCCATATCGTTAAAATTTAAAATTAAACTAATTTTGCCATTGCTTGGGTTAGGAAAAACCTGAAGGGTTTGCTCAATATTATTTTGTTTAAGGCCTACTTCGTAAATATTAATTGTGCTAATGGCAGTATCTGTAAGGCAAGGGTGCGCGGCAATTAACATCACGTTATAAGCGCCATTTGCGTTATAAGTTAAACTTGGGTTTGCTAAATTACTACTGGCGCCATTACCAAAATCCCAAACATATGACGCGCTAATAGATGAAGTATTCGCAAAAAAAACAGTAGCCCCAACAACAGAAGATGTAAATGCAGCAATAGAGGCGATGTTGCTGGCGTTATAGGCGGTATCGGCAAGGCCCTCGCTCATGTTAAAATAAGTGCCACTTGGCCCACTTTCTAATTTTAAAGCGCGCACCATATAGGTATAAACGCCTTTATAAATTAAACAATTATCAGTAAAGGTATTGCCAGCAATTGGCGCAGTATTAATTTTTACAAAATTAGTAGCGCTGTCGTTTTTAGAATAAATATTATATCCTATTGTATTGGTTTCGGAAGAAGCTGCCCAAGAAATTAAACAATTGTTGCCTGATTTGGTGGCAACAACATTTGATGCTGGCGCAACTATATCTTGCCTTAAGGTGGGGTCACCCATTAATGCGTTGTGTATCCATTTGCCTGTAATATTAGTAGGGCTAGCATAATATAATCCATTAATATTATTTTGAGTAATTAAAAGACCGTATCCAATATTTTCGCCAAGCCCCATGTGATGAAATTGATAATGAGGCCTTCCTGACCAAACGTTGGTTAGCGTTTTACCTTGAGCTAAAGGTGCTTTTAAGAAATTATCTTGCGAATCCCAGTCGCCAAAATACGAACCAAAAATCATAGTAAAAACGCCTTTTAAATTAGCGCTTGCAAAATTTGCTGTTGTGCCTATGCCCCCGGCACTATTATAAGTGCCGCCACCACAACCATAAGACCATAAATAACTATTGACAGTTAAGCTTGTAAAATAATCTGCGGCAAAAATATTAGAAGACCCAACTAAAGGCGCAAAATTTTTGTATCCACTTGCGGCAAAAGCTTCGCTATTAAAATATCCAAAATTATCGTCAATAACGGCTTGCTTATTGGGTGCAAATATTTTTTTTCGATACTCGTGATTTTTGTTTAAATAATTTTGTAGTAGCTGCTGTTCGGTTAATGTAAAACTGGGCATGCCATTAAAATCGACACGACCTACTTGTAATTCAACATTACCAGGAACTACACTTTGATCAAACTTTCCGTCGCCCGGAACATTTTGTGTTCGAGCAGGCGAAGCTGTAGTGGAATTAACTGAAACATCGGTCCAAATTCCATCAACATCGCCATAATAAACATCGGCGGGCCATGCGCCCAGATGATCGGGGTGGCCATCTGGATTTATGTTGCCACTATATGGCACTGGAATATGGCCAAATAAAAAAACGGCTTTTATAGTTGTTGAATCGAGTGAATAATCATTTAAAATTAAATTTTTAACATGAGTTACCGAGCCTGTTCTTAACACGTTGTGCCTAATTACTTCCCAACCGTCTCCCTCAACATCTTTAACATAGCGAGAGATTTCGTTAGCTAATGGTAAAATGAAACTACTATCAACCATTAAAATTAATTTGCCTCTATTTTCAATTTCGGGAACACGAATGCCTGAATTAACATAGCCATATCCAACGTATCCGGTGCCTGATCTAGCAATTTTATATTCGTAGTTTATACCAACAGAAACAGCATTATCAATATACTGGTTAGTTGCACCGCTAAGATTAGCAATAGCAGTACCCCATGTTAAACTTGATTTTAGTTTTCGAAACACTTGGTATTGAGAAGATGTTGCATTTCCGATCCAATTCAACGTAATTTGAGCAGGATTAACTTGAACAGATACACTAATTTGAACTGCTGCATCTGAAGAGGATTGTGGCTTAGCAATAAGGCTTGCCAAAACAAGAACACTAAAAATAAATTTTTTCATTATTTAAAATTAATTTAAGCTTGATAAATAATTAGAGCTAAGTAAATATATAAATTTTTTTAAATTAAACTTAGATTAATGCGCTAATTTTGGAATAGAATGCTTTTTATCAAAATAAAATATAATTTTAAAAATTATTTTTTTACCTTTAATTAAAATAGACCTTGCGAGTGAATTAAAAAACCCAATTCAAAAATGAAAATAAATTTTGAAAAAGACGGGTTGCATAATTTTAACTATTAGAATTTGGAGGCTATCAAATTATTGCTTTTTTTAATCAATTTAAATCTTAAAAATATGAGTCAGGCCAAATTAAAATCAACATTTATTTTTTTATTTTTTTT
>CAMCZO010000004.1 GCA_945887955.1 Chitinophaga pinensis | reverse complement strand
ATCGTAGAGGTAAATGAACATGTGTTTCAAGCTAGTGGCTGCGGCATTGATAAACTTACTCGTTTTATAAAAGAAATAGAAATAGTATTTAACATTGAATTATTAAATCGTTTATTAGTTGCTTACCAAGCAGAAGAAAAAATAGAAGTGGTTCATTCTTCAAAGATTAAAGAGCTTCTTACTGAAAATAAAATCAATCCAAATACGATAGTTTATAATACAGCCATTGCTAACGAACATGATTATAATAATTGGGAAGAGCCCATTAAAACTAGCTGGTTAAAAAAATACATTTGAATTTAAAAGTTCAAAAAACCTTCTAATTGCGATTCGCAGGCAGCTTTTTGAGAATCTGAACTAAAACGACCATCCGGAGACAATACTGTTTTAAGCGAAGAAATTGGCAATTTATTGTAATAAACATTCATTTTTAAATACTGTAAAACGCTAGATAAATGCTCTAGCCCTATAATATTTCCTGCTCTACCATTGGCAATACCAACTAAACAGGCTTTTTTATCTTCAAAAGATTTTTGAGGCAAACAATCAATAAAAGTTTTTATAATTCCAGGAAAACTCCCGTTATATTCTGGTACAACAAAAATAAATTTTGAATTATTTGAAATATATTCGTCTATAATACTAGCAAATTTATCACTTCGCTTATCAAACATATCGGTGTTATGAAAATCTGAAGGCAACTGACAAAGATCTAGTACCTTAACTAAAACATTCTTAGATTTTAAAAAATCTTCGTATAATCTAGAAATTTTTAAACTATTACTATTAATACGATGAGTAGAACTTATTATTATAATATTGGACATGGTTTTTATTAACAGAATCTGATTTTATTTAATGATTATTGTTTAAAACTAACATTCGGAAAAGTGAGTAATTACTTTAAATTTACAAACACTAATTTTAACCAATTGTTTAAATTTTATGAACATTACTTATTACGGCCATTCCTGTTTTGAGGTTAAAATTAATAATAAAAAAATAATATTTGACCCATTTATTTGTTCAAATCCTTTAGCTCATAATATAAATATTGATGCAATTGAAGCAGATTATATATTAATTTCTCATGGACACGAAGACCACATCGCTGATGCCGAGCACTTAGCAAAAATAACAAATGCACAAATTATTTGTAATTGGGAAATTGGAGTATGGCTAGAAAAAAAAGGAGTTAAAAATATTAATCCGATGAACATTGGTGGAAAAATAAAACTCGATTTTGGAAATGTAAAATGCGTATCGGCAATACACAGCAGCAGCTTGCCTGATGGCAGTTATGGTGGAAACCCGATGGGATTTGTGATAGAAAGCTCTGAAGGGAATTTTTATTATGCAGGAGATACAGCACTAACATACGATATGAAATTAATTGGGGATTATAGAAAAATAAACTTTGCTTTTTTACCAATTGGCGATCATTTTACAATGGGCGTTGATAATGCCATCATAGCTTGCGATTTTATACAATGCGATACCATAATCGGCATGCATTACGATACTTTTGAGAAAATTAAAATAAATAAATTGGAAGCTCAAAATAAATTTAAACTTTCTGGAAATAATCTTATTTTATTAAACATCGGAGAAACAAAATTAATTAGTAATTAATATTTAATATAAATAATATGGGGAAAATTATTGCAATCTCAAACCAAAAAGGTGGTGTAGGAAAAACAACCACTGCTATTAATCTTGCAGCTAGTTTGGCTGTTTTAGAATATAAAACTTTATTAATTGATGCAGATCCTCAATCAAATGCTACTTCGGGCGTTGGGATAGATTCCTCTAAAATAAAAGGCGGTTTATACGAGTGTATAATTGATAGCGTTCACCCAAAGGATGTGATATTAAAAACTAGTACACCTAATTTATTTTTATTGCCTACCAATGCAGATTTAGTTGGAGTTGAAGTGGAGTTAGTTAATTTAACTAACCGAGAGTATATGATGAAGAAAGCAATTGATAAAATAAAAGATAAATACGACTTTATTATTATTGATTGTTGTCCATCGCTTGGCCTAACCGTTATTAATTGCTTATCAGCAGCCGATAGTGTGATAATTCCTGTTCAATGCGAATACTTTGCTTTAGAAGGAATGGGAAAGTTATTACAAACAATTAAAATTGTTCAAGCCCATTTAAATACAAATTTAGATATTGAGGGTGTTTTACTAACTATGTATGATGGACGTTTAAGATTAGCAAATCAAGTGGTAGAAGAAGTAAAAACGCATTTTCAAGATATGGTATTTAACACATTAATTCACCGAAATACTAAATTAGCCGAGGCCCCTAGTTTTGGTAAAACAATTATCATGCATGATGCCATTGGTAAAGGATCAACCAGTTACTTAAATTTAGCACGCGAATTATTGCAACGCAACGGACTAACTAAAATTAGCGATAGCAATAGAATGATTACTGTGCCTGAAATTAATCAGGAATTAAACGAAGATATTTAAAAAAACAATTATAAAGATCAAAATTAACTTAGATGAGCAACAACAAAAAACCGGCATTAGGACGAGGATTAAGTGCGTTATTAGAAAATGCTAAAACAGATATTACCACTAAAAATATAAGCGAAAACGCACCGTCAGTAAATTCAGTATCTAATATTCTTATTAAAGACATCGAAACAAATCCGTTTCAACCAAGAACTAATTTTGAAGAAAATGCATTACAAGAGCTTTGTGATAGCATAAAACAACATGGAATAATTCAGCCCATAACTGTTCGAAAGTTAGGTTACGATAGATATCAACTCATTTCAGGAGAAAGGCGATTTAGAGCTTCTCAAATGGCTAATTTGACTAATGTGCCTGCTTATATTCGAATTGCTGATGATCAAGAAATGCTCGAAATGGCTTTGGTCGAAAATATTCAGCGCGAAGATTTAGATCCTATAGAAGTTTCCCTTTCTTACAAAAGACTTATTGATGAATGTAATTTAACGCAAGAGCAGTTAAGTGAAAAAGTAGGAAAACAAAGAAGTACGGTTACTAATTTTTTGAGATTATTAAAATTACCAGTAGTTATTCAAAAAGCATTACGTGACAGAGAAATAACAATGGGACATGCAAAGGCATTAATTAATATTGATAACGAAGATCGACAATTAGCAATTTATGCTTTAGCAGTTGAGCAAGATTTTTCTGTGCGTCAAATTGAAGAATTAGCTCGCGGAGAAAAAGTAAAGCTAACACCAAAAATAACTCGAACTCCAAAAAAATTGAGTATGGAAGATAAAGTAATTGCTAAAGAATTAGAAAAAATATTTAATAAATCATTCGTTTTTAAGCGAAATTCAAAAGGTGGTGGAACCATTTCATTAAATTTTAGTAACGATACCGAATTACAAAATGTTTTACATTTGTTTGGAATCGAATAATTAACGATTTATTTAAATTAATAAAACTGATATAAACTCATCTCGGCTTATTAAGGAATTAAAATAATTGAAAAAGATTTTACTAATATCTGATACGCATAGTTATTTAGACCCTAAATTAATAAAGCATATAAATTCTTCAGATGAAGTATGGCATGCCGGAGACATAGGAGATGTTAGTTTGTGTGATGAATTAGAGAAACATAAAAATGTAAAAGCTGTATTCGGAAATATTGACGATAACAATATTAGATCAAAATATCCTGAAAATTTATTTTTTAACTGCGAACAAGTAAAAGTTTTTATTACTCATATTGGGGGTTATCCGGGTAAATATCCATCAAGAGTAAAAAATATTTTACTCGAAAACAAACCAAATTTATTTATTTGCGGACATTCTCATATCTTAAAAGTTATTTTTGATAAAGAATTTAATTTATTACATATCAATCCAGGTGCTTGTGGTAATCATGGTTTTCATATAATTAAAACGGCTATAAAATTTGAAATTGATAATGAGGAAATTAAAAATCTTTCGATTATCGAACTAGGAAACAGAAATACAATAGTATAAAAAATGGAAGATACAGAATCAGATGTTTATTTTAGTAACGAGGCGCTAACAAAATTTTTAAACGCTCAAGGAAGAACTATTGAAAAAGTAATTTGTCATCTGTGGCACAATACATTCGATAAAAATAGCACTATTGAGATTATTGATAATGTTGAACTTCTTTTTTTAGATGGTAAAAAATTAACTATTGGTTGCAATGCTATGGGTAACGGTATGGATGCTATTGATTTTGATTATCATCAAACAAAAATTGAAATTGAAAAAGAATACGGTGGAAAAATAAAAATATTTGCTGTTGATGCCTCAAAAACTAAAATGTGGGAGGATGTAATTGGTAAACAACTAAAAATAGTAAAATTGACTAAAATAAATAATTTATATAAAGCTGATTCTTTAGTGATTGATTTTGGTGAAGAAAAAAGAGAAATACAAATCAGTCCTTTAGATGGACTTATAATAGATTATTTTGAAGAAGATTAATAATATTATTAAGATCTAAATTAAGACAGCAATGTAATTTTAACAGCATTTAAGCCCTTTAAACCTCGTTCTACTTCAAAACTAACTTTGTCTTTTTCTTTAACCTGCTGCATTACCCCATTTACATGAAAAAATATACTTTCTTGTGAACGTTCATCGCGAATAAAACCATAACCTTTTGCTTCGTTATAAAATGTAATATTTCCTTTTCTAATTAAATCGGCAGGCTCTACAACCTGTTCTTTTCTGGCCCCTAATTGAATATCTTCAAGATTAATTATTTTACGCTTACTTGGATCGGGTGGCGTTGAAGATAAATTTCCGTTTTCATCAACATAGGCAAGCATTTCTTCAAAACTTTTGCCCTTATTTGAATTAGCTTTACGCTCTATTCTCTTCTCTTCTTTATCTTGCCTTTTTTTTAATTTTTTTTTCTCTTTTTCTTTTTTACTATATGTTTCTTGAGATTTAGCCATTATATTAAAATTGTTATATTATTTGAATTTTAAAATTTATTAAAAGTACATAAAAAATATCTATTATAAATAATCTTATTTGATTAAAATTTAATTATTCCTATTTAAAGCTTTCATATTCTCAAAAATTAAAGAATTAAGTAATTAAAATCTATCAAATTCATGTTTAATCGAAAATTAGAATATTTGAAGAAACATCAATAATTTAAATAGCTAATGAAAATCAAAATTAATTAAGAAAACCGAAAAAAAAATATATAATAATCGTCAAAAGAATATATTATGTAATTAAAAAAAAATTATAAAAAATAGATGTACTTTTCTTGTTTCAATAAAAATGAATTCTCAGTCAAATTCTAACATCGAATTAATTTATAATGAGCACAGTAAAATGGTCTATAATTTATGTTTAGGCTACCTTCATTCAATTGAAGATGCAGAAGAAGTTACACAAGATGTTTTTATTAAAGTATATCATTCAATATCTGAATTTAAAAATAAGTCAAGTTTAAAAACATGGATCTATCGTATCACTATAAATAAATGTTTGGATTTTATAAAAGCAAAAAAAAGACTAAAACGAATGTCAGATATGATAAGTATTTTTAATTCGAAAAATGAACTAATACATTCCGGAAAAAACTTTGAGCATCCAGGAATTCTGTTAGAAAACAAAGAAAAATCAATTTTACTTTTTAAAGCAATTGAATTGCTTCCCAAATATCAAAAAACAGTATTTATTTTATCAAAAATTGAAGGATTAAATAATAAAGAAATTGCCGAAATTCTTGAAAAAAGTATATCTGCAGTCGAAAATTTAATTCACAGAGCTAAAGATAACTTAAAAATATCATTATCAATTAATTTTATAGAATATCAAAAGAAAGAAATAAAATAAATTTAAAATACAAACTATGTCAAAAGAAAACACAATTGAAGAAATATTAGAAAGCACAAAAGATATTAAAAAAGTTGATCTTAACCCATACTTATTTAATAAGATTCTTTTAAAAATTAAACTAAACAAAGATATTTTCTTGTCAACGAAATTAATTTGGTTGTCATTCAGTATATATATTTTATTGATTTTTTGTAATTTGATTATAATAATTAAAATTGATAAAATCTCAAATAAAAATGAAGATACAACTTCTAAATATAATTTAATTTCTTATAATATTAATTATCAAATTTATTACTAACACTATGAAAAAAACTAACTTTTTAAAACTAACATTAATTGGATTATTACTATTAAACTTAAGCACTCTGAGTTTTATATTTTTTAAGTATAATAAATCTGATGAAAATAAAAAAAGCAATAAACCAGATCAGTTAATTATTAATAAATTGGCATTTAATAAAGAACAAGAGAGCAGCTATAAAAAATTAATTCAAAAACACAGCCAACAAATAAATATAATTCAAGAAACAATTTTAAATTATAAAAATAATTTATATACCAAATTAAAAAACAATTCAAATTCAAAAACTCAAATTGATAGTTTAATTTCAAAAATCAATGAACAACAAAAAAATATTGAGTTAATTAATTACAATCATTTTTTAGATATAAAAGGAATTTGTTCACAAAAACAAATTCCTGCCTATAATGAATTAGTAAATGAGTTAACTGTAATTTTCTCTAATCAACCGAGGCAAAAAGAGTAATTAAAAAAACATAAACTATAAAAATAGTGTTTAATTTTTATTTAGAAATCTTTCTGGCAGCAACCATCATCTCTTCTCCAATATTAAAAAAAGATAAAAAGTTATATATTCTATTATGTATAAAAACAAATAATTTTAATTGCCAAAGTGGTTTATTTGTAAATTTATTAAAATAATTTTGCCTTTCAGCAGCATTTATTGTCTTGTTTAGCTCAGAAACTCGACCCTTCTTATTTGATTTAATTTTTTTTATAAATGGTAAAAGTGTGTACATTATAAATAATTTTATTTCGAAAGAAGATTTTATTTTAACAACTTCATATCCATGATTGGCTAATATTTGAGTGATTGTTTTTTTACCAAAATAGTTAACATGATCTAAACCCATCATTTTCCAATTATCCTGATGTCGTTTTGCAAAATAACTATCTATTTGAGGAACTTGTAAAAATAAATAACCATTAGGCTTAGTTAACATAGAACATTTTTCTAAAAAATCTCCTGCTTTATCAATATGCTCCAAAACATCCCACATGGTTATAATATCAAATTGTCTTGATTCATCCATTTCAAAAAAATCAACATGGTCCACTGGTAATTTTAAATCATTAACGCAATACAAATAGGGTTGTTCAGAAATTTCTATGCCATAAACATCATAACCTAATTCTTTTCCTGCTAACATAAAATGCCCCCAACCAGCTCCTAAATCAAATAGTTTACCCGTTTTTACAAATTTTTGAATAAACTTAAATCTTAACTTATGCCTTTGAATTTTAACCCAATTATTTCCTTTTCTTACCTCAGTTGTTACTGCTTCGTTTTTGTATTGTTCATATTTTATTTGCTTCCTATAATATGGAGGGATAAAATGTAACGAGCAAATATTGCATATCACTACTGCAAAATGTTCTTTTTGATATTTTAATTCAAATAAATCAGAATTATTATTGTTACATACACAACAACAAATCTCTTCTGACATAAACTTAGGAAGAAAAGTCATGAATAATATTATTTTTTTGTATCTATATCAAAGGCAGACAATGTTATAGATTCATTATCTCTGTAACAGGAAACACCACCCCAATTAAATATCTTTTTTTCGTAAACATAAGCAACTTTGTTTTTAACCAATACCCTTTTTACGATAACTACACCTTCTAAAGAAATAATTTCCTCGGTAACTCCTGGCTTGTATTTAGCTAATAATTGTTTTTGTCTCTCATCTATATTTTGATTACTATCAGATCCAAGTAACTTTACGCATTCTAGAACTCTTCCTTTTGAATAACTATCATCCACTTTTATTAATAAAGCTTCGACATATCCATTTTTAGCGTCAATATAGCGTTTAAGTGAAAAATCTTTATCGGCTTTAGCAATAATATCAATAAATTTATATTCTAACATTTGTGATTTTTCCTTTGCTAATCTATCAGCTTCTACTTTTGTTTTAGATGTTGATTCAGCAATAGAAATATCTTTTAGCTTTTTATCTAAATCTAATTTAGCTTTATTTTCTGATGCTAATTTTTCTGCAGCCAATCGATCGGTCTCAGCTTTAGATTTTAAGATGGCATCAGCGGCTAGCTTTTCTTTCGCTATTCTCTCTGATTCAGCTTTCGCTTTATTTTCTGATGCTAATTTATCGGCTGCTGCTTTATCGGCTAATGTTTTATCTGCTACGGCTTTGTCTGCTAATGCCTTATCCGCTTTAGCTTTGTCTAATACTAATTTATCGGCTACGGCTTTATCGGCTAATGTTTTATCTGCTGCGGCTTTGTCTGCTTTAGCTTTGTCTAATAATAATTTTTCTGCTACGGCTTTTTCAGCTATTGCTTTATCTGCTGCTGCTTTGTCTGCTAATGCTTTATCCGCTTTAGCTTTATTTTCTGATGCTACTTTTTCTGCAGTCAATCGATCGGCCTCAGCTTTAGATTTTAAAATGGCATCAGCAGCTAACTTTTCTTTCGCTATTCTCTCGGATTCTGCTTTAGCTTTATTTTCTGATGCTAATTTTTCTGCTTCGGCTTTTTCAGCTATTGCTTTATCTGCTGCTGCTTTGTCTGCTAATGCTTTATCCGCTTTAGCTTTATTTTCTGATGCTAATTTTTCTGCAGTCAATCGATCTGCCTCAGCTTTAGATTTTAAAATGGCATCAGCGGCTAACTTTTCTTTCGCTATTCTCTCGGATTCTGCTTTCGATTTATTTTCTGATGCTAATTTATCTGCTGCGGCTTTTTCAGCCATTGCTTTATCTGCAGCTGATTTGTCTACTAATGCTTTATCCGCTTTAGCTTTATTTTCTGATGCTACTTTTTCTGCAGTCAATCGATCGGCCTCAGCTTTAGATTTTAAAATGGCATCAGCGGCTAACTTTTCTTTCGCTATTCTCTCGGATTCTGCTTTCGATTTATTTTCTGATGCTAATTTATCTGCTGCGGCTTTTTCAGCAATTGCTTTATCTGCAGCTGCTTTGTCTGCTTTTGCTTTATCCGATTTAGCTTTGTCTGATGCTAATTTATCTGCTGCTGCTTTATCGGCTAATGCTTTATCCGCTAATGCCTTATCTGCTTTTGCTTTATTTTCTGCTGCTAACTTTTCAGAAACTAATTTAGTTATATTATCTAATTGAGTAAGGGGATAAGAGTCTTTAGGATTTATTTTATTTGCTTCTTGGTATTTCACAATTGCAGATTGCCAATCTTCTTTTGAAAAAGCTTTGTCTGCTAATTTAATTATATTTTTGTAGACAGTTTCTTCTTGTTTTTGTTTTATAGTGATGTCATCCTCTGTTTCATGTATCGTTTCAATTTTATTTAACATGTCTTGTAATAACTTCTCATCAAAATCAAAAACATCATCTTCTGCGTTATAACTATATTTAATTATGGGTTGATCTAAGATTGAATAATCTACTCCTTTCATTCTTTTAAATAAAGTAATATCAGCTTGAATAACTTTAAAATTAGAACTTGACTTTTCAGGAGGAATACCATTTGTGTTAATATCGAATTTTTTAGATACAAACTCATCCTTAGAAACTGTAATTAAATAATCTACTCCAAAAGGAACAGAAAAACTAAAATGACCGGTTGCGTCAGTCAATAATTTGTTTACTATTTTAGAGTTTTGTGTAATTATAATATTTGCATCAATTATAGGGGATAGATCATCGGTGATTTTACCTTTTATTTTGATTGATAATTCTTGAGAGGAAATTGAAAATGAATAAAAAATTAAAATAAAATAAAATGAATATCTATAAAAAAACATACTTACCTTGTGTATTAAAATAAAAAATATTAAAAAATAAAACTACAAAAAAATTAATAAGTTATTTAATTTATTATGTCAATTTTAAATAAAAATATCAACTATAGTTACTGGGAATTAAAACAATATTTTACTGAATTCGATTTAATTGTTATTGGATCTGGGATTGTAGGTTTAAGTTCAGCAATATCCTTCATAAACAAAAACAAAAAAGCGAAAATTTTAATTCTAGAAAGAGGCTTATTGCCAAACGGTGCAAGCACAAAAAATGCTGGCTTTGCATGCTTTGGAAGTAGTAGTGAATTATTAGACGACCTAAGTAAAAACAATTCAGAAACAGTTTGGGAAACAGTTTTGATGAGATGGCAAGGTTTACAAATTTTAAGAAAAAGATTAGGCGATAAAGGAATCGATCTAAATTTATGGGGTGGTTACGAATTATTCGATTCTAAAGAAAACAAAATTAAAAGTTTAGAAAAAATAAAAGATTTAAATAAAGAAATATATCAACATTTGGGACTTAAAAACTGCTTTTCTGAATATCCTAAAAACAATTTTGGCTTTAAAAATACAAAAGGTATTATTTTAAATAAATATGAAGGGCAAATTGATACTGGATTAATGATGCTAAATCTTTTATTATTAGCACAAAAAAAAGGAATAACGGTTTTAAACAACATAGAAATTAAGGCAATAAATGATTTAGGAGGGAAAGTAGAATTAAAAAGTATAAACGGAGTTTTTAAAGCAAAAAAAGTAGTTGTTGCAACTAATGGATTTGCAAATGAATTATTAAAAATAAATAATATTAATCCAGCCAGAGCTCAAGTTCTTATTACTAAACCAATATCACAATTAAAAATTAAAGGCACTTTTCATTATCAAGAAGGTTATTATTACTTTAGAAATATTAAAAACAGATTACTATTTGGAGGAGGAAGAAATATTAATTTAAAAAAAGAAGCAACTAGCGAAATTGGATTGAATTCAAAAATTCAAAATCATTTAGAATATCTTCTAAAAACAATGATTTTGCCTAATACAGCTTTTGAAATTGAACATCGCTGGAGTGGTATTATGGGTGTTGGAAATGAAAAAAAGCCAATAATCAAACCCATAACTAATAATGTAATAGCTGCTGTAAGAATGGGTGGAATGGGAATTGCAATAGGCTCAAAAGTTGGCGAAATAGTAGCGAAAATATTAAAAGATTAATTTTATTTTAATATAGATTTAAATTATATACTCATCAAAACAATAGTCTCACCATTAGAATACGTCAATTCGCTCATTTATATAAAATATATTGTAACTGATTACCAAATACTTAATTATAAGTTACATGTTATTTGAATTATTGGCGTATCTAAAATGCTTAAATTATATTATAATAGGTAATATATAATTATGTTAACACATGAATATTAACAAAGACTTTCATCATACAAACGAACAACTTAATGATGAGTTAATAATTATAGAAGCTGCGAAATTAAATCCAAATCATTTTGCTCCTCTTTACGAGAAGTACTACAAGAAAATTTTTAATTATGTGTATCAAAGAATAGATTGTAAAGACACTTCATTTGACATTACAAGTCAAATTTTTTTAAAGGCATTAATCAATTTACCAAAATATCAGTTTAAAGGTGTTCCTTTTGCAAGTTGGTTATATAGAATTGCCTATAATGAGATAATGCAGGAATTCAAATCAAAAAAAGATCTACAAACAATTAATGCTGACATTAGTGATTTACGTAATATATGTGAAGAAACAAACGAACTGTTTTTTGAGGAATATTTGCCCATAATTAAAAAATTAATACTTGAACTTAATCAAAAAGATTTAGAAATAATAGAATTACGTTTTTTTGAAAAAAAGGGATTTAAAGAAATCGCCGAAATATTAGAAATAAGTGAAGTTAACGCCAAAGTTAGAGTATATCGAATAATTGAAAAATTAAAAAAATCAATATCAAAAATTAAAGTTTAATATGAGTATAAAATTCAATATTGATAGGCCTAAAATAAGTGACCAAGAAATCAATAAAAATAAAAATTTTAATGAATTAGTTGAACAATTTAAGCAACACAGTCTAAAAAAAGCTAATGCCGACAAAAGTTGGTGGAAAAATAAAATTATTCGTTATAGCACTATAATTTTAGGCATAACAGTCATTTGTTCCGTTTCCTATCTTTCTATTATAAACAATCAAAAAAATAAGCGTCAAGCAATAAGTACTAATCAATCTATAAAAACAAAAAATAAAGCTTTTATTCAAACTCCATCAAAAAAAATAACAATACCAAATACTAAATACAAAGTAAATACTAATAAAAACACAACTATTTTACATACGTCTAATACTAAAATAAAAATTCCTAAAAATAGTTTTGTAGATAAAAATGGAAAAGATATTATTGGTGATGTCACAATTGAATATAAAGAAATGCTTGACATTGGAGATGTTATATTAAGCGGTATACCAATGCATTATGATAGTTTAGGACATTCATTTAATTTTGAAAGTGCAGGTATGTTTAATATTAAGGGACATCAAAATAACGAACCCGTTTTTATAAAACAAAATAAAAAAATTGAAATAGAATTATGTTCAAAAAATAATGAAGATATTTTTAATCAATACTACTTAGATACAGTTAGTAAAAAATGGAACTATTTAAGAAAAGATATAATTATTAAAAATCAATTATCACATTCTATACAAAACAAAAATGAAATAAAATTAAATGAAATATTAAGTCAATCTAAAAAATTAAACACCCTCAAAAAAGAAATTACAATTGAAATACCTCAAAAAATTGATAGCGTAAATTTAGTTTGTAATAAAAGCATAGATAAATTATCAAAAGGTCAAATCCCCTATATACCAATAAAATCAAGTCCAGATAAACCTACTTTTAAAATTGATGGTAGTTTTGACGAGTTTCCTGAATTAATGGCTTTTAAAAATATTTTATTTGAAGTAGGAGCAGAAAACAAAAATTACAGCAAAGAAATACACGAAGTTACTTGGAGTAATTTAAAAATTAAACAAGGAACAATTAAAGGAAAAAATTATTTATTAGAATTAAGTTATAGAAATAAAAAAGAGAAGTTAATTGTATACCCTGTTTTAAATGAAACAGATTATAAAATTGCTCAAATTCAATACGAAAATCAACTCATAACATATCAAAAATTACTAGATAAAAGATTAGCTGATGAGCAAAGACTAATCAAAGAAATGGAAACTAAACAAAAATTTTATTTAGCAGAAATAAAGAAAAAAGAAGCGGCCTATAATGCTGAAAAATTAAAACTAATTGAAAGATATAATTTAGAAGATCAAAATGAACTGGCAAATAATTTTAAATCATTAAGTAACGTAAATCGTACAACCCGATTATTTCAAATATCGCAATTTGGAATATACAATTCTGATTGTCCTCACGCGAATTCTAAAGGCATTGAAATAAAACCAATATTTATTATAAACGAAACTAAAAAAAGTTTAAAACCAGATTATATTTACTTAATAAATCACGATAATAAAATGGTTTATGGTTTAAATGCAATCGAAGCAACTAAACTAAATTATGAACCTAATGGTAATTATTCATTTTGTATTTTTCATAAAAACATATTGTTTATTTGTTCTAAAAACGCTTTCAATGAAACCATAGACAAAAACAACTGTCAATTTATTTTACAATCGTTACCAAAAATGTCAGAAAATATTATTGAGTTTAAAAAAGCACTCGAAATATGATAAAACAAATTATAATATTATTATTTGTTATCATTAGCTTGGCATTTAATAAATCAAATTTCAAAAAATTTATTCCACCAGGTACAGTAAAAATTAACGACACTTTATTTGCCGACGAAACAGAGGTAAGTAATCTATCTTGGTTAGAATTTGAATATTGGACATGCACAAAATATGGTAAAAACTCATCTGAATACAAAGCTGTTGTACCCGACACTTTAGTTTGGAGAAATAAAGAATCATTTAATGAACCATATGTTCATAATTATTACCGTCATAAGGCTTATCGCAATTTTCCTGTTGTTGGCATAACTTTTGAACAAGCTATTGCTTTTTGTAAATGGAGAACCGAAAGAGTAAAAGAATTTTATAGCATTGCATATAAAAAAAGTTTAAAAATTGAATACAAATTACCTTCTAAAGAACAATGGGAATTTATAAGTAATCTTGGTTCTGGAGTATTTCATAATAAAGGAAAAAACGAAAAAGGATTAATCACATTTAACCACCGTTGGGCAAAAGATTCTGTAGAATGGATAAAAGGAGATAAAAATCGAATAGGAATGGATGTAACCGCACCAGTATATTCTTATTGGCCTAACAGTTTCAATTTATACAATATGATTGGTAATGTATCAGAAATGGTTTTGGAAAAAGGAATAAGTAAAGGAGGTAGCTGGAGAAATATTTTAGAAGAATGTAGGGTAGGAAAAGACATACCATATGAAAAACCTTCTGCAATGTTGGGTTTTCGTTGTATTTGTATTTTTAAATTAAAAAACTAATTCTTGCATATTAAATTAAACAAAGTCATTTCAAAATATTCGTTAAATTTGTGTGTATTAAGATATGGCACAATTACTTATTTTTAGACACGGACAAAGTGTTTGGAATTTAGAAAATAAATTTACGGGTTGGGTTGATGTAGAATTAAGTCCGAAAGGAATTGAAGAAGCAAAACAAGCTGGATATAAAATACAAAATTTACATTTTGATTACGCTTACTCGTCTTCTCTTTTAAGAGCTCAAAATACCTTAAAAATTGCTTTAAAAACAGCAAATCATTCAGAAATCCCCATTACTTTTGATAAAGCTCTTAACGAGAGAATGTATGGAGATTTAGAAGGTTTAGATAAAACAGAAACTGCTAAAAAGTATGGCGAAGAACAAGTTAAAATTTGGCGCAGAAGTTATGATATTCCTCCTCCAAATGGTGAAAGTTTAAAAGATACTGCCGCAAGAGTTCTTCCATATTTTAAAGATGAAATAATTCCAAAATTAAAAGAAGGAAAGAGTATTATTATTGTTGCGCATGGCAATAGCCTTCGCGCTTTAATCATGTTTTTAGAACAAATGACTCCCGAACAAATACTTGAATTTGAAATAGGCACGGCACAACCCAGACTATACGAATTAGATGAAAATATGAAGGTGTTAAACGTAAAAAATTTATAAACGATGCAAAACTTTTTAAATCCAAATAGTAAAGTTATTGCAATTGACTTTGATGGTACAATTGTAGAACACAAATTTCCTAAAATTGGAAAAGAAATGCGCTTTGCTTTTATGACTTTAAAAGCGCTTCAGCAAAAAGGGCATAAATTAATTTTATGGACCATTAGAACAGGAACTCAATTAGAAGATGCTGTTAATTATTGTAAAGAAAATGGAATTGAATTTTACGCCATTAATAGCAACTTTAATGAAGAAGCTAGAGATGAAAACATTTCTAGAAAAATTAATGCCGATGTGTTTATAGACGATAGAAATATTGGTGGTTTTATTGGATGGGGAGAAGTGTGGCAAACATTACATCCAGATGGCGAAGAATTTATGCATCAATTAAAAAATCCAGAAGCCCATTCAAATTATAAAAATACAGGCTCAATTTTTAAAAAACTATTCGGTTCCAAATGATTTATTTAAAAACAAGAGAAGAAATTGAATTGATTCGTGAGTCGGCATTAATGGTTTCTAAAACATTAGCAATTGTTGCAAAAGAAGTTAAACCGGGTGTTGAACCTATTTATTTAGATAAATTGGCCGAAGAATTTATTTTAGATAATGGTGGAATACCAGGATTTAAAGGGTATGGAAGTAAAAAAAACCCATTTCCTGCAACTTTATGCATTTCAATCAACGAAGCAGTGGTTCATGGCGTTCCTACTAAAAAACCTTTGAGAGAAGGTGATATTATTTCGGTAGACTGTGGTGTTAAAAAAAATGGGTTTTATGGCGATCATGCTTATACTTTCGCTGTAGGTGAAATCTCACCCGAAATCCAAAAATTAATAACAGTAACAAAAGAAAGTTTATATCTAGGAATTGAACAAATGATAAGCGGAAATAGAATTGGAGACATTAGTTTCGCAATTCAACAACATGCTGAAAAAAATGGATTTGGTGTAGTTAGAGAATTAGTTGGTCATGGATTAGGAAAAAATTTACATGAAAAACCTGAAGTTCCAAATTATGGTAAGCGTGGCGATGGCCAAAAACTTAAAGAAGGGATGGTTTTAGCAATTGAGCCCATGATAAACTTAGGATCAAAAAATATTAAGCAACTTAACGATGGCTGGACAATTATAACTTACGACGGAAAGCCAAGTGCACATTTTGAACACAATGTTGCGATTATTGATGGGAAACCAGAAATATTAAGTTCATTTAAGTTTATTGAAGAAGCATTAAATAATAAAAAATAAAATCTAATTTCTTTATTTTCAAAAATATCTATTGATGAATTACGAAACTTAGTTCTTTTAAAAGAGCGAAGAAAATTATCAATTATCAACAAGATATTTTTATGGTTAAACTACATAATTGCAGTTTTTTTATTAATATCTGTTTCTGCAAAATATATTTCCCCATTACTATTTTGGTTACCTGCATTTTTTGGATTAGCCTTTCCTTTTTTATTTTTTATAAATTTATTGTTTATATTTTATTGGCTTTTTCAATTCAAGTCTGATATTATTATAAGCATATCAACATTATTACTGTGTTTACCAACAGCATTTAATTATATTCAATTTAATACTTCAAACAAATTAAAGCAGAGCAATCAAATAAAAATAACATCATATAATTCTATGCTTTTTGATCTATATCAATGGAAAAAAAGTAAAGGAAATAGAATAAAAATTTTAAATAATTTAGCAGAAATTAATCCAGATATTTTATGCTTACAAGAATTTTTTACCTCTGAAGAGAATAATAACTTTAATAACATTACCGATGTAAAAAAAATATTAAAAATAGATTATCATCATACAGAATATACAGCATCTCGAAAATCAAAAAAACATTGGGGTATTGCAACTTTCAGTAAATATCCTATCTTAAATGAAGGAAAAATGATCTTTGATACTAAAAACAATAATTTATGTATTTACTCCGATATTTTAATCAATAATGACACAATTCGAGTATATAATATTCATCTTCAGTCTATCGGTTTTAGTAAAACCGATAATAAATTTATAGATGATTTAGTTTCAGAAAATATAAGCAATGATGTTGAAAATAGTAAAAATATTATAAAACGATTAAAAATAGCTTTTATAAAAAGAGCACAACAAGTTGATATGATAGTAGCTCATTTAAAAACCTGTAAATATAAAATAATATTATGTGGTGACTTTAATGATACAGGTGCTTCCTATAGTTACGAAAACTTATCTAAAAGCTTAAAAGATAGCTTTATAGAAAAAGGAAATGGATTAGGTCAAACTTATGCTGGAAATTGGCCTCAATTTAGAATAGATTATATCTTACATTCTCCTTTATTTACTTGCTTAAATTACATTAAAAGCCCCATTACTTTTACCGACCATTACCCAATTACTGCTGTTTTAAAACTTCAGGATAATAAATAAAAACCCTTTTTTAAGCATCTAATTCAATAAAATCATATAAAATTTATTAATTATTCAATTTTAACATCTTGTAATAGAATAATATAGTAAATTTGAGTCATAAACATTTAAAAATTAACAATATGAAAAAAATACTTTTAATGGCTGCTTTCGCAGGTTTGTTAGGAAGCACTATTGTAGCTAATACAAAAGGCGACGATAAAGACAAAAACAAAAAAGAGTGTAAAAAAGATTCTAAAGCCTGTGCTGGAGAAAAAAAAGAAGGATGCGCTAAAGGAGAAAAATCTTGCTGTAAAAAGAAAGCTGAGACAGCTATCAATAAAGAAACAGAAAAAAAATAATTTATTAATTATAAAAAAAGCTTAGAAATAATTTCTAAGCTTTTTTTTTGACTAAAATTTAAGAACTATATTTTATCAATTTCAATAATTGGATTGTTATTTATTTTAATAGTCTTTAATCCAGCTTTTTTAAATGATTTAATAAACCAAGCTTTGTTTTTATTTGATTTTAAAGTTAAACTAATCGCTAAATAATCTCCAGTTAAAACTCCTTCAGAGCAACTTTCTACCGCTGGGTCATTTTTAAAGGAATTAATTATTTTTAATACATCATCTTTAGAACCAGCTTTATAAATTTCGAATGAAAACTGAATTGTATTAGAAAAAAAATCTGTTGTATTAGAAGCAGCCGGATTTTTAATACAAATAGTTTTAGAAGGGGTATCATCAATTTTTGATACTAATGATTTATTGTTTCCATAAATAGATGAATTAAAAACAGCTCCTGTAAATAGCAAAGTAAAAGTTAATGTTTTTATAATTTTCATAAGTTAAAATTTATTTATTCTCAAATTTATTAAATTATAAAACAAAAAGCAATTAAAAATGGTTTATTTAATTCGTTTATTTTTAAAAAACAGTTTCAGTATTGCTTCACATTCATCATTTAAGACCCCTTTAACAAATTCTGTTTTTGGATGTAAATTCCCATTAAATTTAGATAGAAATCCATTTTTATCATCAGATGCGCCATAAACAACTTTTGAGATTTTAGACCAAAATAATGCTCCAGCACACATAATACAGGGCTCTAAAGTTACATAAAGAGTACAATCAAATAAATACTTGCCCCCTATATAATTTGAAGCAGCAGTAATAGCTTGAATTTCTGAATGAGCTGTAACATCAATTAAACGTTCGGTAAGATTATGAGACCTAGCTATAATTTTATTATTTGCAACAATTACTGAACCAACCGGAACTTCATCAACATCAAAAGCCTTTTGAGCTTCTTTTAAAGCCTCACGCATAAAATACTCATCGGTGAATAATGGAGCTATTGACAAGAGCAAGTATTTACAGAAATTATATTAATATCATTAATTTTAGAAATAGTATCACAATCATAAATAATTAAATTATAATTGTATTTACTAGCATAGGCAATTTTAGGTTGAATAAAATATTCACCGCATGGTTTTTTTCTTACCGTACTCAAATCATAATTAACTTCAAAATGTCGAAGCTCTAGTTTTAACAATTTCGCGCTTTTTTTGAGATAAATTAATTTACATTTTGCTTTTGATGATAACACGGTGTCAAATTGAGAAATTAATTCTTTCATTTTTAATTCATTAGGCGAAGTACAACTTCTATTTCCAAATAAAGCATAAACAACTAATAAACCTAATCCAAAACCAAATCCATAAAACTTTAACCTTCCTAAAAAATTCATGTAGTAAATTTATAATCAATTAATTTAAAAAAAAAATTAATCGAATTAATTAATCGAAAATTCTAAATAAACGGGTAAATGATCTGATATTTTTCTAGCCTCTTTAAGTATACTAAATTCTTTATAAAAATGAACAACTCCCGATTTTATTAAATTAATTTTAGAACCCTTATAAAATATATTATCATATTCAGAAGCTAAACAATCATTATTTACACATTTTGTTTTTAAAGAGGTTTTTTGTTTTGTAAAAGCAGATAGATAACCAGATACTTTTAATGGATTAAAAACAGTATGAGACTCAGGACAATTAAAATCGCCACTAAAAATAATGTTTTTTGATAAAAATTCACCTGGAATAAATTTTAGATATTTAATTTCTTGTTCTGGCTGTTTATTTTTTGGTAATGCATGAAAAGTAGCAATAGTAAATTCTTTATTTCCTGAAGAAAATGTTGCTAAATATGGTTCTCGCTCAATTTCAATTTGATATTTATTCTCTAAAAAAGCAGCGCCAATTTTTTTTAACTTAGATGTTTTCCATAAAAAAGCATAACGTTCACTTTTACTTGGGCTTCCTGTTGTAGGGTCGCTGATAGAATAATCCCATTTACTTCCATTACGATTTAATTCATCTGCCAATCGAGCAACAGCCTGGGAGCCTCCTAATCCAGCAACTACTTCAACAATAGCCACAACATCAAAACCATTAAGGGTTTTAGCAATAAATTTAATATGACTCTCTGTTTTTGATTTACCAAAATTTTGAATATTCCATGAACAAAATTTAATTTGAGCAAACGAAATAAATTTACTAAACAAAAAAAATAAAATAATTAATGGGGTTGTTTTTTTCATAGTTTTAGATTTATAATATCAGAATAAGAAATATCCAAATGAGTTTGACTAAAAACACAGATCCCTTTATTAATTAATAAAATTTGAGGAGACTGATGTTCAACATGATACCTATTAGCAATTAAATTAGAAATATCACGAAAGTTTAATAAATCTAAATAATATGGTTTTATAAAATTCGAATCAGATTCTTTCCAACTTCTTTCAAATCGACCTAAAGCAGTTATACTAATACTACAACGTGTACTATGTTTTAAAATTAAAACCAATTTACTATGAGATTCTTGATCAATTAGCTCTAATTGCTTAACATCATTTAAAATATTCCAATTCATTTTAAAACTATTTAATATAAAATTTATAAATATTAATCAAAGATAGTATTTATAAAATATAAGAAATTACTTTGTATTTAAATGATATTTTTGTAATCTAAAAATAAATTCTTTGGATAGATATTTCGTAATATACAAACCTTATAAAATGGTTTCTCAATTTGTAAGCCCTCATAAACAAAGATTATTGTGCGACCTAAACTACATATTTCCTGAAGGCACTAATGCAGTTGGACGATTAGACGATCATAGTGAAGGTTTATTAATTTTAACAACCGATAAAACATTAACAAAAAGATTACTACATCCAGATAGAAAGCATAAACGAAGCTATATTGTTTTAGTTGAAAAACTTATTGAAAAAGAATCGATAGAAAAACTTAGACATGGTATAGAAATTATGGTTAAAAAAAAAGGTGTTTATTTAACCAAAGCCTGCGAAGTTAATTTAATAAAAAAACCAGATAATCTTCCGATCCGAGATAATCCATTTAAAGAATTTATCCCTCACTCTTGGTTAGAATTTATACTTACTGAAGGTAAAAATAGACAAATAAGAAAAATGTGTTCAGCGGTAAGACATGACTGTAAACGATTAATAAGAAATAAAATTGAAGATTTAGAATTAGGTCAACTGCAACCAGGCGATGTAAAAGAAATTGAAAAAGAAATATTATTTAAATTATTGAAACTTAACGTAAATGAAGAATTGTAGATTTATTAATTTTAAATTTTATAATATTTATTTTTAAACCAAAAAGCTAATTGAACCAAAGCAATTAATGCAGGAACTTCTACCAAAGGACCTATAACTCCTGCAAAAGCTTGCCCGCTATTTATTCCAAAAACGCCTATAGAAACTGCAATTGCTAATTCAAAGTTATTTCCTGAAGCTGTAAATGATAATGCTACGTTTTCTTCATAATTAGCACCAGCATACTTTCCAACAAAAAACATCAAAACAAACATGATGGCGAAAAAGAAAACAAGTGGTAATGCAATTCTAAAAACATCCATTGGTATTGAAACAATCATACTGCCTTTTAAACTAAACATTAAAACAATCGTAAATAATAGAGAAATTAAAGTAATTGGTGAAATAAAAGGAATAAATTTAGTTTTAAACCACTCTTCGCCTTTAATTTTAATTAAACCAATTCGACTTATTATAGCAGCAATAAAAGGGATTCCTAAATAAATAAATACTGTTTTAGCTATTTCATATATACTAATATTAACAGATAAACCCTTTATACCAAACAAAGGCAACATAATTTCGAGATAAAAATAAGAATACAAACTAAAAAATAAAACCTGTATTAAACTATTAATACCCACCAAACCAGCAACCATTTCTCTATTGCCTTCTGCTAATTCATTCCAAACAATAACCATTGCAATGCAAGGAGCCAAGCCCATAATAATTAAACCAGTCATATAATCAGGATAATCTTTTAAAAATAAAACTGCTAAAGAAAACATTAAAAATGGCCCAATTATCCAAGTGATAAAAAATGAAAATCCTAGTAATTTTGGTTTTGATAAAACTTGAGGTATTTGTGCAAAATTTACTTTTGTTAATGGCGGGTACATCATCAAAATTAATCCAATAGCCAAAGGTAGATTAGTTGTTCCTTCTGAAAAGTTATTTATAAAATTTGATGAAGATGGGATAAAATAACCTATACAAATGCCAATAATCATCGCAAGAAAAATCCACAACGTTAAAAACCGATCTAAAAAACTTAATTTTTTTCTATTCGCCGCAGGGGCACAATTATTATTTGTCATAATTATTTAATAAGTGAAAAAACGTAAAATGTTTCTAAAGCAATTTCTTTACATCGCTCGTCATATTTAATATCTTGCAAAGAAGTATAATCAAACTCTTTTGGATCGCTATACGTAGTTAAAAGTCGAATATCAGCTTCAGGTATAAATGGGCAATTTTCCTCTGCATCGCTACATGTCATAATTGCGGCAAAGTTATTATTTGGATTAGCTAAATGATTATATAATTTAGAAAAACAATTTATCGGAGTTTTAACAGAGTCATAATATACCTCATAAATAGTGTTTAAAGAATCGTTTTTAGGATTAATTTCGAAGCCTAATCTATGTAATGAATGGATCGCATTCATATTAAAAGAAGTTGTTTCTGTGCCCCCAGAATAGGTATTAATATTTTTTATTTGATAATAGTCTGCAGCAACTCTAGACCAAATTTGACCAAATTGGCTTCGACGAGAATTATGAGTACAAATATAAACTAAATGAATTGGCTTATTTTCCTTCTGTTTAAGTGTAATATAATTAGCTATATTTTCAAGTGTATTTTTTCTATTTTTTGAAATAACATTAAATTGACTCGATAAATTATCGCAAAATATTTTTATTTTAAAATACATATATAATTTAGCAACAATTATGATTTAAAACAGTTATTTTAAATAATTTATTCAAATGTAATTTAGCTTTATTCCATTCTAATTCATTAATGCAATAACAAATTTTTGACCCTTCGATTTTACCTCTTATTAATCCGGCCTTTTTTAATTCTTTTAAATGTTGTGATACTGTACTTTGAGATAATGGAATTTCTAAAACAATGTCTCCACATATACAAGATTTCTTTTTCAACAACAAATTTAATATAGCTACTCTTGCCGGATGAGCCAATGCTTTAGAAAATTTTGCGATTAACTTTTGCTGATCGCTGTAGTCATTTATTTTACTTGAACCCATATATTAATCGTAAAAATACGATAAATAAACACACACAAATTTAAATTTTTATCAATAAATAGTTTACGCCCTTGTTGGTGTTATCACCAACAAGTCAAAGTTGTTGATTGTAGGGCTCTAAAAAATCAAATTCATGTTGCATTTCATTATAATGTTTCGCAGTCGAATATTTATAATCTGTATCAATTAAGCAAAGTTTAGCTCTTACAGGGTTTTTATGAATATAGTTTAACTTTTGAATAAAAACCTCCGAACTCATTATATCTACTGATAATGCATTCCTTTCCCAAAACTGATATTTCCTATCTTTTGCTTCAACTAGAAAACATGGTAATACGTTTGGATGATGTTTTTCTAAATCAAATTTTATTTGTTGTGCTGTGTATTTCATAAAACTCAATTGCGAGTGTTTTAAAGAATGTAGTTTAGTTCCCTGCCAAATAAGATGGATGTGATTATCCATTATTACAAAGGCGTAAATTTTCGTACGATTTTCTTTTACTAAAAATGCTAAACTATTTACAATAATTTGTTTGTACTTATTCGGTTTTAGTAGCTTTTGCCATTCCAATATAGTAGCAGTATAAAACTGTATAGGATTATCTGCATGGTGCAATTTTGGCATTTGTAAATTTAACAATATTTACTTGTTGGTGATAACACCAACAAAGGCAAAACAAGGGCGAAAAATTTACTTGTTGGTGATAACACCAACAAAGGCAAAACAAAGGCGAATATTTACTTCTTGATGATAACAGCAACAAAGCAAAATAAAGGAGAATATTTACTTGTTGGTGATAACACCAACAAGGGCGATAAATAAACACACACAAAATTAAATTTTTATCAATAAATAGTTTAAATAATGTTACGAGGTTAAATTAAAAATAAAAATAAAAAATTAGTATAACTTATTGATAATAATAGATTAATAAATAGGCTTTACAAAAAAAATAATTTTACAGAGTATAAAAAAAATCTAATCAAATAAAAAAAATCAAATGAAAAAAATCAAACTTATTTTATTTGGCATTGGTATATCCAACTGTCTATTATCACAAACACTAACTACTGGTCCAAGTAGTTCGCAATCACCTTATTTATTGCCCGTAATACCAGGTTATTCAATTACATCCATCTTAACCGCTACAAATGTAATTAATAATTATACCATGAGTGGAATACCTGATGGCGCGGGGGCATATGATAATAATGATGGGACATTCACATTCCTTTTAAATCATGAATTTGGCCCTACAGTAGGTTCTGTTAGAGCTCATGGGCAGATAAGTGCATTTGTATCAAAATGGATCATAAACAAAACTACACTTGCAGTTACAAGTGGTGCAGATCTTATTCAAAATGTAAATTTATGGAATGCAGCAACTAGCACTTTTTCAACATATAATTCAGGTAACACAAATAGCTTATCATTAATGTCAAGATTTTGCTCTGCTGATTTACCAGATGTTTCTGCATTTTATAATAGCTATACAGGAAAAGGTACTAAAGAACGAATCTTTATGAATGGTGAGGAATCTGGTCCTGAAGGAAGAGGTTTTGCTCATATTTTAACGGGTCCAAATGCTGGTAATACATTTGAATTACCCTACCTAGGTAAATTTTCTTGGGAAAACTCAGTAGCAAGCCCAAACAGAAACGATAAAACAATCGTAATTGGAACTGATGATGCCACTCCAGGACAAGTTTATGTTTATGTTGGTAACAAATCTACAACAGGATCAGAAATATACAAAGCAGGTTTAATGAATGGGATATTATATGGTGTTTCAGTTGCAGGATTTACTCTCGAAACTAATGCAGTTTTTCCTTCAGCAAACACTACATTTTCATTAACAAATGTAGGACCAGTAAATGCAATAACTGGGGCTTCGTTAAATACAATTAGTAATAATTTAGGTGTTACAAATTTTTTAAGACCAGAAGATGGCGCTTGGGATCCATCTAATCCTAATGATTTTTATTTTGTTACTACAAATGGATTTGGATCAAATAGTAGAATGTGGAGACTCCGATTTACTAATATAAATAGCCCTGAATTAGGTGGAACCATTACTGCAGTATTAGATGGCACAGAAGGACATTTTAGTCTTGATAACATAGGTATTGATAACTCAGGTCATATAATTTTACAAGAAGACCCAGGAAACCAGGCACATATTGCTAAAATGTGGGAATATACAATTGCAACAGATAACTTATTACTTATTGCAGAACATGACCCAACTCGTTTTTTACTAGGTGCTCCAAATTTTTTAACTCAAGACGAAGAAGCATCAGGAATATTTGATGCGCAAGCTATTTTAGGTCCTGGAAAATTTTTGTTTGTAGACCAAACACATTATTCAATTCCGGCTCCAGTTGTAGAAGGTGGTCAAATTTTATTGTTAACTAGTCAAAAAACAGCAACATCAAATCCTGAAGTAAACGTTCAAGGAAACTCTGTTAATATTCCACTAAATAACACTGCTATTAGTGCTCTAAATAATACAGATTTTGGTACAAGAAATACTGGTACTTCTGTAAACAAAACTTTTTTAATACAAAATACAGGAACTGGAGCTTTAGTTGTAACTAGTTTATTTATTTCAGGAACCAATGCAGGTGACTTTTCAATTATAAATGCACCAGTTTATCCTTTAACTATAGCCGCAGGTGCTTCACAAAGCTTTACAGTTAGTTTTAATCCTGCATTTGTTGGAACAAGAAATGCAACTGTGAGTGTAAATAACACTGATTATAACGAAAATTTATATGACTTTGCTATACAAGGTGTTGGTGCTGTTGCCGAAATTAATTTACAAGGAAATAACACAAATATTATTTCTGGAAGTAATGTAGTTAACACATCAAACAACACTGATTTCGGTTCAATAATATTAAATAATGTGATTTCAAAAACATTTAATATTCAAAATACCGATATTGGAACATTAACTATTTCAAATATGTCATTAACTGGATCTTCAGAGTTTACTTTAGTAGGGCTACCTAGTTTTCCAATTAATTTAGCAGGAAATACCTCACAAAGTTTTACTGTTGATTTCAAACCAACTTCAATAGGTACAAAAACGGCTCAAATAAAAATAAACAATACTGATGCCGACGAAAGCTCATATAGCTTTATGATACAAGGTATGGGATTATTAGATGTTAGTTTAAATGTTAATAATTTAGATAACGAATTAGTAACTATTTTTCCAAATCCTAGTTCTGATGAGACAATTATATCTTTGAAATCATCAAATAATTTAATATCAATAGTTAATATTTATGATATGTTAGGAAAGAAAATAAATTTGGATACTGTTGAAAAATTAGAAAAACAAAAAATAATCAACACCTCATTAATTCCTAATGGTATTTATTTATTAAATATAAAATCACAATCAAACAACTTTACAAAAAAATTAATAATAGCACATTAAAATTTAATAAATTTCAAAAAAAAGGCATACTAACGTATGCCTTTTTTTTATTTTAAAATAAAAATTAATACTTCCTTACCACATTATGAATTTCGATTAAAGGCTTTAAAAACTCTTCCAAATCATACACGCATAATTGGGAAGCAGCATCACACAAGGCTTTAGATGGATCTGGATGAGTTTCTATAAACATCCCATCAATACCACTAGCTACACCTGCTCTACTTAAAACAGGTAAAAATTCACGAGCACCTCCTTTAGCGTCTGCACTTGGTATACCATATTTGCGAACACAATGAGTAACATCAAATACAACTGGGTAACCTAAATTATTCATATGAAAAAAACTGCGTGGATCAACGATCAAATCGTTATAACCAAATACATAACCTCGCTCTGTTAATATGATTTGATCATTACCGGCATCAATGCATTTTTGCAAAGGATGTTTCATATTATCAGGAGCTAAAAACTGGCCATGTTTAATATTTACAACTTTACCAGTTTTTGCAGCAGCAACTAATAAACTACTTTGCATACACAAATAGGCTGGTATTTGTAATACATCACATACCTCTCCTGCAATAGCTGCTTGATAACTTTCATGAATATCGGTTAATAAAGGAAATCCAAACTGTTCTTTTACTTTGGCTAAAATTTTCATCCCCTTTTCTATACCAGGTCCGTCATAATAACTTAAACTGCTGCGATTATCTTTTAAAAAACTTGACTTATAAATAACTTTAATGTTTAAACGTTCACTCACCTCTCTTAATTTTTCAGCAGTGTCCATCATTATTTTTTCATCTTCAATTACGCAAGGACCGCTAATTAAAAATAATTCTTTTGCGCCACATGCTATATCACCAACTTTTACAATTTTTTTTTGCATTGTATTTATATTTTATAGATAAGTTAACAAAATAAACATTTTTATGTGTATAATAAAAACGATTTTGTCACAAAAAAACCTTAACAAAGTATTTTCTTTATAAAATGGAAAAAGTTCATTTAATTGCTATCGGTGGAAGCGCAATGCATAATATGGCCTTAGCACTTAACGAAAAAGGGTTTATTGTGAGTGGAAGCGATGACGAAATAAACGAACCCAGCAAAAGTCGATTATTAAAATTTAATTTATTACCCAAAGAAATTGGTTGGTTTCCAGAAAAAATAACAAAAGATATTAGCGCAGTAATTTTGGGTATGCATGCGCGTGCAGATAATCCCGAATTAATAAAAGCTAAAGAATTAGGCTTAAAAATTTATTCGTATCCGGAGTATATTTATGAATCTACAAAAGATAAAACGCGCATTGTTATTGGAGGCAGTCACGGTAAAACTACAATTACCGCCATGATATTACATGTAATGCATTATCACCATATTGAAACTGATTTTTTAGTTGGAGCTCAATTAACTGGCTTTGAAACCATGGTTAACCTCACCAAAACATCTAAATATGCAGTAATTGAAGGTGATGAGTACCTAGCTTCGCCTATTGACAGAAGGCCTAAATTTCATTTATACAAACCAAATATTGCTGTTTTAAGTGGAATAGCATGGGATCACATCAACGTTTTTCCCACTTTTGAAAATTACATCGAACAATTTAAAATATTTATTGATTTAATCGAGCCTAATGGCAATTTAATTTATTGTTCAAATGATAAAGTTTTAGAAGAAGTTTGTTCTTCTTCATCTAATACCAATATTAGTAAATGGCCCTACTCTATTCCTAATCATGAAATAATAAATGGCTTAACTTATTTAATTGATAATGACATCAAATACCCTTTACAAATATTTGGTAATCACAATCTAATGAACTTAACAGCGGCTAAATTAGCTTGTAATCAAATGGGAATCAATAATCAATTGTTTTATGAGGCTATTCAATCATTTACTGGTGCCGCAAAAAGATTAGAATTGGTGTTTAAAACCGGAACATTTAATTTTTATAAAGATTTTGCTCATTCTCCTTCTAAACTAAAAGCGACAACAGACGCAGTAAAACAGCAATTTCCAGAACGTAAAATTATTGCTTGTATGGAACTTCACACGTTTAGTAGTTTAACTGAAGATTTCTTAAACGAATACAAAAATTCAATGAATTTAGCCGATGAAGCTATTGTTTACTATAATCCACATACTATTTCACACAAAAAATTAAAAGAAATTTCGTCCGAACAGGTTCATACTTGCTTTAACAGAAAAGATTTAATTGTATTTACAAAAAGTGAAGAGTTAACCAATTATATTAAAACTAAAAACTTTAATAATTCGGTTTTATTAATGATGAGTAGCGGAAATTTTGATGGAGTTGATTTTACGATGTTAGCAAATGAATTAAAATATTAGTTGAGCAAGAAAATATTATTTTAATAATTTTAATAATGCCATTTTACTTCTTTTACATCTAACTCAATTTCATCTCCGTTTTTATCTTCTAATAACAACAAACCTTTATCGCTTATCCCTTTAACCAAGAAAGCTTTTATTTGATTGTTTATTTCAAAATTCAAATATGTATTTAATCCCAAAAAACTATTCAAATAATTTGTTTTAATAAAATCGTATTTCTCTTGCTTAAGAGCTAAATAATATTTTTCTAGGTGGAAAGCTATTCGGGTCAAAATAAACTTTAAATCATAATCTTGTCCTGTAAGCATTTTTAAAGAAGCTGCATTTGGGCTTGTATCAAACAAAAGCTGATTAACGTTTATACCAATACCAATAACTGACCAATTAATTTGATTATTTAAAAGGTTATTTTCTATTAATATACCAGCTATTTTACGTTTATCAATTAAAATGTCGTTTGGCCACTTAATTTTAATGTCAATATGGCTATTATTAATCAATTCCGTCAGGCTGTCAAAACAAGCTAAAGCAGAAATTTGATATAAATAAAAAAGTTTGGTAAGTGGCAAAAAACTTGGCTTTAAAATCACCGAAAATGTTAAATTAAGCCCTTGTAAAGCAGACCATTGCAAACCTCTTTGACCCTTCCCTTGTGTTTGATGATTTGCATGAATTATAGTACCTTCAGCAACATTAACGTTATTTAACATGCTAAGGGCATAAGAATTGGTGCTACTAACATCTGATAAAAATATTGTATTTCTTCCTATAAATAATGTTTCCATTAAACAAATAGATTAAATTTGTTGTTAATTATAAACCTAATAAAATTAATTAATAGCTAAGCTACAAACAATTTAAATATGCCTAAAATACCAGTAAAAAAAACTATAGCAAAAAAAAGTAAAGATCTCATTGGCAAAGCAAAACCAAAAGTGGCTAAAAAATCAACTAAATTAAAACTATCCTCTTCTAAAAATACTTTCCCAACAGGAAGAAAAATAATACCAAAAAAACCATTAACCGATAAAGAGCGAGAACAAAGAGAGGCAAATTTAATTGCTAATCTTGAAAATAAGAAAAAGACAAGCACTGTTAAGCGTCCAAAAAAATCATCTACTGTAAAACAAACAAGCTCTCTATTAGAAGCAATTATAGATGGCATGAAAGAACGTAAAGCTAAAAACATTACTACCTTAAATTTAAATCAAATCGAAAACAGAGTAACCGATTATTTTGTAATTTGCGATGCAGATAGCAATACTCACGTTAACTCTATTGCTGATAGTGTTGAAGAAATTGTCACAAAATCAACTTCAGAAAAAGCTTTTCACATAGAAGGAAGACAAAATGGCGAATGGATTTTGATAGATTATATAAACATTGTAGTTCACGTGTTTTTGCGTGAATCTCGCGAACATTATAATTTAGAGGGTTTGTGGGGCGATGCAGAAATAACACACATTAAAGATTAAAATTTAAAAATAAAGATATTCTTAATTAACATGAGCGAAGAACAAAAAGAACCTATTCCCGAAAACACTAATAATTCAAGTGAAAAGCCTTCTCCTGAGGATGAAAGAAAAAAACAATTTGAAAGAATGAAAGAAAAATTTAAAAAGCAAAACTCTCCTTTTGGAGGAAATAAAAATTCTAATAATAACGGCAATAATTTTTATTGGATTTATGCAGCTGTTATTGGAGTTCTTTTGTTTATTGTTTTTTATGGGAATAATTTTAATTCACATTTAATAGAAGTTTCTCAAGGTGAATTTTACCAAAAAATGCTTTCAAAAGGTGATGTTAAAGACATTGTTATTGTAAATAAAACAATTGCACGAATCTCAATTAATCCAGATAGCGCATACAAGTGCGATCGTTATAAAAACGATAAAGGTGTTTCAATTTTTCCAGATAAAAATTTTAAAGGCCCTCATTATTTTTTTACAGTGCCATCTATTGATAATTTAATGACAGGAATTGAAAAAGTTCAAAACGAAGCCTTAATTCCAAAAGAAAAACAAGTATTTGCAAGAAGTGTTGAAGAGAGCAATTGGTTTGATAGTGGCTTGTCTTTTTTATTGCCAATAATTATTATGATTGCTTTATGGTTTTTTATGATGCGACGAATGGGTGGCGGAGGAAGCGGAGGCGGACCTGGTCAAATTTTTAATATTGGAAAATCAAAAGCTACTTTATTTGATAAAGATTCGGCAGTTAATACAACTTTTAGCGATGTTGCAGGATTAGACGGAGCAAAAATGGAAGTGATGGAAATCGTAGATTTTCTTAAAAACCCTAAAAAATATACAGACTTGGGTGCTAAAATTCCTAAAGGTGCATTATTAGTTGGGCCTCCAGGAACAGGAAAAACATTATTAGCAAAAGCAGTTGCTGGCGAAGCAAAAGTACCTTTTTTCTCTCTGAGTGGTTCTGATTTTGTAGAAATGTTTGTTGGGGTTGGCGCATCGCGTGTTCGAGATTTATTTAAACAAGCCAAAGAAAAAGCTCCTTGTATTATTTTTATCGACGAAATTGATGCTATAGGGCGTGCTCGTGGCAAAAATGCGGCTGCCGGTGGTAATGATGAACGCGAAAATACCCTCAACCAATTATTAACAGAAATGGATGGTTTTGGTACAAATAGTGGCGTAATAATATTAGCAGCTACTAATCGTGCTGATATTTTAGATAGAGCTTTGATGCGCGCTGGAAGATTTGATAGACAAATTTATGTTGATATGCCTGATTTAAACGAACGCAAAGAAATATTTGCAGTTCATTTAAAGAATATTAAAATAGACGAAAGCGTTGAAATTGATTTCTTATCTAAACAAACTCCAGGATTTAGTGGAGCGGATATTGCAAATATTTGCAATGAAGCAGCATTAATTGCAGCTCGTTCAAATAAAAAAACTGTTCAAAAACAAGATTTTTTAGATGCAGTAGATAGAATTATTGCTGGATTAGAAAAGAAAAATAAAATTATTACTCCTAACGAAAAACGTGTTATTGCATTTCATGAGGCAGGACACGCAACTGTGAGTTGGATGCTAGAACACGCAAGTCCATTAATTAAAGTTACCATTGTTCCAAGAGGAAAGTCATTAGGTGCTGCTTGGTACTTACCAGAAGAAAGACAAATAACAACGACCGAACAAATAATGGACGAAATGTGTGCCGCATTAGGAGGAAGAGCTGCAGAAGAAATTATATTTGGAAAAATTAGTACTGGTGCTTTAAGCGATTTGGAAAAAATAACCAAGCAAGCTTTTGCATGCATTGTTTATTATGGATTAAATGAAAAAATTGGAAACATCAGTTATTACGATAGTTCAGGTCAAAGTGAATACTCGTTTAGCAAACCATACAGTGAATATACAGCAAAAATGATAGACGAAGAGGTAAAGAAAATGACTGACATTGCTTATGCTAAAACAAAACAAATATTAATAAGTAATAAAGTTAAACTAACTTTATTGGCCGAAAAATTATTAGAAAAAGAAGTTATTTTTAAAGAAGATTTGGAAGATATTTTCGGTAAAAGACCATTCGAAAAACATGATGAGATAGTCGTTAATTCTACTAAAGATATCGCTGCTCCATCTTCTGAAGAAGGAACTAGTTCAGAAATAATCACTAAAGATGATGATTTAAGTTTATAAAAAAATTAATTATTTCTTAAAAAACTTAAGAAGATTGCCAATCGTATCTTTTAAATCGTTACGAGAAACAATTTTATCTAAAAAACCATGTTCTAGAACAAACTCTGCAGTTTGAAAGCCTTTTGGTAGATCTTTTCCAATTGTTTCTTTAACAACTCTTGGTCCAGCAAAACCGATTAATGAACCTGGCTCAGAAATATTTAAGTCGCCTAACATAGCATAACTAGCAGTTACACCTCCTGTTGTTGGATCAGTTAATAAAGAAATATAGGGTATCTTTTTTTGAGCTAATTGACTTAATTTAGCCGCTGTTTTAGCCATTTGCATTAACGAAAAAGCAGCTTCCATCATTCTTGCTCCTCCACTTTTAGAAATAATTAATAATGGTGTTTTTGTTTTAAGGCAGTAATCAATTGAGCGAGCAATTTTTTCTCCTACTACACTTCCCATGCTACCACCAATAAATCCAAAATCCATACAACAAATCATCAAATTATAGCCATTTACTTTGCCATATGCGCTTCTTAAAGCATCTTTCAAGCCAGTTTTATTAATATTGTCAGTTAATCTAGAGGTGTATTTTTTGGTGTCGGTAAATTCTAAAGGATCGCCACTTACTAAATTTTCATTTATCTCAACAAACTCGTTGTTGTCGAAAATAACCTCAAAATACTCTTTACTACCAATTCTTTCGTGATAGTTACATTCAATACAAACATATTTATAGGCCGCATGATCTTGAACAGTATGAATTTTTTTACAAGATGGACATTTATACCATAATCCTTCTGGTGTTTCTTTCTTCTCTTTTGTAGAAGTTGTAATGCCTTCTTTTAATCTTTTAAACCATCCCATTTTTTAAAAATTTAATTAATAAGAAAATAAATAGTCGATAGATAAATTATAAAAAATATTGCTATTAAGCAATAGTAATGGATTTATCTAAATATACATCTTGAATGGTGTTTAATAACTTAACGCCTTCGTTCATTGATTTTTGAAACGCTTTGCGTCCGCTTATCAACCCCTGTCCTCCTGCTCTTTTATTAATTACCGCAGTGGTAACTGCATCTTTTAAATCACTTTCCCCATTACTTTCGCCACCACTATTGATTAAACCAATTCTTCCCATATAACAATTAGCAACCTGGTAACGACAAAGATCAATTGGATGATTGGTATTTAAATCAGAATAAACATTAGGGTGTGTTTTGCTAAAATTAATAGCAGTAAATCCACCATTTTTATCAGATAACTTTTGTTTAATAATATCAGCTTGAATAGTTACACCTAAATGATTAGCTTGGGAAGATAAATCAGTAGCTGTATGATAATCTATTCCATCTTTTTTGAAAGCATTGTTACGAGTATAACACCATAATATTGTTGCCATTCCTAATTCATGAGCACGTTCAAAAGCTTGAGCAACTTCCACAATTTGTCTAGACGACTCAGGAGAACCAAAATAAATAGTTGCTCCAACAGCAACAGCACCCATATTCCATGCTTCTTCAACCGAACCAAACATGATTTGATCAAATTTATTGGGATAGGTTAATAACTCATTATGATTAATTTTAACAATAAAAGGTATTTTATGAGCGTATTTTCTGGAAACTGAAGCCAAAACACCAAAAGTTGAAGCTATTGCATTACAATTACCTTCTATGGCTAATTTAACAATATTTTCACTGTCAAAATAAATGGGGTTTGATGCAAAACTTGCTCCTGCACTATGCTCAATTCCTTGATCAACAGGGAGAATACTCATGTATCCGGAACCTGATAAACGACCAGAATTATATAATTGACTTAAACTTCTTAAAACTTGTGGACTTCTGTTAGAAGGCGAAAACATTCTATCAACAAAATCATTTCCAGGAACGTGAATTAGTTCCTTTGAAATAGTAGTACAGGTGTGATGCAAAAGATTGTCGGCATTTGCACCCAATAAATCAAAAATTTTTGTCGACATAATTTTAATTTTGATAGAAACAAAGATAATAAAAAAACCCCGCCAAAGGCAGGGTTTTAATTGAAATAATAATATTTATTCGTTAACCATTACCATTTTAAAAGGCACGTTAATAATTGCCTGATAATCTTCTCCAGCTTCCAACATGTCTTCATCATCTTCTTCATAATGCCAGTGAATAGTAACTGCACTTCCTGCCTTATTTATTCCTTCTAGCTTTTTAAATACATCTAGTATACATTTAGAAGAAGATGTATTGAAATATTCTAACTGAATGTTAACAGTTGTAATTGGTTTAACAGCTGAAGAATAATTCTCTAGAGCCTCTATTAATGGTTTGTAAAATTCAATTGAATTTTCAGGAATAGATCTTCCTTTTATTTCAAGAATTCCACCAATTAAATCAAAATTAATGTTTGGTGTTTTTGGTGACCCTTCGATGGTGTATTTTTCCATAATGTATCTGCTTTTATTGATTGGATATTTTTATATTAAGTGTAAAGAAAGAAACTTTATTATCAATTTCCAAAAAATTATAATCTAATTTTTTGCCTGTTTTTCTGGCAATGTCTATCATGCCTAAGCCCCCGCCACCTTTCTTTGACATTTGACCATTATTCAACGTTTTTTTATAAAACTCTTTTAATTCTTCTTTTGATAAAGAATTAACTTCATCTAAACGTGATTTAAAACCAATAATGTTTTCATTAATTATAAAATTACCGGTTACAATAAAATAATCGTCATCTTTTTTACCAATTGTAAAAATCGCAGATTTATTTCTATCTCCATCCTCAGCTGAAATTTCGTCTAAATGATGATACAAATTTTGTAAAATTTCAACCAAAATATGATATACCTTTCTTTTTAACTTAGGATTTTCGTTCAAATTATCCATCTTAGTCTCCATAATTTGAAAAACAGAAGACAATAAATCTGAAGTTACTTCTCCTTTAAATGCGAGCAAAATATCATTTCGCTCCATTTGCTTATAAACATCAAAAATATCCATTTAAATTAATCAAAAAGTATATTGTGTAAATATAAATTATTTTAATTAAAAAAAAAAATTTAAAAAAATATACTTATTTCAACATTTATCATCAAATCAACTCTTTTTTTTTAAATATAATAATCACAACCTGGTTAATTCGTTAATTATTGTTTTATGTTGAGGAAATTCGGCATATAAATGATCTCGGCTTGCCATTTCAAAATCAATAAAATCAAATCCGGGACTAACGGAACAACCAACTAAAGAAAAATCTCCTCCTTTTAAAACCCTTGATGCAAACCAGGTGTTTTTTTTTACTGTGTATTGAAATACTTCACCGGCAATTAAATTACTTCCAACCATTGTTTTAATAAGATTTCCAAACTCATCTATTTCAATAATTTCAAGTGCATGGCCAAAATAAAAGTGCCAAGTTTCGTCGCTCTTAATTTTATGAAAAGCTGAAAAACTATCGGCTTTGATTAAAAAATAAATAGACGTAGAAAATGATCTAGATCCTGAAAATATTAAGGGTAAAAATTCCCTTGTAATAACATCAGTTGATCGGTAGACCTCTTTATAAAAGCCTCCTTCGGGATGAGGCTGAAGATTTAATTGATTAATTATAAAATCGATTGTCATTACTATATTTTTAAATAAAAGTTTATCTAATGTAATAAAACAAATGGAATTGCAAATTAAAATCAACTAATTTATTATTAAAGTTAATTTATTTGATAAATTTAAATTTATATTATTTTGATTGGTTTTTTGTATCTATTTTTACTAATTAAATCTTTTTAAGATGCAAGAGGAAACTAAAAAACACTTAATGAATTACCTAAATATTATAGGGACTTATTATAAGATTGAAAACGCAGAAAATTATAGTTTTAAAAAACGTCAAAAATTATTAGATATACTTAAGCAACAAAATATTTTGGCATGGGAAATAATTGATCGTTTATTTGAAAGTCAAATTCAATTAGATAGAATTGAAAATGATAAAGATAAAAAATCAAAAAAAACAGAGCTTTGGCAAAAAGAACTTCTGAATTTTACTGAAAAAAGAGATACAGCAAAGTTAATGGTGGAAAGCTTTTTAAAAAATAATATTAATTAATGCGATAATAAACTATTCACAAATTCTACTGGATTAAAAGTCTGTAAATCAGTCATTTTTTCACCTACTCCAATATATTTAACGGGTATTTTAAATTCGTCAGAAATACCAATAACTACACCACCTTTGGCTGTACCATCTAATTTTGTAACTGCCAAGGCATTTACATCGGTTGCTAAAGTAAATTGTTTACATTGTTCAATCGCGTTTTGGCCGGTACTTCCATCTAAAACTAATAAAATTTCATGCGGTGCATCAGGAATAATTTTCTTCATCACATTTTTAATTTTAGTTAATTCATTCATTAAATTAACTTTATTATGTAATCTTCCAGCCGTATCAATAATTACAACATCAGCATTTTTTGCTTTGGCACTACTCAAAGTATCATAAGCTACACTTGCAGGATCGGCACCCATTCCTTGATGAACTATAGGCACACCTACTCTATCACTCCAAACAATTAATTGATCAACAGCGGCAGCCCTAAAAGTATCAGCAGCTCCAAGTATAACCGATTTTCCGGCTTGTTTATATTGATAAGCCATTTTTCCAATGGTTGTCGTTTTTCCAACTCCATTAACTCCAACAACCATGATTACATATGGTTTTTTAGTAAGTTCTTCTGAAAAGTGAGCCGTGTTTTGATTTTTATTGTTTTCTAATAGCAAAGAAACTATTTCGTTTTTTAAAATATTGTTTAATTCTTTAATATTAAGATAACTATCTTCTTTAACCCTATTTTCTATTCGTTTTATTATATTAATGGTTGTTTTTACGCCAACATCACCTGATAAAAGAATTTCCTCTAATTTATCTAAAACATCTGCATCCACAGTGCTTTTACCAGCAATGGCCTTGGATAATTTACCAAAAAAACTTTCTTTAGTTTTAGCCAAACCTTGGTCTAAACTTTCTTTATTTTCGCGACTAAATAGTTTTGAAAAAATACTCATTTTTAATGTCCTTAGATTAATGTTTTTATTACAATCCAAAAAAAAATTCCTTCCGAAACTAGGAAAGAATTTAAGAAAAATAAATCAAAATAAAATTATTTTGATTTTAAAAAATCTGCTACATGGTCAATGTGAACAATTTCTTCCTTAAAATTATAGGCACCTGTTTTATCAGATTTTATCATTTTAATAACTTTAGTAAAATCTTTTCCTTTACCCGATTTTAATGTTGCAACAACTTTCTTTGCCATTATTTAAATTTTTAAATTATTTAATTTCTTTATGAACGGTCATTTTCTTTAGAACAGCATTGTATTTTTTCAATTCTATTCGTTCGGTCGTGTTCTTTTTATTTTTAGTAGTAATATAACGAGATGTTCCAGGCTTACCACTTTCTTTATGCTCTGTACATTCCAATATTACCTGAATTCTATTACCTTTTTTTGCCATGACTTTTGATTTTAAATTATGCTAAAATTCCGCTAGCTTTAGCTTCTTTTATGCAGGCACTAATGCCTTTTTTATTAATATTTTTTATCGCCGAAGTAGATACACGTAGTGTTATCCATTCGTTTGTTTCTGGTATAAAGAAACGTTTGCGTTTTAAATTCACTTTAAATTGGCGACGAGTTTTAGTGTTTGAAAACGATACGTTGTTTCCACCCATTGCTTTTTTTCCTGTTAACTGACAAATACGTGACATGTTATAATTCTTTATCTTAAAATTAAATTCTCCTTAAAATAGGGATGCAAATATACTAAAAGTAAATTAATATACCAAATATTGAAAATTTAATTAAAAATATGAAATAAATTATCATCTCCTATTTTTTCAAAACTGCTTTTAAGTTCTATTAAGGGAGCTTTAATGCCAGTATTAAAGTAAATATTTGGATTTTGTATGACTATTAGTTCGTCCCAAATGCCAATATCAATAATACTAGTTAATAAATAAGCGCCTCCTTCGACTAAAACACTTTGAATGTTTAATTGAAAAAGAGTTTCTAAAATTTGTGGAATAATTGACTGATTAAAATCAATCTTAATAAATTGATGATTTAATGATTGTTTTTCGAGAGTTGAATTAAATATAATAACTTGATCATCAGAATTATAAACATGATAGTCGAAAGGGATTTCTAGGCTTTTATCTATTAATATTCTAATGGGGTTTTTGCCATTATTTAATCGTGTTGTTAAACGAGGATTATCATTTAAAACTGTATTTTTTCCAACCATAATTGCCATTGTTTGCGAGCGGAGTTGATGAACCAAATTATTTGAGGTTGCACCCGAAATAAAATTATCTGCTGGATTAATAGGAATGGGCCATTTGCTTATAAAACCATCGGCAGTTTGGGCCCATTTAAGAATAAGATAAGGTCGTTTTTTTTTAAAATAACAAAAAAAAGTTTTGTTCAATTCAATTGCTTCTTTTTCTAAAACACCTTCAATTACTTCAATCCCCGAGTCTTTTATTTTTTTAATGCCTTTTCCTGCAACTAATGGATTAGGATCTTGACAGGCAACAACAACTAGCTTAAATCCTTTTTGAATAATTAAATCTGCACAAGGTGGTGTTTTTCCAAAATGTGAGCAGGGCTCAAGTGTAACATATAAAATACAATCTTTTGTAGAAATGGAACTATCTAGCTGTTCTATGGCATTTACTTCGGCGTGAGCAAAGCCAAATTCCTGATGATAGCCAGAAGCAAGCACCTCATTATTTTTAACAATTAAACATCCTACCATTGGATTAGGTGACACTTTACCTAAGCCCTTCGATGCTAAATTTAAAGCTAATTGCATGAAATAGGTGTGATTCATCTGTAGTAATTTAAATAGCTAAATATAGAGATTTACCTCTAAATTATAACTTTATATTTTTTGAATCCTTAACTAAATAAATTAACTCGTAAATCCCCTCAATTTTATAAATTTGTATTTTTATAATTATATTTTATGTTTGATAATTTACAAGACAAACTCGATCGCGCATTTAAAATTTTAAAAGGACAAGGTAAAATTACCGAAATTAATGTTGCAGAAACATTAAAAGAAATTCGCAAAGCTCTATTAGATGCCGACGTAAACTATAAAGTAGCAAAAACTTTTACCGATACTGTTAAAGAAAAAGCATTCGGTCAAAATGTACTAACCTCATTATCTCCCGGTCAGTTATTAATAAAAATAACGCACGACGAATTGGCCAACTTAATGGGTGGGTCAAAAGAAGACATTTATCTTGGAGGCAATCCTACCATTATTTTAATGAGTGGCTTACAAGGTTCGGGTAAAACAACTTTTACAGGAAAACTTGCTAATTACCTAAAAACAAAGAAAGGCAAAAAACCGTTAATGGTGGCTTGCGATATATATCGTCCGGCAGCAATAGATCAATTACATGTTTTAGGCGAACAAATAGGGATTGAGGTTTTTAGTAATAAAGAAGAAAAAAATCCGATTAAAATTGCAGAAGCAGCAATTAAACAAGCTAAAGAAAATGGAAATAATGTTGTTTTAATAGATACAGCTGGTCGTTTAGCGATTGATGAACAGATGATGAATGAGATTACTGATTTAAAAAAAGCAATTAAGCCTAACGAAATTTTGTTTGTTGTAGATAGTATGACTGGACAGGATGCAGTTAATACAGCTAAATCATTTAACGATCGCTTAAATTTTGATGGTGTTATTTTAACAAAATTAGATGGCGATACAAGAGGCGGGGCTGCATTATCAATAAAAAGTATTGTAAATAAGCCAATTAAATTTATTGGAACTGGTGAAAAAATGGAAGCCTTGGATGTATTTTATCCCGAGCGAATGGCCGATCGAATTTTAGGAATGGGCGACGTAGTCTCATTAGTAGAAAGGGCACAAGAACAATTTAGCGAAGAGGAATCAAGGAAATTAAATAAAAAAATTGCTACTAATAAATTTGATTTTAACGACTTTTTAGCTCAATTAAATCAAATTAAAAAAATGGGCAACATCAAAGATTTAGTTGGTATGATTCCCGGAATGAGCAAAGCAGTTAAAGAAAATGACATTAAAGAAGATGCCTTTAAAGGGATAGAAGCAATTATTTCAAGCATGACCCCGGAAGAAAGATCAAAACCAGAATTAATTAATGGCTCTCGACGTCAAAGACTCGCTAAAGGAAGCGGACAAGGCGTTCAGGAAGTAAATAAATTATTAAAACAATTTGAAGAAACTCGCAAAATGATGCGAATGATGAATGATAAAAATGCAATGGCTAAAATGATGCGTAATATGCCTAAAGGAATGGCTGGTGGAGGAAAAATGTAATCATTGATTATTTTTTTATAAAAAATGCAACTAATAAACGGAAAACAAATATCACAAGAAATTCAGCAAGAAATTGCACTTGAGGTAAAACGAATGATGGAGTTGGGATTAAAACAGCCTCATCTTGCCGCAGTTTTAGTGGGAAATGATGGCGGAAGTGAGACTTATGTAGCCAGTAAAATTAAAGCTTGCGAAAGAGTTGGTTTTAAATCAAGCCTTATCAGACATCCAAAAACTGTTTCTGAAAAAGAATTACTTCAAACTGTTTACGATTTAAATCATAACAATGATATAGATGGGTTTATCGTTCAGCTCCCTCTTCCAGATCATATAAACGAACAAAAAATAATTGAGGCTTTATTGCCAAATAAAGATATAGATGGTTTTCATCCAATTAATATTGGGCGAATGATTTTAAATTTACCTTGTTTTATAAGTGCAACTCCATTTGGTATCATTCAATTATTAGAACGTTATAATATTGAAACTACTGGTAAAAATTGTGTTGTAATTGGTCGAAGTCATATTGTTGGCTTACCCATGAGTATTTTATTATCAAAAAATAATAGCTCTGGTAATTGTACTGTAACGTTATGTCATAGTAAAACCAAAAATTTAAAATTTCATACTAGCCATGCCGATATTATTATTTGTGCCTTAGGAATTCCTGAATTTTTAACAGCCGATATGGTAAAAGAAGGGGTTGTGATTATTGATGTAGGAACCACAAGAGTTAAAAGCAACGAAACAACAAGTGGTTATAAACTCAAAGGAGATGTAAAGTTTGACGAGGTTGCTTCAAAATGCAGTTATATTACACCAGTTCCAGGCGGCGTAGGTCCTATGACGATTGCAGCATTAATTCATAATACCTTGTTGGCTGCAAAAAAAGAAATATATCCATAATTTTGAAAAATTGGGTTTCTTAAAAGAAAATATTTCAATTGCTCTTTTATCAATTAAAGCCAATCGATTACGGGCGTTTATTACCATGTTAATTATCAGCATTGGCATAATGGCATTAGTTGGTATTTTATCGGCTATAGATGCAATTAAAAATGGCATTAATAGCAATTTTACAAGTATGGGTGCTAACACCTTTACTATTCGAAATGCTGATATGAATATTCGAGTTGGCCGACATGGCAAAAAAGCAAAAACTTACGAGAGTATTTCATTCAAAGAAGCTTTTCGATTTAAACAAGAATTTGATTATCCAGTTATAACTTCTATAACCACTTTAGCAAGTGGCACATCAAGATTAAGGTATGAAAAGGCTAAAACTAATCCTAATATTCAAGTTTTTGGCAGTGATGAGAATTACCTAATTACCGCAGGATATGATTTGGGTAAGGGCAGAAACTTTACTCTTTCAGAAATGAATGGAAGTTCGCATATTGCTTTAATTGGAGCAGACGTTGAAAAAAATCTCTTTGGCAAAAAAAGTTCGATTGATGAATTTATAAAAATTGGCGCAGGAAGATACAAAGTAGTTGGCGTTTTAAAAAGCAAAGGAAATAGCTCAGGCTTTGGTGGAGATAAAATATGTGTGATTCCCATAAATACTGCTCGACAATATTTTGGAAGGCCTGATATGAGTTTTACTATAAATGTACTAACAAAAAACACGCTTTTAGTAGACCCATATTTATTCGAAGCTAGAGGGGTTTTTAGAAAAATAAGAAAAATTCCAGTTACTAGCCTTGATGATTTTGACATCGTTAAATCAGATAATTTAGCATCCATATTAATTAAAAATATTACAACTGTAACTGTAGGAGCAACAATTATAGGTCTAATTACTTTACTTGGTGCGGCAATTGGATTAATGAATATTATGTTAGTCAGTGTAACCGAACGCACACGCGAAATTGGAATTAGAAAAGCAATGGGCGCAACTCAAAAAATTATTAAAAATCAATTTTTAATTGAGAGTGTGGTTATTTGTGTAATGGGTGGTTTATTGGGTATTATATTAGGGATTTCTATTGGCAACCTGGTAAGTTTTGCTTTAAATACCGGATTCTTTATTCCATGGTTTTGGATTATATCTGGTATAATTATATGCATTTTAGTTGGTTTAATTAGTGGTTATTTACCTGCCAAAAGAGCTTCTGAATTAGATCCGATAGAAAGTTTACGTTTTGAATAAATCTTATTTATTTTCAAAACTCACCGCAATAATTTGAATTTTTCTTTCAGATGAAGCCGAGGGAGAATAAACCGCATTTCGTTTATCTTTAAAATCATCACTCGCTTTACTCGCTGTTAATTCTCCAACATCTAGATCATCAAAAATAATTTTACCTCCAATGCCAATTCCATTTTGTATGTATTCTTTAAAAAAACCATTTTTTGTTTCATAAAAAAAATTTTTCAAACTACTTATTCTTCGTTTAGCTAAATTAATATTATAATCTGTGCTTGCTAAAGGACTACAATAACCTTTTAGAGTAATTTTTACAGTTTCGCCATTTTTTAAAACAGATTCTAACAAATCAGAAAATCGTTTTAAATCTTCCATACCTGAATCAACACTGTCTTGAAAAAAATTATTAATTAAATTTAAAGCATTTTGTTTAGCCGAGCCATTTAAATTAGTTGAAAATTGATTTAAATAAATGGGCACTAATTCTTTATAATCGTTGTAAGAGGTTTCGTAATTTTTTTTAGTTGATACGTTTAGTGTTTTAGAATCTGGCTCATCGTTATGAAAATAAAGTGTTAATGGCACTAATAATTTTAACAGTTCTTTTTTTAAAGAAATAGAATCTAATTTTAAAACCGGCTTTATTTGATTATTTAAATTAAACCGATATATATCGTTGCAGCAATTTAATTTATCTTCGAAAAAAGATCCCTCTCTGTTACTTGATAAATAAATAAAATCATTTCCATTATTTGAAAAAGAAGAAGAATAATAAACATCATTAAAACCAGTATTAATTGGGCAACCTGCATTTACAACCTCACTAAATTGATTATTTTTAAACTCAGTTTTAAAAACATCAAAACCTCCTAAACCAGGGTGATAAGTGCTACTAAAAAACAAAACATTTTCTTTAACATTAAACCATGGCGTAATTTCATCTTCGGGTGTATTAATTTTTTTTCCAGCGTTAATTGGTTTTTCAAAAACACCATAATTATTTTGAAAAGAATACCAAATATCCATCCCTCCCTCCCCGCCTATTCTATTACTCGAAAAAAACAAAACTTGTTTTCCATTGAGCATGCCAAAATTTGCCTGACTAGTATTAGAATTTGGAAAATTAATTGGTTCGTCTATTTTGGTAGGTATTTGCCAATGATTATTTTTAAATTCACTTAAATATAAATCACATAAAAACTCTTCGCTATTTTTTTCTTTACAACGAGAAATAATCATTTGTTTTGAATCTGAATTAAAACAAATATTCGCATTGTGAAAAACACTTGAATTAAATAAAGTATCCATACTTTTAACTTTCTGCCATTTCGACTTTCTATAATCTGAAGTATAAATTTTACTATAAATTGGGTCAACTAAATCGATTTTAAGATTTGGTTTAATAGATGAAAAATAAATAGTACTATCTTTTTCAAATGCTGCAAACTCACTTTGATTTGTATTGATAATAGATTCTAAATGAACTTGAGTTATATCTGATTTATTTTTTAATAGAATCTGAGACATTTCACAAGCTTCTATCTCTATTTTAGACTTTACCAAATAGTATTTGATTTCAGATTGTTTTCTTTTATAATCTTCTAATTTAATTTTCGAGAATTTAATAAACCACTTTTTTGCTTCTTTATAATCGCCTTTAGTTTTAAGAATTTGTCCGATCCAATAATAAGTTAAAGGATATTTTTTTATGTTTACATGAGTAGTCACTTTTGTGTATAAATTTAAAGCAATGTCTAAATCCAAATTTTTTCTACTCACATCTGCATATAAATAGCACAACTTAACATCCAAACTATCTCTTAAATATAATCGATTAAGGCATTGTGAGGCGCCATACCAATCTTTTAAAATAATAGCCGTTTGTGCTTGCGATCTAAGGCTAGAATTTGATTGGGCAAGCAAACAAAAATTTGCAAAAACAAAACAAAAAAATAAAAATATTTGTCTTTTATTTAAATTCATCACATAAATAAAGGGCAAGTCCGTTTTTTTGGTGTAAAATTAGATTTGAAATTAAAAACATAATTAATAAATAGTTCTAAAGAACCTCTTCTATTGGTGGCCCTATTAAAATCGCTTACATTAATATCATAAGAAATGCCGCTTTGCATCGTTTTATAATGATATCCAAACCTAACAATAACAGCGTCGCGCGAGCGCCAACATAATCCAGCTAACACAGCTTTGTTATAATTACCAAGCATATGATACTTAATAGATGCATGTGGAACTAATTCATAATTATTACCTTGAACAGTAATCAAAGCTTCGGCAATTAAATCAGTTTTTATGCTGAGGGGCATTGAAAAACTTAAACAATTCGTTAATTTAAAATTAAGTTGGCTTAAATCGTTACCTTGATATGTAATTTCTGGCTTATTAATGTGATGAACACCTAAACCATAAATTAATTTATTTTTATTTTTAAAAACATATTGAATAACCGAACCAAAATTTACATCTACAAAATTTGAACTGGTCCAATAAAATTTCTCTCCACTTGATGAGCTATTGTTAAACGCAAAACCATCAAACTGATTATTAAATGTCATTTTAGTATAATCAAAACCTACCTGACAATAACCCATATTTAAGCCTAAGGTTATAATTAAACTACTATCGGGTTTTGCTAAATAAATATAAGTTCCATTTAAATATATCTGATTGCTTCCATAATAAGCATCTCCTGCTTTATCATTATTAAACATTAAACCAAAACCCAACATGTCTTTATTTAATTTTTTAGGTTTAACCCGTATTTCTCCATTCATATTAAATGTTGAATATGAAACCGGTACCGATTGCCATTGACTTCTATAAATTGCACTTAGGCGATAATCTCCATTAAACATTCCAGTATATCCTGGACTAATATTTAATAAAGAACCCGAAAATTGTGAAAAGTGAATGTCTTGTCCATAAAAATAATTTGCCCCTAGCAATAAACAAACAAACGTTATGTAACGATTAATATCCAAAATTATGTGCTATAAACAAATATAACAAAATGAAATAACTTTATAAAAATCAATTTCAACTAAAATTTTAAATCTATTATTATTAATTTGATTAGCGAAAAAATTATACCCTTCATTTAAACTTAATTTAATACTTTTGTAAATATTTATGACAGAAAATTTTGATATAATTATTGTTGGTGGAGGCATAGTTGGACTAGCAACAGCATATAAATTAAACACGTATTATCCAAATAAAAGTGTTTTGGTTTTAGAAAAAGAAAACGAGGTGGCAAAACACCAAACATCTCATAACAGCGGAGTCATTCACAGTGGTATTTATTATAAGCCAGGATCTTATAAAGCAAAAAATTGTGTTGATGGCAGAAGAGAATTGGTTGAGTTTGCTAAACAATTTAAAATACCTCATGATATTTGTGGTAAATTAATTGTAGCTACCCACCAAAGTGAATTAGCGCATATGAATAAAGTATTTCAAAATGGGATTGATAATGGCGTGGAGGACATGGAAATAATTGATGCGAAACGTATAAAAGAAATTGAACCGTTTTGTGAAGGAATTGCTGGAATTAGAGTGGGTTGTACAGGCATAATTGATTATGATGCAGTGGCAAAAAAATATGCTGAACTAATCAATTCTAAAACTAATGGGAGTAAAGTATTAACTGATCAACATGTTGTTGATTTTATAAGAGGTGAAAATGAAACAACTGTCATCACTAAAACCTCTCAATTTAAAGCTAAATATATTATTACAACTTCTGGTTTGCAAGCCGATAGAATGGCTAAAAAAGAAGGCCAACCCAGCGATGCTGCTATTATTGGGTTTAGAGGTGATTATTATGATTTAACCGAAAAAGGATTGTCTAAGGTAAACCATTTAATCTATCCTGTTCCTAATCCAAAATTTCCTTTTTTAGGTGTTCATTTTACTCGAATGATAACTGGTGGAACTGAATGTGGACCTAATGCCGTATTTGTTTTTGATAGAGAAGGTTATAGTAAAACAGCTTTTAATTTAAAAGATACAGCCGATGCTTTTTCTTATAAAGGCACGTGGAAATTTTTTGCTAAACATTGGCGTTTTGGTTTAGACGAATACCGTGGGGCATTTAGTAAAACATATTTTTTAAACCGATTAAGAAAATTAATCCCTACTTTACAAATGGAAGATATTGTTGCAAGCAGATGTGGCATTAGAGCAATGGCATTAGGTCCTGAGGGAGAGATGTTAGACGATTTTAAAATAGAAAAACATGGTAATGCGATGCATGTAATTAATAGTCCTAGCCCTGCAGCTACTGCTAGTTTGGCTTACGGAAATGAAATAGCCTTAATGGCAACCGAATATTTTAATTTAAAATAATTAAACAAAAAAAAATCCTTCAATAACAATTGAAGGATTTTTTTATACTAAAAATTTTATTACTTTTTTGCTGGAGCTTTAGCAGCTGCGGCAGCAGGTGTTGCAGCTGCAGCAGGTGTTGCAACAGATACAACAGCTTCTGGAGTAACAGCACGAGTTACGTCCACACTTACTACTGATATATTGCTAGGATGCAACAAGGTTATTCCATCAATTTTAATATCGCCAGCCGAAATATTTTTACCAATGGCTATTTTTTCGATATTTAATTCGATGTACTCAGGTAATTTAGATATTAAACCTCTTACTTTTAATTTACGTAATTTAATGTTTAATTTTCCTCCAGCTTTAACGCCTTCAGATGTTCCAATTGTTTTAATAGGCAATTGTAAGGTAACTGGTTTTTCGGCATTAACTAATAAAAAATCAGCATGTATTAATTTATCATTTAATTTATGATACTGGGCTTCTTGTAAAATTGTTTGATGTGTATTTCCATCAATTTCAATGTTTACCAAATTAGTTTCAGGTGTGAAAATAATGTTTTTAAAGTGACGAATATCGGCACTAAAGTGAATTTGTTCTCCTTCTCCATAAATTACACATGGCACACGACCATTGTTTCTTAATGCAGTTGAATCTGTTTTTCCTACGTTCGCTCTAAGCGAACCGCTCAATGTTACTGATTTCATTTTATTTATTTTTTGTGAGTTATCAAAATTGCCCGTTTCAACTTTTTTAACTCTGATTAAATTTTTAACGGGTTATAATATAAAATTGCTGCTAATCGATTCGTAATTATGAACGCTATTAATCACCTTGGCAAACAAATCAGATACTGTTAATACTTTTATTTTAGAACTTTGTTCTTTTAAAGGGATGGTATCTGTTACGATTAACTCTGTTAATTTTGAATTTTGAATATTTTCGTATGCTTTGCCCGATAATACTGGATGCGTACAAATTGCTCTTACACTCAAAGCTCCTCTTTCCATCATCATATCTGCTGCCTTACATAAGGTGCCGCCGGTATCCACCAAATCATCTACCAACACAATATTCCGTCCTTCAATCTCACCTATGGCGGTCATACTTTCTATCACATTCGCTTTTGCACGTTGTTTATAACAAATTACGATATCTGCTTTTAAATGTTTAGCGTAACCATTTGCGCGTTTACTTCCTCCCATATCTGGTGCTGCAATAGTCAAATTTTCTATATTTAATTTTTTTAAATAAGGCAAAAATATGGTTGAGGCATATAAATGATCAACAGGCACATTAAAAAACCCTTGAATTTGATCGGCGTGCAAATCCATAGTCATAACTCGGGTTGCACCAGCCACAGCAAGCATATCGGCAACTAATTTGGCACCAATAGCCACCCTAGGTTGATCTTTTCTATCTTGTCGTGCATATCCAAAATAAGGCAATACTGCAACTATTTGTCTGGCGCTAGCCCGTTTAGCCGCATCAATTAATAGCAGTAATTCCATTAAATTATCGGCAGGTGGCATCGTACTTTGCATAATAAATACGCTATGCCCACGAATACTTTCTTCGTAAGAAGCTTGTAATTCTCCATCACTAAAACGATAATGCACCAGTTTTCCTAAGGGTTGACCATAAGCAGTAGCAATTTTGTTCGCTAAGTCTTCAGTTGCAATACCAGAAAATAATTTTACTTGTGATTTCATTTTGGGATAACAAATATAGAAAAAAATCTTGATTTTAATCAAGATAACATATTTTACCTCAATTTATTTAGTTTTATCAATACTAATTTTTGCATTTTTTAATCCCTTTTTTCTATAATTGAGAGCTTCTTGTTCGGCTTCTATAACAGTTTTAAATGAACCCGTAAAAAAAGTTTTTGAACCATCATTATTCAATGTGGTATCTATAACATTTAATCTTATCATTTGTCTTAACAAACTATTTGGTGAAATATTAATAGGAAGTGTTTCAATGGCAACTCTAAAATTAATGCCTAATTGGTTTCTAATCTCTTGTGCCAAAAGCTTTAATTTTTGTGTCTCTAAATCATTTCTATTATTATCGCTAATATTCGAATTTAATATATTTGTTATGCTATCAAGTTTTGATACTTTTATTTTTCGATCATTGGTAGCAATTACATTATTGATTGAATCATTTCTTTTTTTAGAAATATCTGATTTATTTTTATTAGAATTAAATCGTTGAAGTAACTTGTTATTTTTATTGTTATTATTATCTGTGTTATTTTCTGTGTTATTTTCTGTATTATCTTCAGTATTATCTTCCGCATTATTATCTGTATTATTTTCTCCCAATTTAAATTTATAACCCTCAGAATTTGAGAAATTTACCTTTCGTTTTGTTTCATTAAAAACAAAATCTAATTCAAACAGCTTTAAACCATTAAAATCAACCATCTGTTCATCATAATTTATTAAAAATTTATTCCCAAAAACATTATTCACTTTTACTAAGTATTGTCCAGCATTTTTTATATCAATTGCATAAAACCCATTTTCATCTGTTAATGCCGCAAATTCTTCTCCTTTAGAACCCTTTGCTGTTATTCGCACCCCTTTTAATGAAATTTTACCTAATGAACTTAGCGTATCGCGGTTTAATTTTACGTAACCTTTAACCCGATACGACAAAGAATACGGAACATACAAATTATAATTTGAATTCATATACAAATCTTGTTCAGCACCATTTGCACAAATCAAATCTTTTAAATTTACAACTGGTAAAAAGTTTAATAAATAATTACCAAAGGGCATATTTATATAATTTATTTCTCCATTTATATTGGTCATCAATTCAATTTCTGAAAAATTACTTTGTTCTTCTTCAGTTTGAGAATTATTGTTAGTTTTATTTTTAATACCAACTAAAATATTTGGAATAAATGGTTCATTTTCGTCCCTTATTTTATTACCATTTAAATCATGATAACAAATTACTTTTAAATTATAATATTTACTTCGTGGTTGTTCTAAATCAAATGATTTTGTTATCCCTAAAATCAAATTAATATTTCTAAACACACTTTTTACACCAGTTTCAGGATTACGTGTGCTATTTTGATTTATATTTAGTCGAGCATTAGCAGTTAATCCATTTTTAAATAACCAATCAATTCTTGGGTTAATCGAAATGTTCTCGCTATTAGAAGGTAATTGTAAATAATAATTTCCGAAAATGGATAATAAAACCGTTCTATCTAAATAATAACGTTCATATTTTGGACGAATAAATATTGATTGTGTTTCAATTTTGGTATAAATACCATTTCCTGAATTAAAATAATAAGGTTCGTATGATGAACCAAAATTGATATTAAAAAATTTATTAAAATAATTAGCGCTAATGATTGAATTAAAAACTTCTCGCTTAATAACTGGATAATTAGAATTAGTAAAACTTATATTATAATTATTTCTGTAACCTATAGATATGTTGGCAGAAATAGATTTTTGAGATGAAATTTTATGTTTAACATTTAAAAAGCATGCTTTTAAACGATTTGAGTAAATGTTAGTAAAATTATTTGTTGCATTGTAGTTATTTTGTTCATTCCCATTATACATTAGGCCGGTTTCATAAAATAAAGACCTAAAAGTTGATAAATAACTTAATCGAACAAAATCAATTTGAGCTTTATTATTATTATTATTTAATAAATAAGTTTGAAATGAAGAAGATGAATTTAAAACATTTCTATTTAAAATAAATCTAATTTTACTAACTTTAGTTATTTGGTAACCGGCATTAGCTTCGTAATAAATGTTTTTACTAAAAATTCCGTTTATATTTTTAGATGTTAAAACTGAAATATTTAATTTATCCCATGAACCTAAATAACTTAATCTGTAATTTATTCCAACAATAGTGGTATCATTCGAATTTAACCCTTGTGCAATTACTCCAAAATATTTCACACGACTTATTCCAATAATGCCATTCAATCTATGGTGTTTATAAAAAGAATATCCCGTACCAATATTTCCCATAAATGTATTATTTTTATTATTCAAAAATAAATTGTTGATATACAAAATATTAGTATTTAATTTTATTTTATTTAGTATTGATATTTTATGATCTATCATTAAACCAGCATTTGAATTTGGTGTTAAATTTTTTACAGCACCAATTTTAAAAATATTGTTTTTAATTAAATTAAGTTCAGCAACAATACCTGTTCCAATAGTTCCTCCAAAAGAATTGTTTAATACTAAATTACCAACACTAATGTTATATTTTGGTTCTTTATAATTTATTCTTAGCGGCAAACTTTGTATTAAGCTACCTGTATTAATATTAGGCGTATTAAAAACTTGATTTTGTAATCCAAAAAGATAACTTAATTCTCTTTTCTTGGTAAATAGTATTGACCCGTAAACACTTCCAAATATAAATGGCTGAGAGGAGCTTAGTAAATCGCCAACCTGTAAATTAAAATTAAGAGGCGATTGAGATTGATTTTTTTGCAAAACAAAATAACTTCTTACCTTTCGAAACTGAATGGTTTCTCTTTTTGTTTTACCATTTGATGCTATTACTCTTAAAGTAGTTTCTCTTTCAATATTATCAAGGTAACTTTCATTATTATTTAAGTCTTTTTTGTAAGAAACATTATAATTTAAAGTCGTATCAGAACCAGCAGGTAAAGTAATGTAAACAAAATTATTTAACTCATTAAAACCAATTAAATTTAATAATTTTCCTGATTCAAAAGTTAATTTAATCAATTCACTAACATTTCCTTTATTACTTAACAAAATTTTAAAATCTTTTAAATCATATAACTCATTAAAATATATTGTGTTAGAATTTACCTTCATAAACCAATCATCTTTAATAGGTACATCAATAAAGAAGGTTCCAAAATATTTTTCTTTATTTGATTTAAGAAATGAAGTAATTACATATGCCTGACCGCCATAAACTTTATTTGGCTCAATTAATCGAAAAGGGATAAAAAACGAATCGCCGGGCTCAATACTAACTTTACCCATTGGCAAACCAATGCCGTGCCAACCCTCTGGTAATTTGGTTTCAATTAAACCATCAAATTTATTTTTTTTATAATTAATAATTTTTAAAACATTAAATATAGACGAATCTGCTGAATGCGATATTTTATATTTTAAAAAACTCATTACAACAGTATCTTTTAGCACCGTGTTTCGATTTGCCGTAATGGTATCGTTGGCATTTATTCGATTATTAGGTACAGAATTGGTTCTTTGTAATAAGGAAGTATTATCAACCTTTATATCTTTATTAATTGGTTGCAAGAGAGTATCTTTTTGACTATTTTTAGTCGAATCTAAAGCCGTTTGGCTTTGAAAAGACAATATTAACAAACAAAAGATGAATATGTAATCAATTTTTTTTATAAAATTTTTAACTTAAATTAAGTAACGAAAGTAGTCAAAAAAAACAATAATTTATCTATAAATTCAATAGCTGAAGGGTATTTATATAAATAAAAACCAATTAACTTTTTATTTAACAAATATTTTTGAGAATTACTAGATAAAAAAAAAGCAACAAGTTTTATACTTGCTGCTTTAAATTTTAAATTCGCTTTAAATTATAAGGCATCTAATTCAAATAACACATTAGTTACATATCTATCAGCTGCAGGACTTGTACCTGCGGCTAAAAGAGACACTGCATTCATTGCTGTAACGCCAGTTGCATTGGCAGTACCACATTGCCAAAAAAGAACATATTCATTATCTAGTTCACCACCAGCATTTGAAACACCGGCAATTCCTGTTATTAAAACAGTAGGAAACTGTGTTAAAGAAAAAGGTGCCGTTACTAAAGTTGTAAAATTAGTTGTAGGTGTAGAATTTAAACCAGTTGCCGCATTAAAATTTAAACCTGCAGAAACCATAGTTAGACCAACATTGTTTAAAGGCAATGTATTAGTAGGTAAATCTGTTCCCATAAAAGTAGCTTGCTCTGCACCATAAGTTAACAACCAGGTTCTTGATGCAGAAACAGTAAAACGAGTTCTGTACATCAAATTAGCAGCAAGAGGAGTAGTTCCAACACCGGTTCCAACTCTAGCAGCTGCTGCATTAGCGCCAGTTCCTAAGACAGCAGCTTGTGCTCCCATTCCAAGGCTATAATCGTTTATACTATTAAATACAAATTCGATATTACCGCCATCTATAATGTTTAATCTTAAAACTAAATTAAGGTTAACAGCAACTGGAATGATACCTCTATCTCTAACTGCTTGTGCGTTTGTTTGTATATTTGAGAAAATCAAACAAAAAAGGAAAATTGGTAAAATGATTTTTTTCATGGCATTTTATTTATTTATTTATACAAAGCTAGACATTTAAATTAATAAAACAAATATTAACATTAAATTAATGTTATAAAAAAACATTAAAAATTTTTGAAAGTCATTTTTAATCGTTTTAATATCGTATTTTTTTTTTAATCCTTAGTTTTTTGTGTGTTTTTAAAATTTAAGATATCTTTGTCTAAAAAATATAAATGATAAAAAAAATAAATGGGTTTAAATTATATTTTATATTTTTATTCTCAAGTTTTATATTGCCAGCTCAAGACTTTGAAGTGTCACCTGCTTTAATTTCATTTAAACTTAATCCAAATGAAATTGGCACACAAAAAGTTTCATTAACCAATCATTCTGATAAAAAACAAGCTTTTGAGTTAAAAATGTCAGATTACTCGATTGATTCATTAGGTAACAAATTGAGAATGCCGCCCGGTACAAGTAAAAGATCTTGTGCCAATTGGATTTCAATCAGCCCATCATTATTAGAATTAAACCCCAACGAAACCAAACAAATAGATGTAACCATGACTGTTCCGAGTGATGGATTTTCTTCAAAATGGGTGCTAATTTATGTACAAACAAGTAAAGAACAATCTGATTTTAGCAAGCCAGACAAAGCGGTTGCTACTGGAGTTTTAATTTCACCCCGAATTGTTATTCAAGTTTTTCAATCGCCAAGTTTAAATAATAATTACATGGCAACTATACAAAAGTTTAAAGAAATAACAAAAAAAGGGGATAAAGTACGATCTTTTAGTGTAGAAATAAGTAATGTTGGAGATAAATTAATTAATGCAAAAGTTTTTTTAAACCTAGCTAATACTTCTACGGGTATTGAGACTAAATTTAATGCTGAAACTATTAAAGTTTTACCAGATGCAAAAAGACAATTAGTATTAAAATTGCCATCAGATTTACCAAAAGGCAAATTTGCTTTAGCTGCTCTTTTAGATTACGGGCACAACACTGATATAGAGGGAGCTCAGCTTATCATTGATATTAAATAATCAAAAAAAATGAAATTTTTATTTTTACTTCTATCTCTTTGTGCAAGTTTTTATTTAAAGGCACAAAAAGAAATTACTAATTGGTACGATGCAGAACGTAAACAAAAAAAAGAAGTTTTTTTTGAAAAAAAAATAGGAGATAAATTTATTAGAGAAGGGCAGTACATTATTTACCATAAAAATGGAGTAACTTTTCAAAAAGGATCTTATTTAAATGGCGAATTAGATGGTGTTTGGATTATTTATTACGAGAATGGATCAATAAAAGAAAATTTAGTTTTTAAAAACAATCAATTAAATGGATTAGCTAAAACATACTACCCAAGCGGGAAATTATTCGAAATTTCAAATTATAAAAATGATGTATTAAACGGTGAAAGTAAAGTTTTTTATGAGAACGAAAAACTTAATGAAATTAAAAATTATGAAATGGGAATTTTAAATGGAGAAGCAATTGGTTTTTATGAAGAAGGGGAAATGAATTATCGTAAAAAATATGTAAAAGGGATAGAAGATGGCAAATTAGAAACATACTATGAAAATGGAAATATAAGTTCAATTTATTACAAAAAAAATGGGCTTTTAGATAGTTTATTTTTAAACTTTTATAAAGAAAAAAAGAATTTTAAACAACTCGAATGTTACTATTTAAGAGGGCTGTTAAATGGGAAGCTAACTAGTTATCATGATAATAAACACATCAAATTAAAGTGTGCTTATATCATGAATAACATAGAAGGCATTTGTGTCGAATTTTACGAAAATGATACTATAAAACAAAAAGGAAATTACGTATTAGGAAAAAAAATAGGAGAATGGCTTTCTTTTTATCCTACAGGACATTTATATAGTAAAGGAAACTATGTTTCTGACTCACTTGATGGTAAATGGTATATTTATTATGAAAATGGAAAAATGAAACAAGATGGGGTTTATTCTAAAGATTTAGCTCAAGGAAACTTCAAGTTTTATTATGATAATGGAGTTCTAGAAAAAGAAGGTGCTTTTAATAGTGACAAGATGGAAAGTATTTGGAAATTTTATGATAATAATAATAAATTATTAAGTATTAAAAATTATTTAAATGGCAAATTAGATGGCTTACAAAAAGAATTTAATCCAACGAATGGTAAACTTTCCAAGGAATATTATTATAAAAACGGTCTTGAATTAAAATAATAATTTTAATGCTCAATTAATTTTAGGGGCAATCAACCGAATTACATTGAGGCCAAAGCCACAATTCAATGGGTACAGAATAATAATCTGCAGTGCTTCCCAAAAGCTTATTTGATGGTGCTGCATTCATTCCACACTGAAAATAAATTCGAATCTTATTGGCATTGGTATTAATTGAAAAAGCTCCGGATGTAAGAGGAATTAAAGCATCATCATATTCCATTAAAACATTACCTAATGGAGGAGATGCGGAAGAATTTAATGTAATAGGGCCAGTTAAATCTTGGTATGCATTAAAAGTAGCGCCAGCAAAACCAGAAATGTTAGAAGCTGAAGCTTGAATTGCAGATAAAGGGATAGTGTTACCAGCATCTCCAATTATATTTGAAGCGGTAGTGCTAAAATATAATTTAAAACCATCTACTATAGAATGACCTATGGGGAAACCAGGATTTAAATCTGACATTGAAATGCCAATAACGGCATTATTTGATTCAATTCCGTTTTTATAATCTTGTATAGTTTTAAAATTAAAATTAACAACACCACCAGACAAAATTGCAATTCTAGCCGAATTAAATTGTGAAAATAAATTTGAATTAAAAAAAACAAATAGTATTAAAAACTTACAAATTATTATATTTTTATTCATAATTATTAATCTGCTATTGAGCTTCTAATTCAAATATAATGTTAGCTATATAATTATCAGGAGCAGGGCTTGAGGGTAAATTAATAATATTAATCGTATTCATTGGATTAGTAGCTAAGCCTTGAGGGGAGGCGGTTCCGCATTGCCAAAATATTGTAAAATTATTATCTAAAATATCTCCCGCATTTGTTAAAGCACCTTTGTTAATTAAAGTTTGAGGGTAAGCCAAAAGAGCTGAAACAGCTGTTGCTGAAAAATCACCTGTTAGTGGACTTATTAAATTACTACCGGCACCGGGAGTATAAACTCCATTTTCGATTAAAGTAAAACCAACATTATTTAAAGGCAATAAATTAGCAGGATTGTCGGTTCCAATAAAAGTAGCTTGATCTGCTCCAAAATTTAAAAACCAGTTTGATGATGATGAAACTGAAAAATCAGTTCTAAAAAAAGGTGTTGAATTATTAGAAGAAGCACCCACACCTGTAGCACTTGATAAAGCACCTACTCCATTTTTATAATCATTAATAGAATTAAAAGAAAAATTGATATTACCACCATTAGTAATATTTACTCTCAAAATTTGAGTTAAATTTACATTAGCTATAATCTGCTCATCATCTCGAACTACTTGGCATGAAACTTTATCTAAAAACAAAAAGCTTTCTAAAATAAGAGTAATAATAAATATTTTTTTTTTAATGATAATAACAAATTTAAGATTTGTAAATATATTAAATATAAATCAAAAATTTAATAATAAGAATACAATAAAAAAGATAAAAAAATATTAATAAATAAAATTAAAAAAATTAGTTTTAATGGGAAATGAAATTGGGTTTAATGGCCGCTACTTCAGCTATAGCTTTAAAACCACCCTCAATTTCTTTAAACTGATGAAAACCTCTTAATTTAAAAATACTAGCAGCAATCATACTTCTATAGCCACCGGCACAGTGAATAAATAAAGTTTTATTCGAATTTAATTTGGTAAACCAATCATTTATTTGATCTAAAGGCATATTAAAAGCCTCGTTTACATGGTCAAGATTATATTCAGATTCTTTTCTTACATCAATAATTGAATCGGTTTTTAAATCAACTTCGGCAGCAAATTGAGATGCCGTAATTCTGTTAACCGTATCTATTTCTTTATTTGATACTTGCCAAGCCTCAAAACTACCCTTCAAATAACCCAATACATGATCAAAACCAACTCGACTTAATCTGGTAATGGTTTCTTCTTCAAGCCCGGGTTGAGTTACCAATAAAATGGGCTGCTTTACATCTTTAACAATAGCGCCAACCCAGGGAGCAAAATCGCCTTTAATTCCGATATTAATCGAGCGAGGTATAAAGCCTTTATAAAAAATTGCAGGTTCGCGGGTATCCAAAATAATTGCATTATTTAAATCTGCTGAAATTTCAAACTCATTAACCGATAGGGGTCTTAATCCATTTAACAAAACAGTATCAAAACTTTGGTAACCTGTTTTATTCATGGCTACATTTAATCCAAAATAACTTGGTGGAGGCAATAAACCATCAGTAACCGCTTTTACAAACTCTTCTTTATTAGGTTGGTTTAAGGCATAATTCATTTTTTTTTGATTACCTAAAGTATCAACCGTTTCTTTCATCATGTTTTTACCACAGGCGCTTCCTGCACCATGAGCAGGATAAACAATAACATCATCACCTAATGGCATAATTTTAGCGTTTAAAGAATCGTATAACAAACCAGCTAAATCATCTTGCGTCATGGATTCAGATTTTTGAGCCAAATCAGGTCGGCCCACATCTCCTAAAAAAAGTGTGTCGCCACTAAACAAAGCATGATCTTTGCCACTCTCGTCGATTAATAAAAAACAAGTGCTTTCCATGGTATGACCAGGGGTGTGTAACACTTTAATGGAAAGCTGGCCTAGTTTAAAAATTTGACTATCGCTAGCAATAGTGGCTGTAAAACTAGGATTGGCATTTGGCCCATAAACAATTGGTGCACCTGTTTTAGCGCTTAAATCTATATGACCCGATACAAAATCGGCATGAAAATGGGTTTCGAAAACATATTTTATTTTAGCATTATCTTTTGTTGCTCTGTCAATATATGGCTGCACTTCTCTCAACGGATCAATAATTGCAACTTCGCCATCAGATAAAATATAATAAGCCCCTTGAGCCAAACAACCGGTATAAATTTGTTCTATTTTCATTTATTTAATATAAGATAAAAAATTATTTTGACTGATATTTTTTTTAAAATTAAGTATTATTTTATAAACGTTTCTTTGATAATAATATACAAACCAACAAGTAGCAAAAACCAAGCAAATAATGGCTTTAACTTTAAGGCATCCGTTTTTTTAGATAAATAAATACCAATAAAAAGACCTATTAATGTAAAAATAATAATTTGTGCAATTAAATACCAATCAACAGAATCAGAATTATCTTTAACACTAAAGCCAATAACTGATTTTGAGGCTATGATAATGAGCGAAGTGCCAACAGCTGATTTAATTGGTAATTTTGTTAACAGCACCAATATCGGAATAATTAAAAAACCTCCCCCTACTCCTACTAATCCAGTTACTGAACCCTCTAATGCCCCTAAAAAAATAATTAATGGGTAATTTAAATGCCGTTGATTTAGTTCTTCTGATTTTTGTTTAAAACCAGATATTAGCATACTTAAAGAAGCAATTATGATTAAAACGGCAAAAATTAACATTAAAAAAGTTGCTTTAGAAACCGCATAATTGCCAAGAGTAAAAACAACAGAAGGAATAGAGGGCAAAAGAAAGGCTCTTGTAAAAAAAACAGATAAAACAGAGGGTATGCCAAAAATTAAAGCAATATATAAATTTACTAAGCCCTTACGAAAATAATTAATTGAGCCAATACCAGCAGTAAATCCAACAATAAATAAGGAATACGTGGTTGCGGTAACTGGATTAACTAAAAATAAATAAACTAAAACAGGCATCATTAAAATACTCCCACCACTTCCTATAAGACCTAATGAAATTCCAATTAAAATTGAACAAACAAAACCGAATATTAGCATTCAATTATTTTAAATATAAAGATACAAAGATGATGTAATTAATTAAAGAGTTAATTAAAATTTATATCGTAAACTTAAAATTATATTTCGACCTGGAGCATTTATGCCACTAGCAAAATTTCGGTAAGCATTGTCAGTAATGTTTTCACAAGCCACATTTAAACGTAAATTTTTAGTAAGATTAGCACCTAAACGAATATTTAAAGTAAACCAATTGGGCATACCATTCAAGGTAGCGTATTGTAAATTATCTTCGCCACTAGGACTGTAATCAGCTAAGGCCTTTTTACCATTATATCTGATAAAAAATTCACCATCAAAACCTTTTGCTTTATAGGAAATAGAAGTTTGTCCGAACATTGGAGCAATATGATCTAAAGGAATAACTGTATCAAGTTTAGAATTAATATAACGTCCATAGGTGTAATTTAACACACTTTTAAAAGAGACTTGATCGTTAAAATCAAACTGAACACCTGCTGAAAAGCCATAAATATAGGCATTATCCGCATTTTGTGTGGCTTTAACTTTTGTAGTTGAACCATTATAAATTGCTGAATCGTTTCCATTTAATTTATAATCAGAAACAACTAAAACATTCGTTAAATTGGTATAAAAACCTGTTAAGTCGAACTTATATCGACTTTGAACGACTTTACTAATTCCCATTTCAAAATTATACGTGTATTCAGGTTTTAAAGTTGGATTAGGAACGATTAAATAAGTAGAGCTCTCAAACACTTTACTCAGATCATCCACATTAGGAGCACGAAAGCCTGTATTTGAGACTAGAGAAACCTTGTAATCATTTTCTAATTTCCAAGTTAAACCCAAATTACCAGTTACAGCTTGATTATTTTGATTAGCAGTTGTAAATGGGAATTTAAAAAATGTTGTATCTGTAAAAATACTTGTCAAACTTGTATTCGTGTAACGAATTCCATCGGTAATTACTAAGGTTTTACTAAACTCCCAAGCATGAGAAACATAAGCTGCAAATGTTGTCATCATACTTCCACCCCCTGCATAACGAGTATCGGCTGGAGTTTCAATATTTGTAAACATATTTTTAAAATTTGCGGTAGATTGCACCTCGTTATTTGTAAACTCAATGCCGTAACGCAGTTCGTGTTTATCTTTAACTAATTTATAAGTGTCTATGTTTACTGATAAAACAGATACATCTTCTTTTTGTGTTTTACGATTTAAATTTTGAAATCTGCGGGTAATTCTATCCTGATCAATTTTCTGATAAGCTAAAATCACTTTTAGGTTATCCGAAATGTTTGTTTTACAATCATAATTAAGTGTGTAGGCTGCTAATAAACGTTTTTGAGGCCCATAACCATTTTCTGAAAATTTAAATTTACCAGCGCTATAATCTCCATTTAATCGATCATAACGAGGTAAAAAACCAGATGATGAATATTGAAAATTTAAATTATGTGTAACATATTTACCAGTTTTAATATTAAAACGTTGCATGATATCCATTTGTGAATACCCAGTTCCTTTTTGTAAAGTATTATCTGAATTTTTAATCAGTGTATCTCTTCCATTTATTCTATCTTGATAATAATTTCTTTCCCAAACATTGTTATATCCATTTAATTTATTTGAACCAGACTTTAAATCGCCAAAATTATGATAAGTAATATTAGTTAAAGAAGCCAAATTTTTAAACCCAAAGTTAAAATCTAAGTGACTAGTTTGTTCGTTTGATACCGATGAATAACGGACCATTGAATTTAATTTAAAAAGAGTTTTATCGTCAGTACTAAATTGAGCATTTTTTGTGTAAAAATTCATAACACCACCTAAGGCGTCACTACCATAAATAGTTGATGATGGACCAAAAACAATTTCAGTTCGCTCGAGCATATTTGGATCAATTGTCATTACATCTTGCAAATGTCCACCTCGATAAATGGCATTATTCATTCTTACACCATCAATGACCAACAAAACTTTATTTGCTTCAAAACCTCTTAAACTGGGGCTACCTCCACCCGACTGACTTTTTTGAACAAAAACCTGGCCGGTATTAGATAATAAATCGCCAGTAGTTGCTGGGTTTGAAAATTCGATGTCTTTTTGTTTAATTATTTCAATTAAAAAAGGAACATCTATTTTGTGTTCAGGTTTTCGATTAGCTGATAAAATAATTTCATCTAAATTAACTGATTTAGAAGATAAGTTGATGCTTGTATCTTTTGTTAAAATTATTTTTTTTGAGGAATAACCGAACAAGAAAATAAAAATAGAATCTTCTTTATTTAAAACAGAAATATCGGCTTTACCTTTTAAATCAGTAAAAACTTGTTTGTTTTTTTTATCTTGTAATATTACTTTTTCTATTGGTTCGCGAGTTGAAAAATCTCTAATTGTGATGGTTTGAGAAAAACTTGAAATTGAAATAATTGTGAATGCTATAAATAATTTATTGAAATGCATTTTTTATTTATAATTGAAATATTTGATTGGAAAAATTACATAATTTAATTAAATAAAATTGTTATCGCAAAATAAAATTATGAGATTTTTATCTTCTTTAAAAAAACGCGTAAAAAAATTAGGAAAATTTTAGCTGATTAATCTTTAATTAATGTGTTAAAAACACTTATTTATTCAATAAAACATGTCCATTTAATTCTTTTGTTGAACCATTAAAACTAGATGCTTTAATTTTCCACACATACATGCCATTGATGCAGGAATTTCCTTTAAAAGTTCCATCCCAGCCAATTGAAGTATCTTCTGATTCAAAAACAATATGACCCCAGCGATCAAAAATAGTTAAATTATAAAATTTTACGCCACGAGTAACCGCTATAAAAGTTTCATTTTTATTATCTTGGTTTGGAGTAAATGTATTAGGCACAAAAATTGAAAAATCTGAATCGACTTTTATTGTTTTGATTATCGAATCGGAACATTCAAAAGTGTTTTTAGTAATTAATAAAACATTAAATGTTCCGGCATCTTTAAATAAATGAGAATAATTAAATTCGTTTGATGCCTGATCCTTATCATTAAAAATTAACCAAGACCAATCATTTTGAAAATCCCCTTTAGAATTATTTGTAAAATAAACTTCGTCTCTATTTTCTAATGGATTTTCTGGATAATAACTAAAATCAGCAACTGGAACCGGATAAGCTTTTATAAGAAATGACAACTTATTTATACATCCTCGATTATCGGTAAAAACACCTTTTAGTGTGAAATCTCCATCGGTATTGAAACAATAATTAAAAACGCTTGAAGTTTGAGTTTTTGTTCCCATAGTCCAAATACTATTTGCAATTACATTTTCTCCACTTGGATAAAATTTAAAATCTGAACAAAAAGGCACACAATGACTAATTGGACTTTGATCTATACCTCCCATTGGCAAAGGATCAATTATAATATTTGCAGTAGCATAACCTTTACAATTTGCAGAATCCTTAACCATTAAAGTATAAGTTCCGCTCATTCCTTGATTATTTGCTACTAATGAATGATTCTGAATTGCAGAAGTATAATTTAATGGGCCACTCCAATAATAATAATTAGCACCAGCGCCTTTAAATAATATTTGTTCATTAAAACACACACGAGGAGTAACTGAAAGGCTTGCAATAGGAAGCGTTTTGGTGTTAACAGTTGCGGTAGATATAGAAGTGCATGTATTTAATGCAGTACCGATAACATAATAAGTCCATGCTTGCGTATTAATTGCAGAAGTTACAGTTGCGATAGAGCCATTAGCACCAAATCCCATTGGCCCAAACCAATTATACGTATTAGCCCCAATCACTTTTAATGTTGCAGGTTCTCCAAAACACACTAATGCCCCTTGAGTTATTAAAACTGGATTAGGCATAACTGTCAACGATACTGATGAACTTGCCTGACAACCGTTAATGTCTGTTACCAATACTTGATATTGCCCTGAATTAATTATTGCACTATTATTTATTACTGGATTTTGAACTGGGCTATTAAATCCATTTGGGCCATTCCATAAATAACTTATATTATTTCCATTAACCTGCAAAATACTATTTTTTGTTTCACAAACCGGACTATTACTAGTTGCTGTTGGGGTTGGCAAGGCATTAATAACAACCGAATGGCTTATAGAATTTGTGCAAGGCCCTTTTGAAACAGTTAATGTGTAAATGCCTGCAGTGGGTAAAATCACATTTGAGATAATTGGACTTATTTGAATTGAATTAAATCCATTTGGACCTGACCAAGAATAATTTATAGCTCCAATTGTAGCAGAGGCATCAAAATTTAATACAGTACCAACACATTTTGGACTAGTTGTAATAAAACTCGGAATTGGCATAGCCGTAACTGATACATTTGCTATAGTTGTATTTACGCATCCAACAGCACTAGTGGCAAAAACAGTATAATTACCTGATGCAGACACCTGAAGGGGTGCGTTAATGATAGGGTTTTGTAAATAACTCATAAATCCATTTGGGCCTGACCAAAAATACGTTGCTCCAACAAAAGAATTAGAGCTTAAATTAATATTTTGACTTACACAAACAGAAGAACCAAAAGCTGAAATTGTAGGTGTTGGATTAACAACAACAGTAGAACTACCAGAAGCAGTACAAGAATTTGCTGCCGTAACTGTGTAATTATAAACGCCTGAATTATTAGGAGCTGCAGGACTTAATTGCGCATTTTGTAATAAACTATTAAAATTTAAAGGGCCTGTCCACTGAAATGAAACGCCTCCTAATCCATATAAATAGAGTGTTTGGTTATTGCATAAGGGACTATTACTTGTTACAGTTGGTATTGGTATTGGCTTTAAAATAATTGACGCAGTAGCAATTGAAGTACAACTTAATGCAGTACCTATAACAGAATATTGTGTTGAAACAATTGGGTTATCAGTAAAAGTATTAATACCTGGTACATTATTCCAAGTATAAGAATTTGCTCCACTTACAGTTAGAGTGCCTGTTTCAAAAGGACAAATAGAAAAATCACTAATACTCAAAACTGGGTTAGAAATAAAACTAACAGTTATGGTATTTAAAGTAACACACTGAAGACTATCAACACTTTGAATAGAATAAGTGAAATTTCCACCTATTAATGAAGTAACCGTGTATCCATTTGAAATTGGTCCAGAGGTCCAAGAATATGTATAGGGCGTTAATAAACCTGGTGTTCCTCCGCTACAATTTGCTGATAATAAAATATTAGTTCCTGCACAAGAGGTATTTGTATTAGCCGAAACGTTTAATGACAATGCGGGAGGTTGTGTGATAAAAAAGATTTGATTAATAAAGCATCCGGTAAGAGCATCAACAACTGAAACACTCCATAAACCTGCACTTAAATTACTTGCATAAGAAGTTGTTTGTGTGCTTGGACCATTTGTCCAAACATAATTTTGAGAGCCAGAACCTCCACTAATATTCGTAAAATTTGCGGTAGCAGTATTAACCCCATTACATGTTAAACTTGGTGTATTATTTAAATTACCAGTTAATGGAATTAATGAATTAAAAGTAGTTGTAGCGGTATAAGTAAAATTATTTCCAAAATCAAAAACCGTTAAAGTATAGGTGCCAGGGCTTAATCCAGTTGCAACTGAATTTGTTTGTCCTGAAGGCATCCATGTATATGAAAAAGGACCAATTCCTCCAGTTGCAGATACGGTTGCTGAACCCAAATTTGCACAAGTTATAGAAGTACTACTAACTGAAATACAAGGCTGATTAATATTTACGACTTGTTTTAATGTATCAGTTCCTCCCCCACAACTATAAAATAAAATTAATTGGGTAGTATAGGTTCCTAAAGTGGTAAAAGCATGGCTAGGATAAGTTAGTGTAGATGTATTAGCTGCGCCAGAAGCTGGATCGCCAAAAATCCATTGCAAGCTTGTTAATGAGTATCCCGAAGAAGCACATCCAACGAGTGTTGCATTTGGTGTTATGGGTGGGGTAAACGAGGCGGTTTGGCAACCTAAATTATTATTAGCTGTATAGGTAAAAGGACCAATGGGAGGTGGACTAATAAAATAAGTACCTAAAAAATTTGGTAGGCCATAATAACAAATTTTTGGTGCGATTGATTGCCCCAAATCAACATAATTACAAGCGCCGCCTAAATTATTTGGGTTATTTATTACGCCAAGTGTTTGTTGATTATATCTTGCCACATAAATTTTTCCATTTTTTGCTAATTGCAATGAAAATAATTGAACGCCAGGAATAGCAATTGTAGCTTGTGATGCTGCAATAGCCGTGTTAGAACCTGCACATAAATTCCATTGATACAAACCACCACCAACATTATATCGCGTGCCATAAAATTTAGTTCCATCGGGCGAAAACTCACAACCCCATGCCCAATAGTTATTATTATTTTGTAAAGGCCCATTCCATAAAGAAAAACGATTAGAAAGTAAACCCGTAGTATTATCAAAATCATATAGTTGAAAATTATCCGAGCCATTATTAAAATTATTTCCATTTTGGCTAGCTAAACCCAATTTTTTACCATTAGGTGAAATTTTCATCGATCCATTCCAATTATTCCAATTATTTAAATTATTTGTAAAGGTTGAAACTGCAGGTGTTAAGGTATTAATTCCGGCAGATGTTAAAAGGTAAGATCGATAAACGTAAGAATTATTAAAATTATTATTAACCCAATTGTAATCTTGTGAAACAATCCAAATATCAACCCCATTACAGTGTTTAGTAGCAGTTAATTTAGTACTAGACATTAAGCTGATTTGCTGATTTTTTAAAGTTACTGAGCCGTTACCTGCAGCTAAACTCATATCAACTATAGAGAATCTTAATGCATTAACATTATTTGGTTGGCTATGTATAATATAAAACAAATTTAAATTACCAGGCTGTTTTAAAATAATAACATTTTGACTGGCTCCAACATTTCCTAATAAACCAGTTCCGTTAGCCATTACAGAATGGGTTTGATCCCAAACAGTTTGTCCATTTGTATAAAATAATAAATTACCATTTGCGTTAGACATGCTAGCATTACAACCAGAACTTATTATTTGACCGTTTGTTAGAATTGTTGGCGGATTACTATTAAAACTAAGCCCAGCTTGATTACCAAAATACCAATTGTTAGTTTGATTTTGAGCTAAGGAAAATAAAGCAAAAAAAGTAAAAAAATAAATATATTTTACAGAATTAATCAACCAATAACTTTATTAATTATCATGCTAAATTAGAGAATTCAATACTTTATAACTATTAACTCACTCAATTATAAGATAGACTCACTAATTAGATTTAAAAGAAGGTAAAGAGAAAACGCAAATCAAAAGTCAATTCAACAAAGCTAAAAAATCATTTTCAGAAATAATTTTAACACCTAAACTTTGTGCTTTTTTTAATTTTTCGGGACCCATATTTTCTCCAGCCAATACATAAGAAGTTTTACTGCTTATAGAAGTAGAATTTTTGCCGCCATTCAATTCAATTAGTTCTTTTAACTGATCGCGACTGTATTTATTAAACACTCCACTTATCACAAAAGTAAATCCAATAAACTTATTACTTCCTGCTTCTTTTTGTTCATCACTTAATTCAAATTGCAAACCCGCATTATTAAGTCTTTGAAGAAGCTGTTGATTTTTATAATCTACAAAAAAAGACAAAATACTATCCGCAATTGTTTCTCCTACCTCATCAATGGCTAATAATTCCTCTTTATTTAATTGAATTAAATTGGATAAAGTTTTTACTTTTTTAGCGATTTTTTTTGCTGTTGTTTCACCAACATGTCTAATTCCGATTGCATATAAAACCCGTTCGAAAGGAACTTTTTTGCTAGCCTCAATACCTGCTATTAAATTAGTTGCCGATTTTTCGGCCATTCTTTCTAATGGCAATAATTGTTCTTTAGAAATAGTATATATATCAGCAATGTTATTTAAAATTTTGGCATTATATAATTGCACAATAGTTTCTCCACCTAAACTGTCAATGTTCATAGCTTTTCGTGAAACAAAATGTTCTATTTTTCCTTTTACCTGCGGAGGGCATTCTAAATCGTTTGGACAAAAATGATTGGCTTCACCTTCGTTTCTATATAATTTGGAATTACATTCAGGGCAATGTGTAATATAAATTGTTTTAATCGAATCTGGTTTACGTTTTGTAATGTCGACACCAATAATTTTAGGAATTATTTCTCCACCTTTTTCAATAAATACAAAATCACCCAATCTAACATCTAACTTTTCGATAATATCAGCATTGTGCAAAGACGCTCGTTTTACAGTAGTTCCTCCTAAAGCAATAGGGGCTAAATTAGCGACAGGAGTAATTGCACCTGTTCTTCCTACTTGATAAGCAATAGAAACTAATTGAGTACTTACTTGCTCGGCTTTATATTTATAAGCAATGGCCCAGCGTGGTGATTTTGCAGTAAAACCTAATTGTAATTGTTGTTTATAATTATTTACCTTAATCACAATGCCATCAATATCAAAAGGTAAATTAAAGCGCTCAACATTCCAATATTCAATAAATTCAATAACTTGTTGAATGTTATCGACTAATTTAGTGTGGGGACTTATTTTAAATCCCATTTTTTTAGCAGAATCTAAGCCTTCAAAATGTGTTTTAAATGAAGAATTATTTGTTAAGATAGAATATAAAAAACAATCAAGTTTTCGAGATGCTACTACCGCGCTATTTTGTATTTTCATTGAACCAGAAGCTGCATTACGAGGATTTGCTAATAGAGCATCGCCAAGTGCCTCTCTTTCTTTATTCAATTGATTAAAAACTGGGCGAGACATAAAAATTTCGCCTCTAATTTCAAAATCAGGAAGTAAAATTTCTTTTAATTTTAGTGGAATAGATTTTATGGTTATGGCATTCGTAGTAACATCATCACCCTGCATGCCGTCGCCACGAGTAATCGCTTGAACTAAATTACCATCCTTATATGTTAAGCCAATGGATAAGCCATCAAACTTTAGCTCGCAAACATACTGAACAGATGAACCAAATAAATCATTAGCTTGAATTCCTAAACCCTCTTGAACTCTTCTGTCAAAATCTATTAAATCAGATGTATCATAACTATTAGAAAGGGAAAGCATGGGATAAATATGCTTAACAGACTTAAACTCTTTTGTAAGGCCGCCACCAATTCGTTGGCTTGGAGAACGGGTTGAATAAAATTCAGGAAATTGTTTTTCTAATGAAATTAATTCTTCTAATAATTTATCAAATTCAAAATCTGAAATTGTTGGATTGTCGAGTAAATAGTAGTTATGATTATGTTTATTTAATTCGTCTGAAAGGAAATTAATTCTATTTTCTGCTACTATTTTATCCATTTTGAAATTAAAATAATCAAATTACTAAATATGATAAAATTTCGATTAAATAACGTTCATCAATGTTATCAAAATTATTTAACTTTTCGCTATCAACATCCAACACCCCTATAACTTTTTTATTAGAGTCAACTAATGGAATTACTATTTCGCTTTTACTTAAACTATTACAAGAAATATGCCCCGAAAACTGTTCTACATCTGGAACAATAAGAACATGTTTTTTTTGCCAAGCCGAACCACAAACCCCTTTTCCAAAATCAATTCTAGTACAGGCAACTGGGCCTTGAAATGGACCTAATACCAATTGATTTTCTTTTACTAAATAAAATCCAACCCAAAAAAAAGACATTCCAAATTTAAGTGCGGCACAAATATTTGCCATATTTGAAATGGCATCATTTTCATCACTCAATAGTGCTTTTATTTGAGGAATAAGTTGAATGTATTGTTCCTCTTTAGTTATTGCAGTAATTTTTAACTCCTTAGCCACAATGTAAATTTAAACAGATTAGTCGTAATGGTGTTATCGATTTTCATTTTTTTTAAAACAAAAAAAAACAAATACTTTATAGATTCACTAATTAAAAATAAAAATTTAATTTTAATGCAGCGGAAGCGCCAAAAATAGAATTTAAATTGTCTGAATTAAACTTTATATAACTTTCTTTAGAGCCATCGGTAGTTGTAGAACCAACTTTTACCTCAGAAGAAGTAGAATTAATAGATTGCCCAATTGATTCCCAAATAGTAGTTGCTCTGGCACCAGAAGTATATGCTAAACCTAAGCCAAACTCTCCTCCGATACTCATTTTAGGGAATAAAAAATATTCTACCCCTGCAAAAGCTCTTAAACCAAAAGTAACGGATGTTCCATTATTTCTTTCTATAATTCTTGCGTTACCTACTTTACCCTGAATGATTGTATTAGCATTTTGATTAATATTATTTGCATCTCCAAAAATAGGACTATACATGGCATCTGCAATAGAATCAACATCAACAGGAGAAATTATTGAAGCATTTAACGCATTGCCATAAGTAAATTTATCTTTAGAATTTGAGATAGACAAGCCAACCTCAGCACCATACAAGCCTTGTAAACGAGTTTTTCCGCGACGATTTTCGATGCCAAAACTCAATCCAATTAAACTTGTTTTTCGATTCCAAATATTTTCTTTCATATTAACCGCAGCTGGAAAAACAGATACAGAATTAGTTGAGGCAATTCTATCTAAAACCATATTACTCGCATCATAACTATTAAAACCGATACTTAAGGACCCTCGATAAGCTTTTTTTTCATTTTTAAAATATTTCCCAAAAATAGTATAAGCGCTAATTGATGGACTTGCAGATGCTGGAGCTTCGGTTTTTAAAAACCCATTTACATAATTGATAACCTGACCAACATCAACACCAATGCACCAATCTTTAGCTTCGGGTAAATATGGTTCTCCTTTTTTTGAAGTTAAATCTTGAGCAAAAAAAAGTTTTGAACTTAACAAAAAAATTATGACAACTATCGATTTTTTCATAAACTTATATTAGATTAACTATTTAACGTAATTATAAATATTTTATTATTTAATGATTTATTTTTTATCCTGACTTGTTTTGTAAAAGAGGCACAAAATTAAAAATACCCATTGTCTTTTTATCAAAAGTAGTTTGGCTGGTTTTTTTAAGCCAAATCATTTCCTGCGATACACCTTCACCAATAGGTATAATCATTATACCACCTATTTTTAATTGAATTAATAAATCATTAGGTATATAAGGAGCGCCAGCTGTAACTATTATTTTATCGAAAGGTGCAAATTGAACTAAGCCTTTATACCCATCGCCATAAAATAATTTAGCAGTATGATATCCCAATTGAGGTAAAAATATTTTTGTTTTTTGAAATAATACTTTTTGTCTTTCGATACTAAATACTTTGGCTCCCATTTCAGATAAAACAGCAGTTTGATATCCGCAGCCTGTGCCTATTTCAAGAACCTTTTCGCCTGCTATTATATTTAATTGTTCCGTTTGAAAAGCAACGGTATAAGGATGAGAAATTGTTTGACCTTCGCCAATTGGTAATGCCTTATCGCTATATGCATGGTCTAATAATGCAGGAATGCCTGTTGTAGAATCAAAAAACAGATGCCTTGGTATTTTTTCAATTGCAGCAAGAACTAAATTATTTTTAATTCCCTTTGCTCTTAACTGATCTGCTAAACGAAGGCGTTTTCCCCTAAAGAGATTTTTATTTTCTATATCATTTATGGCCTTATCCAAAATATTACTTTTTACAAAACTATCAAGTTATATAAGCATTAATCAATGAATGTTTATTAATTACTAACACGATAAGTTTTAAAACAATAAATATAAATGATAATGCTAAACACTTTGTTTTGATTAAGTTAAAAATAAGTACTTTTGAACAATTTTATTTTTACTAACAAAAGCAATAATCAACTATTTAGATGCGTTTAAACATTAGATTATTTAAAATTAATGCAAAATAAAGAAATCGATAAGCTATGAGATTATTTTTATTCCTAATTTTATTAAACCTTTGTTTTTATTCTTGTAAAAAATACGATGCAGCCTTGACTGCCTTTTATCTCAAACCCAGCAAGGCATCTGTGACCTCTAATTTAAGTCAAGGTTCTAATAGTAGTAAAATTACTGATTTATGGGTTTATACAAACGGTCAATTTCAAGGTGCCTACCCATATAATCATCTCATTCCTATAGTTAATAATAATAAAAGTGCTAAAATTCAAATTTTTGCAGGGATTAAAAATAATGGGATTGCTGAAACTCGAGTATTTTGGCCATTTTATAGCCCATTAGAATTTGACACCTTGATAGAATCTGGAAAAACGATTGAAATGCCCTTGGTTTTTGAATACAATTCCAATACAAAATTTGTTATAAACGAAAATTTTGATAATGTAGGTAATGTTTTTAATAATTCTTCTATTTCTGATACGATATATAACATTATATCATCTGAAGAAAGTTTAGAAAGTAACTTTTTAAAGCTTGAGTTAAAAGGCCAATCAATTATTGGACAAATAGAGACTAGCCAAACTTATTCACTGCCTGCTGGATCAGAAAATGTTTATCTCGAACTAAATTATAAATGCAACAAAGAATTTAGTATTGGTTTAATTGGAGATAAAGATCCACAATTAAAAGAAGCCATAACTTTAAGTGCAAAAGAAAACTGGAATAAAATATACATTCAACTTTCAAATGCTGTTAGTTCGGCTCCTGTTTCCAATAAATACAAACTATATTTTAGGATGATTAATAACAATGATAACTCAAAATTATACATTGACAATCTAAAATTAATATATCTCTAATGAATTTTAAATTAAAAACTATAAACTATATCTTTTTTGATTTCTTATCTTCTGCATTAGCTTGGACTATTTTTAACTATTATCGTAAAACTCAAATAGACATTTTAAAAACAGGCTTATATTCGGGAGAAGTATTTGATCGTCAATATTTTTTCAGTGTTTTAACTTTGCCCTTAATTTGGGTATTGGTTTATTATTTATCTGGATCATACAATAATGTGCTCCGAAAATCAAGGATTAATGAATTTGTTCAAATATTATCTACTACTATATTAGGAGTTACTGTTTTATTTTTTGTTTTATTATTAGATGACTCCGTTGTAACTTATAAATTGTATTACAAACTTTACTTTGTTTTGTTTTCTGCGCATTTTTTTATTACGTCAATTTTTCGAATTATTTTATCTACAAACATAAATCACAAAATTCAAAATCGAGAATTAGGCTTTAACACTATTATTTTAGGGAGTAACGAGCGGGCACTTAAATTATTTAACGAAATAAATGCATTAAACCATGGGATTGGTAATATTTTTATTGGTTTCGTTCATATAGAAGGCAAAAATGGATACTCAGAACAACTTAAAACACAGTTAACACATTTGGGCGAATATGAAAATATAAGACAAATTATAAAAGACTACAAAATAGAAGAAGTAATTATTGCCATAGAAAGTTGGGAGCATGAAAATATAAAGAATATTGTTAATGATTTAGGTGATATGGGTGTTATAATAAAAATTATACCTGATATTTATGATATCTTGAGTGGACAGGTAAAAATGACGAGCATTTTAGGAACTCCACTTATCGAAATAAAAAATCAAATTAACCCTGAATGGCAAATTTCTGTAAAACGATTTTTAGATGTCTTTACCTCAATATTTGTTTTAATTTTTTTTAGTTGGGTTTATTTTATCATTGGAATATTTGTGAAATTAGGTTCTAAAGGTCCTGTATTTTTTAAACAAGTTCGAATTGGCATTCATGGTAAACCATTTTATATTTATAAATTCAGAACTATGATATCTGATGCAGAAAAAGAAGGGCCGGCACTCTCTAGTTCAAATGACCCTCGCGTTACTAAAACAGGCAAATTTTTAAGAAAAGTTCGTTTGGACGAAATTCCTCAATTTTACAATGTATTAATTGGAAATATGAGTTTAGTAGGGCCTCGCCCAGAAAGACAATTTTACATAGATCAAATTATTTTAAAAGCACCGCATTATAAACATCTTCAAAAGGTAAGGCCAGGCATTACAAGTTGGGGGCAGGTTAAATATGGCTATGCCGAAAATGTGGAACAAATGATTAACAGATTAAAATTTGATATTTTATATATCGAAAACGTGAGTCTTTTATTAGATTTTAAAATATTAGTTCATACTGTTCTAATTGTTCTTCAAGGAAGAGGAAAATAATTATAATATGATTGCAATTTTAAAAAATTATTTATCGCTCATAAAATTTAGTCATACAATTTTCGCTTTACCTTTTTGTTTTATTGGCTTTTCACTCGCTATTAAAACTAATACCGTTTCGTTTAATTGGGAAAAATTTATACTAGTTATTTTTTGTATGCTTTTTGCACGAAGCGCTGCTATGGCTTTTAATCGTTATATTGACAGACATTTTGATAAAAAAAATCCAAGAACGGCCATTCGGGAAATCCCTTCTAATATAATCTCGCCAAACGCTGCTCTTTTTTTAGTAATTACTTGCTGCTTATTTTTTATTTTTTGTAGCTATTTAATTAATACACTTTGTTTTTACCTTTCGCCAATTGCTCTAATTATTATTTTGGGCTATAGTTTTACAAAACGATTTACTTCACTTTGTCATTTAATTTTAGGACT